>NZ_JAUYQU010000270.1 GCF_030697065.1 Bradyrhizobium sp.
ACGATGGTGTCGGCATCCAGGATCGGCTTTTCCAGCGCCCCCGACAGCAGCAGCCCGATATTGCGGATCACCAGTTTGGTCGGGCCGGCGGCCTGGGGGGCGTCGTGAGCCATGGTTTTTCCTTTTCCTTCAATGCCTTCGCTGGGCCGCTGAAGCCATACTGCCCGTGCCTTGACGCCGGGAGCAAGCCGGATTATTCATTCGTATACGAATGAATGTATACAAACGAATTGAGCGGCACAATCGGCCCTCCAGCTTTGGGATCGGCAAGATGAGCAACTTCAACCAGGAAAGCGTCCTCAGCGTCCATCACTGGACCGACACGCTGTTCTCCTTCACCACCACCCGGGATCCCTCGTTCCGTTTCCGCAATGGCGAATTCACCATGATCGGGCTCAAGGTCGGCGAGAAGCCGCTGCTGCGCGCCTACAGCGTCGCCAGCGCCAATTACGAGGACCGGCTGGAATTCTTCTCGATCAAGGTGCCGGACGGGCCGCTGACCTCCCGCCTGCAGCATCTGAAACAGGGCGACGCGATCATCGTCAGCCGCAAGGCCACCGGCACGCTTGTGATCGACAATTTGGAGGACGGCCGCAATCTCTATCTGATCGGCACCGGCACCGGGCTCGCGCCGTTTCTCAGCGTGATCAAGGATCCCGAGACCTACGAACGCTTCGAGAAGGTGGTGCTGCTGCACGGCTGCCGACGCGTCGCCGAACTCGCCTATGGCGAGATGATCACCGAACAGTTGCCGAACGACGAACTGATCGGCGACCTCGTGCGCAACCAGCTGATCTATTATCCCACCGTGACCCGCGACCCCTTCCGCAACCGCGGCCGCATCACCGACCTGATCGGCTCGGGCAAGCTGTTCAGCGATATCGGACTTGCCACGCTTGAATCGGCACATGACCGCATCATGATCTGCGGCAGCCCGGCGCTGGTGACCGACACCCGCGAACTGCTGTCGGCCAAGGGCTTTGCCGAAGGCAACCACGGCGAGCCCGGCCAGTTCGTGGTCGAGAAGGCGTTCGCGGAGCGGTAGGAGCTTTACCCCGCCCCGCTTGCAGGAGGTCGGCGTACCATATCTTGTGGCGGGACAGGTGCCGCCCGTCTAGCCATTCTGTGCATGGGGTTGTTTTCGAGATTTTTGTTTTGCCCATCAGCCGTCATTGCGAGCGAAGCGAAGCAATCCATTCTTTCTTTCCCGGCTCGCAAGAAGATGGATTGCTTCGTCGCAAGCGCTCCCTTGCGCAAACGCTTCGCGTTTGTCGCAGGCAATGACGGTATCAAGAGTCCCCTCGCTTCTCCGACAATTTATAGATCTCCAGCGCATCGGCGTCCGCGCCGCGCGCGGCCTTCGCCATCCGGAACAGTTGCGCGGCCAGCGCCGTCATCGGCACCGGCGTCGAGGTGTCGTGGGCGACATCGACCACGGTGTCGAGGTCCTTCAGGATGCTGGCGATATGGCCGAGCGGCGGCGAGTGAATGCCCTGCGCCATGCGCGGCACGAACAATTGCAGCGGGATGGAATCGGCAAAGCCGCCGGCCAGCGCCTCCGGCAGTCTTGAGGCATCGATGCCGGCATTGCTGGCGAGCCGCGTCGCCTCCGCCAGCACTGCCATGGCGCAGCCGGAAATGATCTGGTTGCACAGTTTTGTGGTCTGGCCGGCGCCGGTCGGCCCCATATGCGTCAGCCGCCGCGCCATCGCCAGCACATAGGGCCGCACCCGCTCGATGTCGGCGGCATCGCCGCCGGCCATCACCGCCAGCGTGCCTTCCTCGGCGCCCCTGGTGCCGCCGGAGACCGGCGCGTCGATCCAGCCCATGCCGTTGGCCTGCTTCAGCCGCATCGCGATCGCGCGCGCGGCGTCGGGATGGATCGAGGAGAAGTCGACCACGAGTTTGGTGGCGCCGCTGGCGGATGCAATTCCGTCGGGGCCGAACACCACCTGCTCGACGGCAGCGGCGTCGGTGAGGCACATGAAGATGATGTCGGCTGTGCCGGCGACATCGCGCGGCGTGGCGGCAGGCTTCGCGCCGGCCGCCGCCAGATCGGCGGCCTTGCCGGGCGAGCGATTCCAGACCGTGACGTCGTGCCCCGCGTCCAGCAGGCGCCGCGTCATCGGAATTCCCATCAGCCCGAGCCCGAGATAGCCGAGCTTTTCCCTTCCGTCCGCCATCCCGTTTCTCCTGCTTCAACGTCCGAGGGGCTTTTCCCGGCCCGCCGCTCTACCACGGATCGCCGCCTCGCAGGCAAGCGCCGCACCTGGCCATTTCGGCGGCTTGCCTGATTGTTTGAACCATGAAAGGTTCAGGCACGGGAATTGCGTTATGGCTTGATGTCATCGGGAAAAATGGAGTGGGCATGATGCGAGTATCTTCCAAATGGATCTTGGCGGCCGGCGCGGTGGCTGCCGTGGTGGCCGGCGTCAGCGCAGCACAGGCGCAAACGACCATCCGCGTCGGCTGGACCATTCCGGCCGAAGAGTCGAAATACTGGATGATGCGCCGGCCGGCGGAATTTCCCAGCCTCGGCAAGGACTACAAGGTCGAATGGACGCAATTCCAGGGCACCGCGCCGATGACGCAGGCACTGGCCGCCGGCGCGCTCGATTGCGCCACCCAGGCGCCGCTGTCGCTGTCGAACGGCGCGGTCGGCGGCGGCCTGAAGGCCTACATCGTGGCCCAGCACGTGTTCGAAAAGCCCGGCGGCTTCTCGGTGTATTGGGCGGTGAAGGACGATTCCCCGATCAAGACCATCGCCGATCTCAAGGGCAAGACCATCGGCATTTCCGTGATCGGCGGCGGCACCCAGGGGCCGTTCAACATGCTGCTGAAGAAGGCCGGCATCGACCCGGCCAAGGACATCAAGCTGGTCGAGGTCGGCTTCGCGGTGTCCGAGGATGCGTTGCGCCAGGGCCGCGTCGATGCCGTCAACATGAACCAGCCTTTCGCGGCGCGCGCCGAGGCCAAGGGCGGCACCAGAAAACTGTTCTCGCTGTCCGAGGCGATGCCGAACATCGTGCACATTCTGGAGGCGTGCCGTGCCGAATTCGTCGACAAGAACCCGGAAGCCGTCAAGGCCTATGTGCGCGACATCACCGCCGGCATGAAGAAGGTGCTGGCCAATCGCGAGGAAACGCTGAAGGTCGTCTCCGAACAGCTGAAGGCGCCGATCCCGGTGCTGGAAACCTATCTGCTCAAGGACAATGATTTCGGCCGCGATCCCGGCGCCGCGCCGAATTTCCCGGCGATGCAGAAGATGCTCGATATCTATGCCGAGACCGGAATGCTGCCCAAGCTCGACGTCATGCAGTTCAAGCATCCCACCATCGTCGCGCCGCTGCAGTAGGGGCTTTCTCTATCAACGGGTCGTCCCCGCGAACGCGGGGACCCATACGCCGTGACTCGGCGTTGAGGCACAGTGGCGGGTCCCTGCGTTCGCAGGGACGACAGCAAGTGAGATTCCACCCCATGAAAACACCGCGATCCCGCGTCACCACCGATGGGCTCGACCGCGCGCCGCACCGCGCCTTCATGCGCGCGATGGGGCTCGACGACGCGGCGATTGCAAAACCGATGATCGGCGTCGTCAGCATGAAGGGCGAGCAGACGCCCTGCAACATGACGCACGATTTCCAGGTCGATGCCGCCAAGGCCGGGATCGCGGAAGCCGGCGGCACGCCGCGCGAATTCGCCACCATTTCGGTTTCCGACGGCATCAGCATGAACCACGAGGGCATGAAGTTCTCGCTGGTGTCGCGCGAACTGATCGCCGATTCGATCGAGTCCGTGGTCCACGGCCTCGCCTACGACGCCCTGATCGGTTTCGGCGGCTGCGACAAGACGCTGCCCGGCGTGATGATGGGGATGATCCGCTGCAATGTGCCGTCGATCTTCATCTATGGCGGCAGCGCGCTGCCCGGGCGGTTCGCGGGCAAGACGCTGACGGTGCTGGATTCCTACGAGGCGGTCGGCGGCTTCATGACCGGCGAGATCGACGCGGCGACGCTGGAAGGCATCGAGCGGTCATGCCTGCCGACCATCGGCGCCTGCGCCGGCCAGTTCACCGCCAACACCATGGCGATGGTGTCGGAGGCGATGGGGCTGACCATGCCGAACGTCTCGATGGTGCCGGGCGTCTATGCCGAGCGCGCCCGGATCGCGCGCCAGGCCGGGCGGCTGGTGATGCAGATGCTGGAGCGCGGCGGACCGCTGCCGCGCGAGATCGTCACGCGCAAGGCGCTGGAGAACGGTGCCGCCATCGTCGCCGCCACCGGCGGATCGACCAACGCCGCGCTGCATCTGCCGGCGCTCGCCAACGAGGCCGGTATCGCCTTCACGCTGGACGATGTCGGGGAGGTGTTTTCGCGCACGCCGCTGATCGGCAATCTGCGCCCCGGCGGCAAATACACCGCCAAGGACGTCCACGACATCGGCGGCACCGCGGTGGTGATCCGGGCGCTGGTCGAGAGCGGTCACATCGACGGTTCCTGCCTGACCATATCGGGTCGAACCATCGCGCAGGAATATGGCGCAGCCAACGCGCCCGACGGCGAGATCATCTTCACCCCGTCCAAACCGATCATGCCCGACGGCGGCGTCGCGGTGCTGAAGGGCAATCTGTGCCCCGACGGCGCCGTGATCAAGGTGGCCGGACTCAAGAGCGTGGTGTTCGAGGGAACGGCGCGGGTGTTCGAGGACGAGGAACATTGCGTCGACGCCGTCCGCAACCGGAAATACGCCGCGGGCGATGTTCTGGTCATCCGCAACGAAGGCCCGGTCGGCGGGCCCGGCATGCGCGAGATGCTCGGCGTCACGGCGCTGATCTACGGGCAGGGCATGGGCGAGAAGGTCGCCCTCATCACCGACGGCCGGTTTTCCGGCGCCACGCGCGGCATGTGCATCGGCTATGTCTCGCCGGAAGCCTTTATCGGCGGTCCGCTGGCTTTGGTGCGCGAAGGCGACCGCATCCGGATCGACGCCGCGGCGCGCCGCATGGACCTCATGATCGACGACGGCGAATTCGCGGCGCGGCGGCAGGCGTGGAAGCAGCGGGCGCCGCGGCATCGCGCGGGAACGCTGGCCAAATATGCCCGCCTGGTCGGCCAGGCCCCCGGCGGCGCCGTCACCCATGACGGCGCGGCGGAATGGCCGTGGTTCGATTAGGCGGCGAAGGCCCGGCCGGCCAGAACGCTGGCGGCCGCCCGGCCGACATGATTTGATCGTTCAGCAGATTCAAATGGAGCTTTCGGGGTGACCGGCGAGCGGTTGCAGCGGCGGTTGGCGGCGGTGCTGGCGACGGATGTCGCCGGCTATGACGGCCTGATGGCTGCCGACGATGAAGGCACGCTGGCCCGGCTCAAGGAATTAAAGAAGGCCGTGGTCGAGCCCGCCATGTCGGCGCATCGCAGCCGCACCGTCAAGACCAGCGGCGACCGGCTGCTGGTCGAATTTGCCAGCGCGATCGATGCAGCGCGGTGTGCAGTTGATATCCAGCGCGCGACGACCGGGCAGAATGCGGCCGTGCCGCAGGATCAGAGGATCGAGTTCCGCATCGGCATCCATGTCGGTGATATCATTTTCGAGGAAGACGACATTTTCGGCGACGGCGTCAATATCGCCGTGCGGCTGCAGAGCATTGCCGAGCCCGGCGGCATCTGCATGTCGGAGAGCGCCTGTCGGGAAATCCGCGGCAAGCTGGAAATCGGCTATGACGACCTCGGGCCGCAACTGTTGAAGAACATCGCCGAGCCCGTTCGGGCCTGGCGGGTCCATCTGGACGCCCAAACCGCGGCGCGCCGGGCTGCCGCGCCCGCGCTTCCCGACAAGCCCTCGATCGCCGTGCTGCCGTTCCAGAACATCGGCGGCGATCCCGAGCAGGAATATTTCGCCGACGGCCTGGTGGAGGACATCACGACCGCGCTGTCGCGCTTCAAGTCGCTGTTCGTGATCGCGCGCAACTCCTCGTTCTCCTACAAGGGCAAGGCCATCGACATCGGGCAGGTCGGCCGCGAACTCGGCGTCCGCTACGTGCTGGAAGGCAGCGTGCGAAAGGCCGGCACGACGCTGCGGATTGCCGGGCAATTGATCGAGGCCGAGACGGGCTCGCATTTGTGGGCCGGGAAATTCGATGGCCCCATGGACGACGTGTTCGAACTGCAGGACAAGGTCGCCGCCAGCGTGGCGGGTGTCATCGATCCCCTGCTGCTGGATACCGAGATCATGCGCGCGCTGAAGCGCCCCACGGCGGACCTGACATCGTACGACCTGTATCTTCGCGCGCTTCCGCTGATACGGGCGTGGGCGCGCGAGCCGATCGCACGCGCCATCGTTTTGCTCGAACAGGCCATCGCACGCGATCCGAAATATGGGCCGGCGCTGGCGTCGCTGGCGCTTTGCCATTCGCAGAATTTCCTCAGCGGATGGGGCGACGCCGCGGTCGAAAGCGAGCAGGGCAGGATACTGGCGTGGCGGGCCCGCGAAGCGGCACCCGACGACCCAATGAGCATGACCAGCGCCGCCGGCGCGTTATTGAACCTCGGCGAAGACGCCAACCTGCTGAAGCCCTGGGTCGATGGCGCGCTGGCCCGAAATCCGAGCCACGCCTTCGGCTGGCTCTGGAGCGGCTGGATCCGGACAGTTGCCGGCGAAGCCGATGTCGCGATCGAACATTTCGAAATGTCGCTGCGTCTCGACCCGCGCACCTCGCGGCGGGCCTTTCATCTGACGGGTATCGGCATTTGCCATTTCTGGCAGCGGCGTTTCGAGCGGGCCGCCGTCGCCCTTGAGGCCTCGTTCCACGAACTGCCGAGCTACGCGATGACGATGTGGTTCCTCGCCGCCTGCTACGCCCATATGGGCCGACTCGTCTACGCGCGGGGTTTCGCCGCCCGCAACGGCATTGTCCCCGGCGGACAGTGGCTCAAGATAGGATTGCTGTATGGCGATCCCGTGCAACGCGAGCTGTTGCTGTCCGGCCTTCGGCTGGCGACGACGGAACAGGCCTGACCCGGTCTCGAAATGCGGGCAGTCAACTCAACCGATCTCGTCTGGCCAGTGGCCCGATGTCTCGATGATCACCCTCAAAGCGGTCATTCTTCAGGACGCGTTCCGTCCTTGGCTTTTTCGTCGGCCAACAGTCTGAGAATCCGCTGGTGTCGAACCTGGTCGTCAGCCACGCCGGGCTCGGCCAGCAGCCGTCGGTAATGCGCCAGATTCTCGCGGTGGACGAAGTGTTCCATGGCAGACCCCGAAGTCGGTTGAGGCGGGAGCACGACCGAACTCTCCAGTCACCGGAAGACGCAGCAGGCATCCCGATGATGCGGCGACCATGCAGGTTGCGACCGAAGAGTTGTGATCAATACGGCCCATGTCGCTGGAAACAAATATCGCAACGGACATCAATTATCCTGGAACCGTTGCGAATCGTCATCCAGTGGTCGTCAATGGACAGGCAGGCCACTGGCTTCGTGCCGGCTCAGGTGACGCCGAGAACCTGATTGAAACGGGGATCGCGCCAGACTTCGGCGTTGATGCATTCGGCGAGCATTGCTGCGGCATCCCAGGCATCCACGAACCGGACGTAGAGCGGCGCAAAGCCGAAGCGCATGAGATCGGGTGCCCGGAAATCCCCGATCACGCCGCGCGCAATCATGGCCTGGACCACTGCCGCGCCCTTGTCGAAGGATATCCCGACCTGGCTGCCGCGCAACGATGGCTGGCTGGGCGTCACGATATCCAGGCCCGGCAGGAGATTCGCAACGCGCGCCATGAACAGTTCGGTGAGAGCGAGGCTCTTCTGCCTCAAGGCTGCGACCTCGACACCTTCCATCGCATCGAGCGCCGCGTCCACGCCACGCATCGAGATGATCGGCTGGGTTCCGCAGAGGAAACGCTTGATGCCGGCATCGGGCCGGAAGGCGCGATCGAACGCGAAAGGCGCGGCATGGCCCCACCAGCCCGACAAGGGGTGCTGCGCGGCGGCCTGGTGGGCGTTGGCGACGGCGATGAAAGCCGGCGCCCCCGGACCGCCATTCAGGTATTTGTAGGTGCAGCCGACCGCGAAATCGACCGCGTCGCGGTCGAACGCGATCTCCATGACGCCGATCGAATGGCAGAGATCCCACACCACCAGCGCGCCGGCGTCGTGAAGCTGCCGGGTGATGGCGGCGATGTCGAGCAACTCTCCGGTGCGATAATTGACGTGCGAGAGCACGGCGACCGCGACATCGCGGTCCAGCAGTGCCTCGATCGACGGGCCGTCCGTGCCGATCAGCCGACGCTTCATCGGCCGGCCCGAGGACTTGATGGCGCCCTCGACGATATACAGGTCGGTCGGGAAAGATTCATCCTCGGCGATCACCACGTTGCGATCCGGCCTCAGCCCGATGGCGGCGTGGATGGCCTTGTAGAGATTGATCGAGGTGGTGTCGCACACCAGCGTTTGCCCCGGCGCGGCCCCAAGCAGCGCCCCGAGGCGGTCGCCGAGCCGAACCGGCATGTCGAACCAGCCGGCGCTATTCCAGCTCCTGACGAGGTCCTGGCCCCACTCCTGTTCGATCGTGCGGTTCAGCACGCCCGCCGCGGCCCGCGGCATCGGCCCCAGCGAATTGCCGTCGAGATAGATGATGCCTTCGGGAATCACGAAGCGATCGCGAAAGCCGCGAAGCGGATCAACGCAATCGCGCGCGACGCACGCATCGCGCGAAATCATCGAGGCGGACGACATCGTCGAAACTTAATCCCGATTGACAGCAAAAGTCTATCCTTTTAGGCTTAAAATATCTTCCGTGAGCGCTGGATCGGTGCATATGCCGAAGGGTTTCCATTACTTTGCGCAACCCGCATAGGGCAGGTATGGCATGCCCGAAAATGTCGTCGGCGCGTCGAATGGCACGGACGCGATGAGCCCGCGCAGGGAAATGTCGTATTCGGACTATCTCCATCTCGACGACATATTGCGGGCGCAGCAGCCGCTTTCCGTCGCCCACGACGAGATGCTGTTCATCATCCAGCACCAGACCTCCGAACTCTGGATGAAGCTTGCGATTCACGAGTTGAACGCCACCTGCCGGTTGATCGCAGCGGACGATCTGCAGCCGGCTTTCAAGACATTGTCGCGGGTATCGCGCATCCTTGAGCAGCTCAACTCGGCCTGGGACGTGCTTCGCACCATGACGCCCAGCGAGTATACCGAGTTTCGCGGATTGCTGGGGCGGTCGTCCGGCTTTCAGTCCCGGCAGTATCGCGTGATCGAGTTTCTCGTCGGCAACAAGAATGCCGCGATGATCGGGATTCACGCCGAAGACGAAGCCGTTGCCGCCGAGCTGCTTTCGGTCCATCGCTCACCCGGCATCTACGACCTGACCGTCCGGTTGCTGCATCGCCGCGGCCTCGCCATCGACAAAGCCGCGCTCGATCGCGATGTTTCCCTTCCGCACGTCGCCAATGACAGTGTTCTGAAAGCCTGGCTGTCGGTCTACCGGGACCCGGGCCGCTTCTGGGAATTGTACGAACTCGCCGAAAAGCTGGTGGATTTCGAGGATTATTTTCGCCGCTGGCGTTTCAACCACGTGACCACGGTGGAACGGATCATCGGATTCAAGCGGGGCACCGGCGGCAGCTCCGGCGTTTCCTACCTGCGAAAGATGCTGGACGTGGTGTTGTTCCCCGAGCTCTGGCAGGTCAGGACTCAATTGTGAGCGGCCTGATCGACATCTCGCCTTCGCTGCGCGTCGGCACGGGGGTTTTTCCCGGTGATGCCGCTTTTGCCGTCAGCCGGACATTCACGATCGGGCCCGACTGTCCCGTCAACGTCGCCAGCTTCGCGATGTCGACGCATTGCGGCGCGCATGTCGATGCGCCTCTGCACTACGATCCCGAAGGCGCCAGTATCGACAGGCTGGATCTCGGCGATTTCATCGGCCCGGCCAGGGTTGTCGACGCCCGCGGAAATGGCCCGCTCTGCAGCTATGAGGAGATCGTCTCCGCCCTCGACGGAGCTCCGCCGCGGTTGCTTTTCAGACTGGCGGACCGGGGCGATCAACTGGGCTGGCCGACGGGTTTTCGTACGCTGGCTCCGGAAACCGTGGAGCGCCTGGCGCTTCGCGGTATCCGGCTGATCGGGGTGGATGTTCCCTCGGTCGACCCGGAGACGTCGAAGGACCTCCCGTCGCACATGGTTTGCCGGCGGCACGATATTCGCATAGTCGAGAACCTCGTGATGGCTCACGTCACACCCGGCGACTACGAATTGATCGCGCTGCCGCTGAAGCTCTCCGGCCTGGATGCCGCGCCGGTGCGCGCGGTACTCCGGCGATGAAGGGCTGGCGTGATACCATGATCGACATCGCCAAGACGGGCCGGGTTCCGCTATGCTCGGTTTGACGGAACCAATTGGGGAAGGCGGGCGTGCTTGACGGATCGATGCCGAGAGATGCGGAAATGAAGGTGTTGCCATCTGATCCGGCGCCGGCGCGCGGGCCGGCATCCGCCATGATCGAGATCGATCATGTCTCGCAGACCTTCCGCACCTCCGGCCGTCAGGCCCATCTGGCATTGTCCGATATCTCGCTGACAATCGAGGATGGCGCCTTCGTCTCGATTCTCGGCCCCTCCGGCTGCGGCAAATCGACCTTGCTGTACATCGTCGGCGGCTTTGTCAGCCCGACCGAGGGCGAAGCGAGGGTGAAGGGCAGGGCGATCACCGGACCCGGTCCCGATCGCGGCCCGGTGTTTCAGGAATTCGCGCTGTTTCCCTGGAAGACGGTGCTCGGCAACGTGATGTACGGCCCGCGCCAGCAGGGCGTGAAATCGGCGGAGGCCGAGGCGCAGAGCCGCCGGCTGATCGAGATGGTCGGCCTCAAGGGCTTCGAGAATTTCTACCCGAAGGAATTGTCCGGCGGCATGAAGCAGCGGGTCGCGCTGGCGCGGACGCTGGCCTATCACCCTGCGGTGCTGCTGATGGACGAACCGTTCGGCGCGCTGGATGCGCATACCCGCACCCGGCTGCAGAACGACCTGCTCAACATCTGGGAGCGCGACCGCAAGACCGTGCTGTTCGTCACCCATTCGGTCGACGAGGCGGTGTTCCTGTCCGACAAGGTCGTGGTGATGACGCGGGCGCCCGGCCGCATCAAGCAGATCGTCGACATCGAACTGCCGCGGCCGCGCCGGCGCGCCGAGCTGCTGCTGGATCCGCGCTACCAGAAATACGTCGTCGAGATCGAACGCATGATCGACGACACCAGCGAAGACGGGTTGCAGCCATGATGGCTCGCGCGCTCTCGCGTCTGGCGCCGCTGCTTGCGGTCCTCGGCCTGCTCGCGATCTGGCAGGCCGGCTCGCTGATGCTGAATACCGAAAGCTTTCCGACCGCGATCCAGGCGGTCCGCGCGGTGCCGTCGATCCTCGGCGACCAGGAATCCCTGATCCACATTCTGGATTCGCTGCGGCGCATGGCGATCGCCTTCGCCGCGGCGCTGCTGTTCGCCATACCGCTCGGGCTGATGATGGGCCGCTCGCGGCTGGTGGCGTCGTTCTTCAATCCGCTGCTGATGATCACCTATCCGGTGCCGAAGGCGGCGCTGATGCCGATCATCATGCTGTGGCTCGGGGTCGGCGATCTCGCCAAGATGCTGGTGATCTTTCTCGGCGTCAGCCTGCCCGTGATCTACCACAGCTTTCAGGGCGCCAGAGCGGTCGAGGAAAAGATGCTGTGGTCGGGCGCCGCCATGGGGCTGTCGGCACCGCAGCGCATGGTCCGGATCGTGCTCCCGGCGGCCCTGCCGGAGATCCTCACAGGCTGCCGCACCGGGCTGGTGCTGGCGCTGATCACCATGGTCACCTCCGAGATGATCGCGCGGCAGTCCGGCGCCGGCAACATCCTGTTCAACGCGCTCGACATGGGGCAGTACGACACCGTCTATGCCATGATCATCATCATCGGCGCGATGGGAATCGGCCTCGACGCCGCGTTCGAAAGACTGCGCAGCCGGCTGGTGCGCTGGTCCGAGCCCGGCTTCGACATTCCCCTGAGTTTCGCATGAACGCCCGCGCGCTCACATCGGATATCCTGCTCGGAGTCATACCGATCGCGCTGGCGATCGCGGTGTGGCAGGGGATCTCGTCGTTCGGCTATGCGCCGGTGACGCTGCTGCCGCCGCCCGGGATGGTGTTTTCCCGGCTCGTGCAGCAACTCTTCACCAGCAGCTTTCAGCATGAGATCGCCTCCACGCTGTTCCGCCTGTTCGCGGGATTTTCCATCGCGGTGATCCTGGGCGTCGGGATCGGGCTCGCGGCGGCGGCAAGCCCGGCCGTCAACGCCGTGGTGCGCCCGATCGTGCGGGTATTGGCACCGCTGCCCAAGGTCGCGCTCTACCCGGCGCTGCTGCTGCTGCTCGGCTTCGGCCATGAATCCAAGATCACGCTGGTCGCGGCGGATGCGCTGTTTCCGATCCTGCTCTCGACCTATTACGGCGCCTCGATGGTGGAACAGAAGCTGATCTGGTCGGCGATGGCGGCGGGCACGCCGCGCCGCCAGATCCTGTTCAAGGTCGTGCTCCCGGCCGCGGTGCCGTCGATCCTGACGGGCTGCCGCATCGGCCTGGTAATTTCCTGCATCGTGGTGTTTCTCGCCGAAATGATCTCGTCGACGGACGGACTCGGCCATATGCTGGTCAAGGCGGCGCGGACCTTTCAGGCGGTCGACATGTTCGTGCCCCTGATCACGATCTCGCTGCTCGGCCTGATCCTCAACGGCCTGCTGCAGGGGTTGAGGTCGTATCTGCTGCGCGGCTTTCCGGAAGTTTGATGCAATTTCCGTCATGGCCGGGCTTGACCCGGCCACCCGTGTCTTCTTTAGCTGCCAGGACGTGGATGCCCGGGACAAGCCCGGGCATGACGGTTGGATATAAGTGTGGAGTTAAAACATGCTGCCAGACCGCATAGAAGCGAAATGGATCGATGCGTTCTGCGAGATTTTCGAGCGCTGCGCGGTCAAGCCCGGCGACACCGCGGCGATCCTGTCGGAAACCCAGTCGCGCGCGCTCAACGTTCACCTCGCCGAACTGGCGCTGCTGCGGATGGGCGCGAGGCCGTTTCACATCGTGGTGCCGACGCCGCGCAACCGCGAGGCGGTTCCGATCCGCTCCACCGGTGCCAGCATAGCGATCCAGAAGCTCGGGCCCGTGGTCAGCGCGCTGCAGCAGGCGGGGTTTGTCGTCGACTGCACCATCGAGGGGCTGATGCATGCGGCGGAAACGCCTGATATCCTGAAGGCGGGCGCGCGCATTCTCAATATCTCCAACGAACATCCCGAAGCGCTGGAGCGCATGGTGCCGGACTCCGCGCTGGAGAAGCGGGTCCGCGCCGCGGTCAAGATGCTGCGCGGGACCAAACGGATGCGGGTGACCTCGACGGCGGGTACGGAACTCGATGTCGACATGGCCGGCGCCCAGACGGCCGGCGTCTGGGGCTGGACCGACCGGCCGGGCACGCTGGCGCATTGGCCCGGCGGCATCGTCGTCAGCTTCCCGAAGAGCAAGACCGTCAACGGCACCATCGTGATGGCGCCCGGCGACATCAACCTCACCTTCAAGCGCTATCTGTCGACGCCGATCAAAATGACGCTGAAGGACGATTACGTCACCGATCTCGAAGGCGAGGGCGCGGACGCCGCGATGATGCGGTCCTATCTCGCGGCCTGGGGCGACCGCGAGGCCTATGCGGTGTCGCATGTCGGCTGGGGCATGAACCCCGGCGCGCGCTACGAGGCGCTGACGATGTACGACAAGAACGACACCAACGGCACCGAGCTGCGCGCGGTCTCCGGCAACTTCCTGTTCTCCACCGGCGCCAACGAATTCGCCGGACGCTACACATCGGGTCATTTCGATCTGCCGATGATGGGCGCCACGATCGAACTCGATGGCGTCGCGGTGGTGAAGGACGGCGTGTTGCAGGACGTGTTCGGGTAGCAATCGTAAGGTGGGCAAAGGCGCGCTCGCGCCGTGCCCACCATCTTCGTGCGGCGGTTATGAATGGTGGGCACGGCGCGAAGCGCGCGCCTTTGCCCACCCTACGACTGGTGAAACTACCCGACGGGCAAATCACTTCTGTTTATCAGAATTAAAAGTCAAGCCCCGAAAACAAAAATATTTCCCTTAACACGTCGGGCAAATCACCTTTAGAGACTCGCCCGTCCCGCCCGAACGAGGGGCGTGCGCACGTCACGAACG
>NZ_JAUYQU010000186.1 GCF_030697065.1 Bradyrhizobium sp.
TGATCGGCGCGGTGCCGCTGAAGAACGTCACCTCGCGCTTTGCGATGGAGAAGATCAAGTCGGTGACCGCATTGCCGGTGCCGGCGATGGCGTAGCAGGCATCCACCGTGGCTCTGCAGCGCGGCTGAGGCGAAGCGAAGAAAATCAAATCGTCTGATTGTACGCGCCGACCTCGGGGTGCGTCCGCAGCACCACATTCATCGCCTCGAACAGGTCGTGCATGCGCTGCTCGCTCACCGGGCTCTCGACCACGACCACCAGTTCGGGCTTGTTGGACGATGCCCGCACCAGCCCCCAGCTGCCGTCCTCGACGGTGACGCGCACGCCGTTGACGGTGACGAGATCGCGGATTTTCTGTCCGGCGACCTTCGCGCCGTTGTTCTGCATCGCCTCGAAATGCTTCACCACGGCATCGACCACGCCGTATTTGGTCTCGTCGGCGCAATGCGGCGACATCGTCGGCGATGACCAGGTCTTCGGCAGCGCGTCCTTCAGATCCGCCATCGATTTGCCGGGCGCGCGATCGAGCATCTCGCAGATCGCGATCGCCGAGATCAGGCCGTCGTCATAGCCGCGGCCGAGCGGCGCGTTGAAGAAGAAGTGGCCGGATTTCTCGAAGCCGGCCAACGCCCCCAATTCGTGGGTGCGGCGCTTCATGTAGGAGTGGCCGGTCTTCCAGTAGGTGACTTTGGCACCCTGCTTCTGCAGCACCGGGTCGGTCACGAACAGCCCGGTCGATTTCACGTCGACCACGAACTGCGCATTCGCCGTGACGGCCGACATATCGCGCGCCAGCATGACGCCGACCTTGTCGGCGAAAATTTCCTCGCCGGTATTGTCGACCACGCCGCAGCGGTCGCCGTCGCCGTCGAAGCCGAGACCAACATCGGCCTTGTGCGCCAGCACCGCGTCGCGGATAGCGTGCAGCATCTCCATGTCTTCGGGATTGGGATTGTATTTCGGAAAGGTATGGTCGAGCTCGGTGTCGAGCGGCACCACGTCGCAGCCGATCGCCTGCATCACGTCAGGCGCAAAGGCACCCGCGGTGCCGTTGCCGCAGGCGACCACGACCTTCAGCCTGCGCTTCAGTTTCGGGCGTTTGGTGAGATCGGCGATGTAGCGCGCCGGAAAATTCCCGTGAAATTGATAGGAGCCGCCGACCTTGTTGCTGAACTCGGCATTGAGCACGATCTCCTTCAGCCGGGTCATTTCGTCCGGGCCGAAGGTCAGCGGCCGGTTGGCGCCCATCTTAACGCCGGTCCACCCATTGTCGTTGTGCGACGCCGTCACCATGGCGACACAGGGCACGTCGAGGTCGAACTGCGCGAAATAGGCCATCGGCGTCATGCACAGGCCGATGTCGTGCACCTTGCAGCCGGAGGCCAGCAGCCCCGAAATCAGCGCGTATTTGATCGAGGCGGAATAGCCGCGGAAGTCGTGCCCGGTCACGACTTCCTGCTTGACGTCGAGTTCCGCGATCAGCGCGCCGAGCCCCATGCCCAGCGCCTGAATGCCCATCAGGTTGATTTCCTTGCCGAACAGCCAGCGGGCATCGTATTCGCGAAACCCGGTCGCCTTCACCATCGGCTCGGATTCATAGGCATAGGTATTCGGAACCAGCGCGGGTTTCGGCTTCGGAAACATTCAGGCCTCGTGATGAAACGGAAGAGGGCACCGCAGCCATAGCGAATGCACGGGCGCGGCGGAAGGCGGTGCGGCGGTTTTTGGCGATTAATTGCGCGGGATTGGTCGCGCGTGCGGGCTATTGCTCCAGCACCAGCCTGCCGTTGGCATACTCGAACCGCTTCAGCTTGGACAGGAACGACAGGCCGAGCAGGTTTTCCGACAGGGCTTCATCCGGCAGCACCATGGCGTCGACGTCGCGCACCACGATGCCGCCGAGTTCGACCATGGCCAGTCGCGTGCGCGCCGCCTTGATGGTGCCGTTGGCGGTCGAGACGGTGGTGGTG
>NZ_JAUYQU010000217.1 GCF_030697065.1 Bradyrhizobium sp.
CGCGCCTCGTTCCCGGGCCTCGCCGACTACGCGTCCACCAAGGCTGCGATCGTCCGCTACAGCAAGGGCGCATCGCGCGACCTCGGACCGCGTGGCATCACCGTCAATGTGTTGCAGCCGGGCTCGATCGATACCGACATGAACCCGAAAGACGGCGGCGACTTCGCCGAGGCCCAGCGAAGCCAGCACGCGCTGCAGCGTTTCGGCACCGCGGAAGAAATCGCCGCCGGCGTCGTCTTCCTCGCCAGCCCCGGCGCGTCGTTCGTGACCGGCACGGTGCTGAATGTCGATGGCGGCTTCGGCGCCTAATTCGAACAGTTTCACGACACCGGGCAGATCCGCCCGGCGCTTTCAGAAATCCAAACGAAGGGAATATCCCATGATCGACCACAGGCCTTTTGAAACGCTCGGCGGCGCCGACCACGGCTGGCTGAAAGCCAGACACCACTTCTCGTTTGGCAGCCACTATGACCCCAACAATATGGGCCATGGCTCGTTGCGGGTGTGGAACGACGACGAGATCGCGCCGAACAGCGGCTTTCCCGCGCATCCCCATGCCAACATGGAGATCATCACCTATGTCCGCGAAGGCGCGATCACGCACCAGGACAGCCTCGGCAACAAGGGCCGCACCGAAGCGGGCGATGTGCAGGTGATGAGTGCCGGCAGCGGCGTGCGTCACTCCGAATACAATCTGGAACCGACGAAGACCAAAATCTTCCAGATCTGGATCGAGCCGACCACGCAGGGCGGCGCACCGACCTGGGGCGCCAAGCCGTTTCCGAAGTCGGATCGGAGCGGAAAATTCGTCACCATCGCCAGCGGCTTTGCGGCCGACAACGATGCGCTGCCGATCCGTGCCGACGCGCGGGTGCTCGCGACCACGCTGAAGGCCGGCGAGAGCGCGGAGTATGCCTCCGACAAGGCCCGCAACCTCTATCTGGTGCCGGCGGTGGGCAGCGTCGAGGTCAACGGCGTGTTCGTCAACGCCCGCGACGGCGCCGCGATCTCCGGCGAATCCCGGCTGACGATCACCGCGCTGGAAGATTCCGAACTGGTGCTGGTCGACGCGGCGTAACCACCAACAGCGAACTCGTCATGCCCGGATCGACCCGGGCATGACCACCCTCTCTTTTCCTTTTCCCGCAAGGCAGACATCCAGGAGTTCCCCATGACAAAAGTTCTCGTTCTCTATCATTCCACCTACGGACATATCGAAACCATGGCTAACGCAGTCGCCGAAGGCGCGCGCGAGGCCGGCGCCACGGTCGACATCAAGCGCGTGCCGGAACTGGTGCCCGAAGCCGTCGCGAAGGCCTCGCATTACAAGCTCGATCAGGCGGCGCCGATAGCTCAAATCGAGGACCTCGCCAATTACGATGCGATCATCGTCGGCACCGGCACCCGTTTCGGCCGGATGGCGTCGCAGATGGCGAATTTCCTCGACCAGGCCGGCGGCCTGTGGGCGAAGGGCGCGCTGCACGGCAAGGTTGGCGGCGCCTTCACCTCCACCGCGACCCAGCATGGCGGCCAGGAGACCACGCTGTTTTCCGTGATCACCAACCTGCTGCATTTCGGCATGACGATCGTCGGCCTGAACTACGGCTTTGCCGGCCAGATGAAACTCGACGAGGTCACCGGCGGTTCGCCCTATGGCGCCACCACCATCACCGGGGGTGACGGCAGCCGCCAGCCGAGCGACAACGAACTGGCGGGCGCACGCTATCAAGGCCGCGTGATCGCGGAGACCGCGAAAAAGCTGCATGGTTGAGGCGAACGGGGCGGCATTCGCTTTCGGGGTGCCGCCCCGCCGACATCTGCGCGCAGCCAGGAAGCTTCGTTTCATTCACGGCGTTAACGATGCGTTTACCATTCGGTAATTCGCCCGACCGTTCATCATCAAGCACCCATCTTGTGCTGAAGAATTGCGAGCTCGTTCCTTTACGTTAACACCAGCAACTGCGTCGCTGGAGAACGCCCGACCTACCGGAATCGACGTATCCGGTTTAAGATCTGTGATGACGCAGCGGGCGTCGAGTTGCCGATTGATCAGTGCACTATTATCATGAAACTGCGTCCCATCGACGATTGCGATTTCGGTCAGGCCCTCGCCGTTCTCAAGCGGGGCTTTCCGGAGAAAAGCGAATCGTTCTGGGCAGCAGGACTGCAGAAGATCCTGACATCGCCCAGTCGGCGCGGCGCCGAACCGGTCGGCTTCCTGATGGCGATGGGCGGCGAGGATGTCGGCATCGTCCTGACCATTCCGAGCGGGCGATCGGGTCGCGGTGGCGCGCAAGACATGATCAACCTGGCGGCTTGGTACGTCGATGAGAAACATCGCTGGCTGGCGCCGCGCATGCTGCAGAAGGTCGTGGCACAGGAGGCGGTGTTCACGGATCTGACGCCGAGCCTGGCCGCACAGGCGATCAACCAGCGGCTGGGGTTCGAAATCCTCAATGAAGGATTCCAGGTTTTCCCGCTGCCATGGACCGCGCTGCGCCCGCGCAGGCGCGCACGCGTGATCTCTGTCGACGCGGCAAGCCTGTCCAACGAGTCCCGTGCGACGCTCGACCAGCACGCCCGGCTCGGCTGTGTCGTGGCCGTGCTGCAGGACGGCGCCGAACACCACCCCCTGATCTTCTCCAGATTGACCCGCCGGCACCTTCCCGGTGCGCGCGTCATTCTGACGGACAGCAAGCGATTGATCGTCGACAACCTCGCGGTCGTCTCCCGATTCCTGCTGCGAAACGGCTTGTTTTTCCTGATGATGGATGCCAACCGCGCCGATGCGCGCGCCGGCATCGGCATCGCGCGCTGGTCGGCGCCAACCTATGTCAAGGGCGCGACCGACCGAAACCGCATCGACCACACTTACTCGGAATTGATCTTTCTCGGCTAGGACAACCTTCCAGCCCCTGATCCCATGGAGCCTGACGTGAACAATACTGCGATCCTGGAGAAGACCGACATTCTGCGCACCATCCGCGACTATCTGCGCGACAGGTTCCCGGCGCTGGCCGATGTCGACGCGGCGACTCCGCTGTTGCAGAGCGGCGCGATCGACTCCCTCGGGTTCCTGGAACTGATGACCTTCCTCAGCGACGAGTTCGGCATCGAACTGGAGGACGAGGATTTCGACGCGTCCAACCTGGAAACCGCCGGCAAGCTGGCCGATTTCGTCGGGCGCAAGCTGTGACCACGCCCTACCTCGTTCATCACCTGCTCGACCCTCGCGAGGGCGATTCCGACCGGGTCGCGCTGATCGATGGCGAGCGGTCGGTCAGCTACCACGCCCTTTCCCAGCTGGTCGCGCGATGCGCCGCAACACTGCGCGCGAACGGCCTGTCGCGTGGCGACCGCGTCGCCATCGTGCTGCCGAAATGCATCGAGGAATGCTGGGCCATGCTTGGCGTCAGCCGCGCGGCCGGCGTGTTCGTGCCGGTCAACAGCGTGCTGCGCGCCCAGCAGATCCGCCACATCGTGGAGGATTCCGGCGCCCGGATCGTGATCTGTTCGGATGCGCTGTTTTCGACGATATCGGCGGCGCTGACAGGACTCGATCGACTGACGATCCTGTGCACCGAGGCGATCGCGGAGGGCGGCACGGGCAACACGGATTACATCGGGAGCGATCCCGCGATCGGCGAGGATCTTGCCGCCATTCTCTATACGTCCGGCTCCACCGGGAAGCCGAAAGGCGTGATGCTGAGCCACCGCAATCTGCTGGCGGGTTCGCGGATCGTGATCAACTATCTCGAAATCACCGAACGTGACCGGATCCTGTCGATCCTGCCGTTCAGCTTCGACTACGGCCTCAATCAATTGCTGACCGCGATCCAGCAGCGCGCCTTGACGGTGCTGTTCACGTTCCAGCTCGGCGACGAAATCGTGCGCGCCATTCGCGATCACGCCATTACCGGGCTCGCGGGCGTTCCGACCATCTGGGCGATCCTGACCAAAACCTCGCCCTTGCTGCGCAAGACAAAGCTTCCGACGCTGCGCTACATCACCAATTCCGGCGGCGCGGTGCCGTCCGAGACGGTGCGGCGGCTGCGCGAGATGCTGGGCGACACCCGCATCTTCCTGATGTACGGCCTGACCGAAGCGTTTCGTTCCACCTATTTGCCGCCCGAGGAAATCGACAGGCGGCCGACCTCGATCGGCAAGGCCATCCCCGAATGCGAGGTGTTTGCGGTCAAGCCGGACGGTCAGCGCGCCAGGCCCGGCGAGCCCGGCATCCTGGTTCATCGCGGGCCGACGGTCTCGTTGGGATACTGGAACAGGCCCGAAGATACCGCCGCGGTGCTGCGTCCGAATCCATTCCGGCCGGCGGCGCAGGGCGGCGAGGTCGTGTGCTATTCCGGCGATCTCGTGGTGGAAGACGAAGACGGATTTTTCAGCTTCGTCGGCCGCGCCGACGCCATGATCAAGTCGTCGGGCTACCGCATCAGCCCGACCGAGGTCGAGGAGGTCCTGATGGCGACCGGCGCGTTCCGCCAGGTCGCGGTGATCGGGCTGCCCGACCCGCTGGCCGGACAGAAGGTTCACGCCGTCGCCGTGCCCCTGAACGGTGCCGCGCCGGCTGTCCATGACATCCTGAAAGCCGTCTCCGGCCAGTTGCCGGCATTCATGGTGCCGCGCATGATCGAGCTGGTCGATGCGCTGCCGACAACGCCGAACGGCAAGCTCGACTATCCGCTTCTGGCACGGCAGCGGAGCCAGCATGCCGCCGCCTGAAGCGTCATTCGCCGGAGACCTGGCCGCCGATCACTTCGGCATCGCCGGGCCGGATCTGTTGATCGGCGGCATTCCCGTGCGCGAGCTGGCGGCGCGCTACGGCACGCCTTTGTTCATCTATGACGGCGGCACCATGCGCCGCAGTTACCGGATGCTGGCCGACGCGCTGTCGGGTTTTGCGAGGATCCATTATTCGGTCAAGGCCAACCCGGCCCCCGCTGTCATCCGCCTGTTCTGCGATGAGGGCGCCGGCGTCGAGATCGCGTCGCTCGGCGAGTATCGCGCGACGCAAGCCGCAGGCGTCAAACCGGAGGATATCCTGTTCGCCGGACCGGCCAAGGGCGCGCGCGAGCTCGAGATCGTCGTGGCCGGCGGGATCGGCGAGATTCATCTCGAAAGTTTCGAGGAGATCGCAAGACTGACGGCGATCGCGGCGCGCCTCAACGTCACGGTCCCGGTTTCGATCCGCGTCAATCCGGTGGCTTCCGCGCAAGGCGGCGCCATGCGCATGGGCGGAAAGCCTGCGCCGTTCGGTTTCGACGAGGAGACCATCGGCGAGGTCGTCGGCAGAGTGCAGTCCGCACCCGAACTCGATCTGCGCGGCGTGCATCTTTTCGCCGGCACGCAGATTCTCGATGAGGCCGTGCTGCTGGCGCAGTGGCGGCACGGCATCGACCTGGCCGGGCGGGTGGCCGCCATTGCCGGCCAACCGCTGAAGACCATCGATCTCGGCGGCGGCCTTGGCATTCCCTATTTCGCGGGAGATGGCCGGCTCGATCTGGCCAAACTGTCCGCCGGATTGCCCGCGCTTCGCCAGCAGTTGAAATCCGATCCGCTGCTTGCCGACGCCCGCCTCGTGGTGGAGCCCGGCCGCTTTCTCGCCGGACCCGCCGGAATCTACGTCGCCGCGATCAATGCAGCGAAATTCTCGCGCGGCACCCGCTTCCTGATTACCGACGGCGGCATGCATCACCATCTCGCGGCTTCCGGAAACCTCGGACAGATCATCAAGCGGGATTATCCAGTTCTGGCACCGGCCCGCATGAATGCGACCGAAACATCGTCGGCGACGATCGTCGGTCCACTATGCACGCCGCTCGATACGCTGGCCCGAAAAGTCGAGATGCCGGACTTGAGCGCAGGCGACCTGA
>NZ_JAUYQU010000182.1 GCF_030697065.1 Bradyrhizobium sp.
ACCTGGGTCATTAGTCGTCTCGGCGGTTGGGATGGCTATCCCTCGTCCAAACCACCTGGCCCTATCACCATGAAAAACGGCCTCGAATACTTCCACGCCGTCGCTGCAGGATGGAGCCTTAGAGATGTGTGCATGCCCTAGCGCGAACGCGGGGACCCATAGCCACCGCCGCTCGTGGTTACGACAGATCGTCAAACAGCGTCCTTACTTATACATCACGCGGTATGGGTCCCTGCGTTCGCAGGGACGACGGGTGGGGCCGCCCTGTTCAGCCCGCCTTGCGGCGATGGTGGCTGTGCAGTTGCGACGACAGCACGCGTCGCCACTCGTTGAACTCGACGCTGGCGGTATCGCGCGGCCTCGGCAGGTCGATCACATACTCATTGTCGATCCGGCCGGGACCGGGCGACATCACGACGACGCGGTCGGCCAGGAAGATCGCCTCGTCGATGGCGTGGGTGACGAACAGAACCGTCAAGCCGGTTCGCGACCAGATCTCGACCAGTTCGTCCTGCAGCCGTTCGCGCGTCATCGCATCGAGCGCACCGAACGGCTCGTCCATCAGCACCACCTCGGCGTCATTGGCGAGCACACGGGCGATCGCGACGCGCTGCTTCATGCCGCCGGACAGCTGATGCGGATAGACGTCGGCAAAGCGCTGCAGCCCGACGAGGTCGATGAAATGGTCGATGGTTTCGCGAATTTCGGCCTTGGTGCGTCCCCTCGATGTCGGACCGAAGCCGATATTGTCGCGGACGTTGAGCCAGGGAAACAGTCCGTAATCCTGAAACACCATGCCGCGGCTCGGGCCGGGTCCCGCTATCGGCATGCCCCACATCAGATTGTCGCCCTGGGTGGCGGCCTCGAAACCGGCGGCCATCCGCAACAGCGTGGATTTACCGCAGCCGGACGCGCCGATCAGGCAGATGAATTCGCCCTTTTTTACCTTCAGGTTGGCGCCGCGCAACGCCTCGATCGAGCGGCCGTTCTGCGAATAGGTCTTGCCGACGTTCTTCATCTCCAGGATCGGGATGGTGGCTTCAGCCATGCGAAGGACTCCATGACAGCAGGCGCCGCCCGAGCAGCATCACCAGTTGATCGGACAGGAAGCCGACGATGCCGATCACGATCATGCCGGAAATCACGATTTCGGTGCGCGAGAGCTGCCGCGCTTCCATGATGATGGCGCCGAGCCCGGTTTGCACGCCCGTCATCTCGCCGACGACGATGACGACCCACGCAAAGCCCAGTCCGAGCCGCATCCCGGTGAAGATGGAGGGAAGTGCCGCCGGCAGCACGACGCGAAAGAACTGCGCCGAGCCGTTGCAGCCGAGCATGGAAGCAGCCTCGAACAATCGCGGTTCAACCGAGCGCACCCCGAAAACGGTGTTGACCAGGATCGGATAGAACGCGCCGAGGAAGACCAGAAAGAAAGCGGAGCGTGGCCCGAGCCCGAACAGGATCATCGCCAGCGGCAGCCACGCGGTGACCGGCACGGGGCGGAGAATCTGGAGAGTGGGATCGATCACCTGTCGGACCAGCGGCACCCGCCCGATCAGCATGCCCAAAGGCAGCGCGACGATCAGGGCCAGCGCGAAGCCGCCATAGACCCGGCTGACCGACGCCAGCAGATGGATGTGCAGGGTCCGGCTGAAGGCATCGTCATTGATGCCGCCAAAGGTGAGATCCTGCAGCGCGAGCCAGACCTCGTGGGGCGGAGGGATCAGGCTGCCCGGCCGCCCCACCGTGAAAACGTGCCAGAGCACCAGCATGGCAGCCGGAAAGGTTGCCGCCATCAACACCGGCTTCAGGCGCGGCCGCCATGTTCTCGACCATGCGCTTCCGCGCCCGGTGATGGTGGTCTGGTCCTCGTCGCTGGAGGCGAGCGTCGTCACGGTCAGGTCGGTTTCACCGCATCGACGAAGCTGGTGTCGATGAAGGTGGCAAAATCGGGCAGGCGCTTGATCTGCTTCAGCGCCAGCATGTGGTCCGCATAGGTCTTCGACTGCTGGATTTCCTTGGCGCCGAGCCGCCACGTCAGTTCGACGTTGGGCACCGAGGCTTCGATCGCCTCCTTTTTCTGTCCGAGCTTGCTGGACGCCATCGCGACCATGGCGGCCTTGTTGGTGGCCGCGTAATCGGTCGCCCGCTGGTGGATGCCGAGCATGACGCGGACAAGGTCCGGCTTTTCGGTGATCACGTCGCGATGCGTGCCGAACACCATATTGAGGGACCCCATCGCCGTCGAATAGGGGTATTCGACCAGCGAGCCGACGCCGCTGGACAGCGACACGCCGGGACCGGGTTCGGCGCCGACATAGGCGTCGATGTCGCCGCGCGCCAATGCGATATGCATTTCGCTGAACGAGACGCGAACCGGCTCGACATCCTTGATGGTCATGCCCTCCATTCGCAGCCGCTCCATGAAGAACACCTCCTGGGTCGTTCCCGGGAACACGGCGACACGCTTGCCCTTGAGATCCTTGATCGAAGCGATGCCGGCGTCCTTTTTCGCAATGATGGCCATGCCGCGATTGCAGGTGGAGGCGATCACCACGACCGGTTCGCCTGCCGCGGCGCCGAGCACGGCCGCGGCAATTCCGAATGCGCCGAAATCGATCGACTTGGTCACCACTGCATTCTTGCATTCGGTCGGCGTTTCGAACGGCAGCACTTCGATCTTGTAACCGGCAGGCACGAACTGATCGTAGAAATAGGGGGCGATGGAATGGATCAGCTTGAGTGCGCCGGCACGAATGACGATCGGCTGCCCCTGGGCGCGCAAGATCGCGGGGGCCGCGAAAAGCCCGACCCCGAGGGCGGCCACGAATTCACGACGGCGGATTCTGGATGACATCAACGCAACTCCTCTGTTGCGCCGATAAATGCAACAAGCATGCCGCTGGAACGGATATGCCGTTCAGGCTGCCGTGACCGGGTCGGTGGGCACGCCGGGTTCCGTGTTGAAAGGGGGTTGGCATCCAACCCGGGCGTGAAAGGCCGCTTCCAGGGCGCGCCGTGCAACTAAATTGAGCATGCTGAAAGAAAAAGAGCCGCCCGGTGCCCAGGACGGCTCAAAGTCGCAGCTTGATAAAAGCCAGGCTCGTGTACCGCCGTTACCTTGTTTGCGGCCATACGAGGTTCAACGCGTAGCAGACGCGCGCCCGATTCGCTGTGACCTGGCCAACACACTCAATGGCTGTCGAGCGGGGAAGGAGAAGCGAGCATGCCCTCCAGGACAAGCGCGGTCTGCAGCGACATCGTCGCAGTCCGGAGGTAGGTCGGCTCCTTCAGCGCATTGTTCAACATCCGGATGGCGATCGTCCAATGGCTCTTGTCGCGCAACTCCAGGGGGAGGCGGGCAAGAAAGGTTGCAGCCTCGCCCACGGCCGCAATCACCGTCCCGTCCGTCAAAGTGAGGGGAAACGATAGACGTGAGTTGTTGCTCAAGCCCGTCAATGCAAAATCCTGCGCCATGGGGCTATTTTACGCCCCATTGGCTAAGAAGTTCCTTCGATCCGGGCTAAGCCGTCTTCCCCATCAGCCGGCGGCACGCCTCTCCTTCGCCGCCTCGAAGGCGGCCAACCGCTCGGTGAACTTGCCGCTCGCCGCACCGGCGCGCGCGATGATGAGGGGGACCGGCAGGGTTTCGAAGAAATGGCAGGCGACGCGATGGCCGGGGGCGGCCTCGCGCAGCTTCGGCTCCTCGGCCGAGCAGCGCGGCTGGGCATGCGGGCAGCGGGTGTGGAAGCGGCAACCGGTCGGCGGGTTGAACGGGCTCGGCACGTCGCCCTGCAGCATGACGCGCCGGGCGCGCAGGCTCGGGTCGGGTTTTGGAATCGCCGACAGCAGCGCATGGGTGTAGGGATGCAGCGGCCGCGCATAGATCGTCTTCTTGTCGGCGATCTCGACCAGCTTGCCGAGATACATCACCGCGACGCGATCGCTGATGTGTTTGACGACGGCGAGATCGTGGGCGATGAACAGATAGGAGAGCCCGAAACGCTGCTGCAGGTTCTGCAGCAGGTTGACGATCTGCGCCTGGATCGAGACGTCGAGCGCCGACACCGGCTCGTCGCAGATGATCAGGTCGGGATTGACGGCCAGTGCACGCGCGATGCCGATGCGCTGGCGCTGTCCGCCGGAGAATTGATGCGGATAGCGGCTTGAATGTTCGGGCAGCAGGCCGACGATTTCCAGCAGTTCGCGCCCGCGTGCCTCGCGCGAGGCGGCGTCGCCGATGTCGTGCACCCGTTGCGGCTCGGCCAGGATTTCGCCCACTGTCATGCGCGGATTGAGCGAGGCGTAGGGGTCCTGGAAGATGATCTGCATGTGCCGGCGCAAGCGGCGCAACGCATCCTTGCCGAGATTGGCGATCTCCTCGCCCTTGAAGCGCACCGAGCCCGAGGTCGGGTCCATCAGGCGCAGCACCAGTCGTCCGGTGGTGGATTTTCCGCAGCCGGATTCGCCCACCAGCGCCAGCGTCTCGCCGCGCGCGATCTCGAAGCTCACATCCTCGACGGCGCGCACCAGTCCGACCTGCCGGCGCAGGATGATGCCGCGGCTGACCTGGAAATGCTTGACCAGGCCGTCGACCTGGAGGACAGGGACTTCGCTCATGCCGCCACCTCGACCGGGGCCTTCCAGCAGGCGACCAGGTGACCGGGAGCGATATCGCGCAGCGGAGGCAGCTCCTGCCGGCAGCGGCGGTCGGCGAACGGGCAGCGCGGCGCGAAGCGGCAGCCCTTCGGCTGGCTGTTGGGACTCGGCACCGTGCCTTCGATGGTGGCGAGCCGTTTGCGGTCGACATCGAGCCGCGGGATCGAGCCGAGCAGACCGATGGTGTAGGGGTGCTGGGGGTCGGCGAACAGATCGTTGACGTCGGCACTTTCGACGATCTGGCCGGCATACATCACCAGCACCTGATCGGCGACCTCGGCGATCACGCCGAGATCGTGGGTGATGATCAGGATCGCCATGCCGAGCCGGCGCTGCAGGTCGCCCAACAGGTCGAGAATCTGGGCCTGGATGGTGACGTCGAGCGCGGTGGTCGGCTCGTCCGCGATCAGCAGCGCCGGTTCGCAGGACAGCGCCATCGCGATCATGACGCGCTGACGCATGCCTCCGGACAGGCTGTGCGGAAAATCGTCGACGCGCTGCGCCGCCGAGGGGATCCGCACCAGTTCGAGCATTTCGACCGCGCGCGCCTTGGCTGCCTGCGGCGACATCGTGGTGTGGGCCAGGATGGCCTCGACGATCTGCTGGCCGATGGTGTGGACCGGGTTGAGCGAAGTCATCGGTTCCTGGAAGATCATCGACATCTGGCCGCCGCGCAGCTTGCGGCGTTCGTCGGCCGACAGCCTCAGCACGTCGCGGTCGCCGAACATCACGGCCTCGGCCGCGACGTTGCCCGGCGGGCTCGGCACCAGGCCCATGATGGAGAGCGACGTCACGCTCTTGCCGCAGCCGGATTCACCGACCAGACCGACGGTCCGGCCGCGCGGCACGCTGAAGCTGATGCCGTCGACGGCGCGGAACAGCCCGCGGTCCGTCACGAAGTGGGTCTTGAGGCCGCGGACCTCCAGGAGCTTTTCCATCAGTGCGAGTAATCCAGCCCCTTGTAGAAGGTGTTCTGATAAATCATGTGCGGCCGGACGCCCTTCATCTTCTTCTGGCTCGTGGTGAACATGGCGATGTTCATCACCGGCATCCACAAGTGTTCGCCCATCACCTTTTCCTGCACGCGGGCGTAGTTCAGCGCACGGTCGGCATCGGTCAGCGCCGCACGGCCGGCTTGCAGCCACGCGTCGGTCTCGGGGTCCTTCCAGTTCATTCTGTTCGGCGTCGGGATGTTCTTCGAATTGAAGTAGATGTTCATCAACTCGCCCGCGGAAATATAGGGCACCGTCACGGTCCACAGCTCGTAGTCCTGCTTGGCCATCTCGGAGGGCGCGATGGTGGAATCGTAGCCGACGACCTTCCAGTCGACGCCGATCTTGCGCATGTAGCCCTGGATCGCCTCGGAGACGCGCGGGAAATAGGCGACCTGCGTGAACAGCACCTTCGGCGCCAGCTTGACGCCGTCCTTCTCGCGGATGCCGTCGGAACCGACTTTCCAGCCGGCCTCGTCCAGCAGCTTCTTGGCGCGTTCGACGTCTTCCTTGATGACGCCCTTGGTCTTTTCGGCGAAGTCGAGCGCCTTGGGATCGACGAAGGTGAATGCCGGCTCGGCGTTGCCGAGCATGATGCCCTGGACGATTTCGGCGCGGTTGATGCCGATGTTCATCGCCTCGCGCACGCGCTTGTCGGCCACCATCGGCCGCGTGATCTTGTAGCCGTAGTACATCAGCTGGAAATTCGGCTTGGCCTCCTGGACGGTGAGGTTGGGCGCGGCCTTGACCTGCTGGATGAACTGCAGCGGAATCTGGTGGCTGACGTCGAACTGTCCGCCCAGCATGGCGGCGACACGGCTCGCGTCCTCCGG
>NZ_JAUYQU010000220.1 GCF_030697065.1 Bradyrhizobium sp.
CACATCGCAAAGCCGTCGGACCTGCTGCCGGAATTGCAGGGGCGGCTGCCGATCCGCGTCGAGCTGGAGGCGCTGACCCGCGACGACATGCGCCGCATCCTGACCGAGCCGGAGGCGTCATTGATCAAGCAGTATGTCGCGCTGCTGCAGACCGAAGGCGTCACGCTCGATATCACCGCCGATGCCATCGACGCCTTGGCCGACGTCGCGGTCGCGGTCAACTCGTCGGTCGAGAACATCGGCGCGCGGCGGCTGCAGACCGTGATGGAGCGGGTGCTCGACGAGATTTCCTTCGCTGCCCCCGACCGCCATGGCGAAACCATCCAGATCGATGCCGCCTATGTGCAGAAGCATGTCGGCGACCTCGCCAAGAACGTGGATCTGAGCCGGTTCATTCTGTAAACTGCAATCGCGCGTTGCACGCTGCGCATCCAGCATGTGATAGTCCGCACCTGGTTGTGCCGCTATCTCGGGTGCCTGATGATTCTGCGTCTGCGGGAAAGCCCCTGGCGGCTGATGATTGCGGTCAACATCGTCGTGCTGATCGGGGTTTTTCTCTACAAGCTGCCACGCGAGCCCTACGTCCCCTACATCCATCTGCTGGTCGATTACCATTTCGGTTTCACAAAACGCGCGCTGATCGGCGCCGTCGTCTCGCTGTTCTTCGCCAAGGTGCCGGTATGGCTGGTGTTCGTGCTGTCAGGCGCAGTGTGTCTGCTCACACTTGCCTTGTTCGTAAAGCTGTTCCGGCGCACCTTTGGCTTTGATGATGCGCACCTGCCGCTGTTCGTGTTCATGGCGGGATCACCGTTCTTTCTGAAGAATTTCATGCACACGCTCGGACATTTCGATATCTACGGCTGTGCCTTTGCGATCGGTCTGCTGCTCATCCCGGCACGCTCGATCCTGTTCGTGCTGGTCGCCGCCGTGGCGTCAATGATCCTGATTCTGATCCACCACATTCATCTCCTGATGTATGTGCCGTCCATCGCGGTCATCGTGGTGCTGCGCTATTATCTGGTGCAAGGGGTGACGCTGCGGAATGCGAGCGTCGGGACCGCCGCAACCCTCGCCGTCGGCCTGCTGTTCTTCGCCGCACAGTTCTGGGGTTCGCTGGCTATCCCCGAGGCGGAGTTCGTTCAGCATCTGCGGGGCCGCATGGCCGATCCTGTCAGAACCAACCTGCTGAGCTTCAGCTTCATCTGGTATCAATCGCTTGCGCAGGAGATCCATGACACCTGGCAGCGGATGCCGTCGAACCTGCCGGGGATACCGGTGTTCGCGCTCCTGATCTGGCTGCACGCCCCGCTCTGGAAATTTTTTGCGGACCTGATCCGGTCGCTTCGGGATCAATTGCACCGCCGCATCGTCATCGCCGCCATCGTTGCGGTGAGTGCGGCCTATCTGGTGATGTTTGCGATCGTGTTCGATTATTCACGCTGGATATCGAACTGGGCGGTCTGCATGTTCCTGATCCTGCATGCGGTCAAGACCTTGCCGGCCTCGCGGGAGGCGCCGCTGATTGCGAGCGACGATCGAAAGACCATCCTTCCCGGCGCGATCGTGACGCTGATCCCGCGCGTCGGGATCGTGCGGCCGTTCTAGACTCTCGATCGTCGAACCCGCACATAGAGCGCGCCCTCGCCACCATGGCCGATATGGGCCTCCTCGAAGCCGACCACCAGCGAGCGGAATTCGGGCAGGCTCAGCCATTGCGGCACCTGGCGGCGCAGCACCCCGCGTTCGGATTCCGCGCCGATCTTGCCCTTGCCGGTGATGACGAGAACGAAGGTCAAGCCCTCGCTGTGGGCGCGCTGCAGGAAGCCGAACAACACGCGGTGAGCGCGGGTCTGTGTCATGCCATGCAAATCGAGCCGGGCATCGATTTCCTTGCGGCCACGCGACAGCTGCGAACGCTCGCGGCGCCCGAGTGGTGCCAGCGGCGGAGCAGCCGGCGGCAGCGTGGGTCTCGCATCGCGCGCAATTCTGGCCGGCGGGAGCTGCTTCGGCAGGCTTGCGGATTTTGCAGACGCCGGCGGCGCCGCATCCGGTGGCGCTGCAAGCGCTTTGGCGGCGCGCGCCCGTTTGCGCAGCGGTTTTGTCTGTTTGGCGACGCTCTCCCACAGCGCGCGCTCTTCCTCGCTCAGGCTGCGCCTGCGCCGCGGCGGCGCGGACAATTCCGGAATCGAGGGCGGACGCTTCATCGGCCGCGGCGGTGACGATAACGATGGCGGCGCGGCTCGGGGCTCGGGGCGACCTTGGGCCGCGCTTCCGGCAAGGGCACGGGTTCGGCGACCGCCGCCGATGTTGTGGCGGCGGGAGCGACGGCCGTGGAAGGCTGCGCGGTTGCGGGTGCCGCATCCTTTGTGGCTGGGGTCGCGGAAGCCTCAGGCGGCTTTGCGCCGGCCTTTCCGTCCTTGGGTTGATCCTTCAGGGGATCGACCTGCGGAAACAGTCTTGCGATTTTCTCCGACGGCCGCGCGTCCGGCACCGGCATCTTGCGGCCCCTCGCCGAGGGATCGAGGCTGTTCGGGACCAGCATGACGAAGCGTGCATTGTGCCGGAACCGGCCCGATATTTTCCCGGCCTCGGCGCCGGCACCGAAATAGAGATCGGCGCGGGCGGGACCGATGATCGCCGATCCAGTGTCCTGCGCGATCATCAGTCGGCGGAACGGCGTTTTCGACTGCTCCGATTCGATCGGCAGGTCGCCCTCGATGAAGAATGGCGTGCCATAGACATGTAGCGCCTTGTCGACCGCGATCGATCGGCCCGGCGTCAGCGGAACGCCCTGCGCGCCGGACGGTTCATCCTTGTCGGAGAGATTCACTTCGCGAAAGAACACGTAGGAGCGGTTCTGCCGCCTTAGCTCGTTGGCGCCGTCGGGATTCTGCTGCATCCATTCCCGGATCTTCTGCATCGACATCTGTTCTCGGGGAATGATGTTGCGTTCGATAAGGATGCGGCCGACCGGCGTGTAGGAATAGCCATTATGTGCGTCGTAATTGATGCGGACGGTAGAGCCGTCCTCGAGGCGCACCCGCGCCGATCCCTGGATCTGCGTGAAAAGCAAATCGGTCTGGTTCTTCAGCCAGACGATTTCGAGGCCGCGGCCGGCGATCGCGCCGTCCTCGATCTCGGCGCGATCGTAATAAGGCACGAGCTTGCGGCGGCCGATCTTGCGGAACACCTGACCCTTGTTGGGCAAACCGGCAGAACTCTGCGTGGTGCCCCGGACGAACAGATTGGAGGGACGGCGATAGACCGGCACGGTGTAGACGTCGGTCTGGGTCCTGGAGCCGTCGATGATCGGCTCATAGTAGCCGGTCACAAAACCCTCGGCTTCGCCAAGCCGCGAGATTCGCAAGGGAAGGAAATGCCCCTCGAAGAAGGCCTTGGCCCTGGCGCCGTCGGCAAAATCGAGCGCCCTGGCGGCCCTGCAGGGATCGCGCAGCGAGGTGCCCAGCGCCTTCGGTTCGGCGGGAGGTCTGCGTTGCGCCGCGATCGGCTTGCAGCTGGTGCGAAACGCCTTGTAGGCCGCTAGATGATCGTCCTCGCGCCAGCCGACGATATCGGCCCATGCCACCGGCGCATATTGGCCGCCGCTGATTTCAAGCGGCCAAGCGAGCTGCGGATAGGGCAGGTGACGCGCCGCAGGCAGGCGATGCTTCGCGTGATGCGAGGCATGGGAGCGTTGCGCAGCGAACCCGTCCGATGGCGCCAGCGACAATACCGCAACCATCGCGCCAAGCGCGACGGCATACCGGCCGGGGCCGCGCGCGTTATTGGGCGCTTCCCGTGCCAACCAGCTTCCAGTTCGGATCGCGTGAGGTGATGTCGCGGGCGAAGGTCCAGACATCGGTGATATCGGCGACCGTTTCGGGGCTGCCGTCGACAACCGTACCGGCCTTGTCGCGGGTGGCCGTGATCATCTGCGAGACGAAACGAACGGTGAGCTGCGCCGCGCGATCGCGGGCTTCCGCCCCGACGAGCTCGGCCTTGTCGATCGACACGAACCGCGTTTCCGTCTTCTGCTCGTGCTTCTCGCGATCCTTGATCACCGCCTCGAAACTCTCATAGACCTCGGACGACAGCAGGTCCTTCAGCGCGCGGCGATCGCCATTGGCGAAAGCCAGCACGATCATCTCGTAGGCGCTCTTCGCGCCGCTGAGGAAATGCCGGGGATCGAACGAGGAATCCTGGGCGGCAATGGCATCGAGACCCTGCGCCAGCGGCGTGCCCGGCTCGGTCAAGCCCTTCCAGCGGTCGGTCGGGGGGACCACATCCGCGGTCGGCGCCAACGGCGCCTGGTCAATCACCGCGCCCGGGATCGGCACGACATTATTGTCCTGCGCGCCATGCAGCACGTTGCGTGCCGCGCGATCGAATGGCGGCCGCTCGTTGCCGGTGCGTTGTCCGAGAACGTTACGCAGGCGCAGGAAGATGAAGACCGCCAACGCCAGGAAGATGATGGTGTAAATATCCACGTCGCATTCGCTTTCTGGTCTGCACCGGCGATGTGCCGGCGGTAGAGCGTTTCGATCAGGAAACGGCAGAGATTAAATCATGGAATGGGTCAGTAGCATGTAGGCACGAAACGGGGCCTGGCCAATGGCCCGCTCAGGCATGAACAGCCATGCCCCTGGAAATAGGCCAAGCCAAGGCTCCCAGCCAAGGCTTTTACCCGTTTGCCGTAACGGAATTGTAGCGCGTTTTTGCGGCATGTGGAAACCCGATCGTGCCCGGAAATGGCGCATATTCAACAATTTAGGGCCTTTCGAACCGATCAGGGTCGACCGTCGGATGCCTGATCCCGAGACAGCCGATCCCCGGGGCGCCCCTGGGCGGCCACAGCGTTTGTCGTCCTTGTGGACCCAGCCGCGGCTATGATAGCCACTCGCCCCGACATCAGGATTTTCGCACTTCACGACCGAATTCAGACGCAAAACCCGCCCGGCTCGGCTTCAGGAGAGATTTTCATGACCAACGGCAATGGCGCACCTCCCGAGGCGGCCGCACCTCCCCAGTTGAACGTGCTGGCGCAGTATACCAAGGACCTGTCATTCGAGAATCCGAACGCGCCGGCTTCGCTGGCGCCGCAGCAAGAGCAGCCTGCGATCAACATCCAGATCAACGTCAGCGCCAATAATATCGCCGAAAACGAGTTCGAAGTGACGCTTTCGGTCGAGGGCAAGGCCGAAAACGCCGGCAAGCTGATGTTCAGCTTTGATCTCGCTTATGCTGGCGTGTTCCGGATCATGAACGTGCCTCAGGAAAACCTGCATCCTCTGGTCATGATCGAATGTCCGCGGCTGCTGTTCCCGTTCGCGCGCGAGATCATTGCGACTTCGGTGCGCGACGGCGGGTTCCCGCCGCTGATGCTGGATCCGGTGGATTTCGTCGGCCTTTATCGCCAGAATTTGGAACGGCAGGCTGCGGCACAGGCCGGACAGGCCAAACCAAGCTGAGGCGATCGGGGTTCAGTTCCGCTCACGCGCCCAGGAAATCGCTCCAGATCGGCTTGTCGCCCAATGTCGCGACAAATGCGCGATGGGCCGCGCGATCATCGTCGGTGATTCGGGGCGCGAGCGGAACCTCGCGGATACGCCGCGGCATTTCGCCATACCCGCCGTCCCGCACATCGCGGGTCTCCGTCGCCAGGATCAGTTGCGACTGCCGGGCCCCGATCAGGTCGATATACACTTCGGCCAGGAGCTCGGCGTCGAGCAAGGCGCCATGCTTGGTGCGGCGGGAATTGTCGATCGCATAGCGCGAGCAGAGATCATCGAGCCGGTTCGACACCCCCGGATGCTTGCGGCGCGCCAGCAGCAGCGTGTCGACCAGCCGGTCGCGCGCAATGCCCGGCCGCTTGATGCGGTCGAGCTCGGCATTGATGAAACCGATATCGAACGACGCATTGTGGATCACCAGCGGCGCATCGGCGATGAATTCCAGAAACTCGTCGACGACATCGGCGAACAGCGGCTTGTCGGCGAGGAACTCGCTGGAAAGGCCGTGCACGGCGAAGGCCTCGGCCGGCATCGCCCGCTCCGGATTGATGTGGCGGTGAAAGATCTGCCCGGTCGGCATGCAGTTGATCATCTCGACGCAGCCGATTTCAACCAGCCGGTCGCCGCGCAACGGATCGAGGCCGGTGGTTTCGGTATCGAGAACGATTTCGCGCATGGTGTCCGGTCCGAACGGCGGCGAATCAGCTGCGCCGTTGCGGCATTTTAGCAACCTGTTGCAGAATGTCTCGGATCTGGGCCCGTACCGGGTCGAGACCATGCGATGTATCCACCACGAAATCCGCCCGCCTGCGTTTTTCGGCGTCGGGCAGTTGCCGCGCCAATATGGAATCGAGCGCTTCGCCGGTCATGGTGCCGCGCGCCATGATTCGCGCCCGCTGGTTCTCCGGCGACGTGGTCACCACCACCACCGCATCGACGCGCTTCTCACCCCCGGTCTCGTACAGCAGGGGCACGTCGACCACGGTCACCGGTGCTCCGGCCCGTTCGGCTTCCTCGAAGAATTTTTGCCGCGACGCGCCCAGCATCGGATGGACGATCTGCTCGAGCCGTTTCATCGCCGCGGAATCATGCACCACGCGCGCCGACAATTTCTGTCGATCGACCTTGCCGTCCACCGTGGTGCCGGGAAATGCCGCTTCGACCGCCGACGCCGCCTCGCCTTCGTATAATTGATGAACGGTCGCATCGGCGTCATAGACCGGAACGCCCGCTTCCGCGAACAATTTCGCGGTGGTGGATTTGCCCATTCCGATCGAGCCTGTCAGCCCAAGAATAATCATTCAACGTTCGCCATTAGTTGTTCTCAAAACCCGTTTTCAGACATGGAGCAGGCGCTCGCTGCGGAGAAAGGCGAGCAGAGGCAGCAGCGGCAGTCCAAGGATGGTGAAATGATCGCCGTCGATGCGTTCGAACAGATGCACCCCCAGCCCTTCCAGTTGGTAGGCGCC
>NZ_JAUYQU010000225.1 GCF_030697065.1 Bradyrhizobium sp.
TACCAGATTGGAACCCATCTGGAAATGATCGAGCATCCGCAATTCGCTGTTGCCGATCTGGTTGAGCATGCCGGCCTGGCCGCGGATCAACCCGACGATGTCGGCAACCAGCGGCGTGTAGTACTTAAGGTCGATCGCGCTCTTCAGATAGCTGACGTCGCCGCCGACGCCGGCGAAGTCCTGCTTGAAGTCGACCAGCAGGCCGTTGGTGGGGTTCTTGTTGTTGTCCAGCGTATTGTAGTTCAGCGAATAGCCGATCGACGAGGTCAGCGTCTTGCCGTTCTGCAGTTCCTTGCGGACCGGCAGCGAGGCTTCGCCGTCAACGTAGCAGCCAAGCGACGAGGTGTTGAACGCACTGGCGGGGTTGCCGTTGGCCATAAAGGCCGGGCTCGGATTGTACGACGGATTCGGCGTCACACCGTCGGCCAGGAACTGGTTGTTGTTACAATTCCGTAGGTAATCCGGCAGCGATATCTTCTGCTGATAGATCGAATAGCGGACCTGCAGCGACAGATCTTCGCGCAGGGCGAAGCCAAGCCGCGGGCTGAAGCCGATGGTGCTGGTGCCGTACGAGATGTAGGAGTTGGCGAGCTGTTCGCGCTGGAACAGGTCGAGCCCGAGCGCGACCCGATAGTCGAGCAAATAGGGCTCCACGAAGGACAGGGAATAGCCGCGCGCATACTGGCCATAGGTCAGCGACGCCTTGGCGTAGAGACCGCGGCCGAGGAAGTTACGCTCGGAAATGCTGACCTCGGCCAGCGCGCCGTCGGTGGTCGAATAGCCGCCCGACACCGAGAAGTCGCCGGTCGATTTCTCCTCGAGATCGACCACGAGGATCACGCGGTCGCTGGAAGACCCGGGTTCGCTCGTGATCTTCACCGTCTTGAAGAAGTCGAGATTCTTCAGGCGGCGCTCGGCGCGATCGACCAGCGCGCGGTTGTAGGCGTCGCCTTCGGCCAGATCGAATTCGCGGCGGATCACGTAGTCGCGGGTGCGGGTATTGCCGCGCACATTGATGCGCTCGATATAGGTTCGCGGGCCTTCGTCGATGGCAAAGGTGATCGAGACGGTATGCGCCTCGAAATTGCGGTCGCCGCGCGGACGCACGATCGCAAAGGCGTAACCGCGCCGCGAGGCCTCGATCTGCATTTCCTCGACGGATTTCTCCAGCGCCTCGGCATTGTAGAGCGAACCGACATTGACGCGCGAGAAGCTGCGCAGCGTATTGCCGTCCAGCGTGCCGATGCTGGAGGCGAAATTGACCTGGGCAACCCGGTACTGATGGCCTTCCTCGATCTTGAAGGTCACCAGGAAGCCCTTGCGGCCCGGATCGTATTCGGTGAGCGCGGCGACGACCTGGATGTCGGCATAACCGTTCTTCAGGTAGAAGCGGCGGATCAGGTCACGGTCGGCCTCGACGCGGTCCGGATCGTAGACGTCGGCGCCGCCGAGGAAGCTCAGCAGGTTCGATTCGCGGGTCTTGATGACGTCCTTGAGGCGATAGGACGAATAGGCCCTGTTGCCGATGAACTCGATCGAGCTGACACCGGTCTTCGAGCCCTCGGTCACGGTGAAAATCAGATCGACGCGGTTGTTCGGCTGCTCGATGATCTCGGGAACCACGCGCACGTCGTAGCGGCCGGAGCGGCGATAGATTTCGGCGATGCGCAGGGCGTCGGACTGCACGATCGGACGCGACAGCGTGCCGCGCGGCTTGGACTGGATTTCCGTCGAAATCTGCTCGTCCTTGATCTTCTTGTTACCTTCGAAGGCAATGCGGCCGATGACGGGATTTTCCACCACGGTGACGACGAGACGCCCGCCGGCCTGGTTGATTCGCACGTCCTCGAACAGGCCGGTCTCGATCAGCGTCTTCAGACCGTCATCGATTCGTCCCTGATCGAGGCGACCGCCGGGGCCCGGCTTGAAATAGGAGCGAATGGTCTCCACGTCGACGCGACGGTTTCCCTCCACCACGATCGAGGACGCGGTCTGGGCAACGGCCGCAGACGGCACGAGCACAGCGGCCAGCGTGACGGCGACCGGCATCGCGAACATGATCAGGGTGGCCAACACGCCGCCCCGGACTCGCATTCCAACATTCATGCGCAAAGCGCCCTTGTGATTCCACGGTTGGTCCGCACCCCCACGAACCAACAGATTCCCATTTGTTGCCCGCTTGTATCCAATTTTGCCGAAGCGGCAAACGTCCTATCGCAGTCCAATTTCATTTTCATTCCAATACGTTGCCTATTGGCCACGTCACAAAAAAGCCTTCTCAGGATGAAGCCAGGTGCAGAATGTCGTTATAGGTCGCAAACACCATCAGCATCAGCACCAGGCCAAGTCCGATTCGGAATCCCATCTCCTGCGCCCGCTCCGACAGCGGACGTCCGCGCACGGCCTCCACCGCGTAGAACAAAAGGTGACCACCATCGAGCAAAGGTACCGGAAACAGGTTAAGCAGTCCGATCGAAATCGAGAGCACCGCGGCCAGATGCACCAGGGCCGCGACACCGATGGTGGCGACCTGGCCCGAAATCTGCGCGATCCGGATCGGCCCGCCGACCTGATCGGCCGCTTCGCGCCCGGTGAAGACGCCGCCGATATAGGACATCGTGCGCTCGACCACGAACCAGGTCTCCTTGACGCCGAGCCAGGCCGCGGTGGCGGGATCCACCCGCTCGGTCACGACGTCGCCGGGATTGGTCGAGCGGGTGATGCCGAGCACGCCGAGCCGGTGAACGTTGCCGAACGAATCCTTTACCTCCCGAAGCTGCGGCGTACCCTGAATCTGCAGGCTGGAATCGCCGCGCTTGATCGTGAAGGTCAGTTGCTCGCCGGCGCGCGTGCCGACGATGCGCTGCATCTCGGAAAAGCTTCCGATGGAAGTGCCGTCGATCGAAGTCACGATGTCGCCGGCCTGGAAGCCGGCCTTGTCCGCGGCACTGCCCGCCTCAACCTTGTCGACCCGCGCCGTCGTGCTCGGCTTGCCGAAGAACGTGAACAGGCAGGTGAAGATCACGATCGCCAGCAGGAAATTGGCAATCGGACCGGCCGCCACGATCGCGGCGCGCGCGCCAACCTTCTTGTGGTGAAAACTGCCGGCGCGCTCGTCGGCGGTCATGGCGGAGAGCGTTTCGGACGACGGCGTCGAGGCCTCGCTTTCGTCGCCGAAGAATTTCACGTAGCCGCCGAGCGGGATCGCCGAGATCTTCCAGCGGGTACCGTGCCGGTCGTTGAACCCGGCGAGTTCCGGTCCGAACCCGAGCGAGAACGTCAGCACCTTGACGCCGTTCCAGCGCGCCACCAGAAAATGGCCGAGCTCATGGAAGAAAACGACGATCGTGAGCACGAATAAAAAGGGAATGATGTAGCCGATGAACCCATGGCTCAACGTATTGAAACTATTCAGAAAAAACTCGGACATCCAATTCCCCTCAAGCAGGGCCGCAGGCCCTGTCCCCAACCCTCTAGGATGCCTTTAAGGCAATTTGAGGCAAGAGGGAGGCAGCTTTATTTCGGGCATTATGGTCAACGGAAATCGCGTCGTCCGCGGAACTCAGCGGAGCCAGGTTCCCGGAGCGAACCCAGTCGTTCATGGTTGCTTCGACCAGCCTTGCGATCGCACCGAACTTGATCTTGCCGGCGATGAACGCCGCCACCGCGACCTCGTTGGCGGCATTGTAGACCGTGGTCGCGCCGCGCCCGGTCCGCAGCGCATCATAGGCCAGCCGGAGCGCGGGGAACCGGTCGAAATCCGGCGTCTCGAAGGTCAGTTGTCCGATCTTGGCAAGATCGAGCTTGGCAGCGGGTCCGACGATCCGGTCGGGCCATCCGAGGCAATGCGCGATCGGCGTGCGCATGTCGGGCGCGCCGAGCTGGGCCACGACGGAACGGTCGGAAAACTCCACCATGCCGTGGATGATCGACTGCGGGTGCACGAGAACGTCGATCTCGTCCGGCGTCAGCGCAAACAGATAGGAGGCTTCGATCACTTCGAGCCCCTTGTTCATCATCGACGCGGAATCGATGGTGATCTTCTGCCCCATGCTCCAGTTCGGATGTTTCAGGGCCTGCGCCAGCGTCGCCTGCTCGATGTCGGCAACGGCCCAGGTCCGGAACGGGCCGCCGGAAGCGGTGATGATGACGCGAACCAGTTCCTCGCGGTTGCCGGAAGCCAGCGCCTGAAACAGCGCGTTATGTTCGGAATCCGCCGGCAGGATGCAGGCCCCTGCCTTGAACGCGCGCTGCATGAAGAAGTCGCCGGCGCAAACCAGGCATTCCTTGTTGGCCAGCGCCACCGTCGCGCCCCGATCCACGGCCGCCAGCGCCGGCTTCAATCCGGCCGCGCCACTGACCGCGGCCATGACCCAGTCGGCCGGACGGGCCGCGGCTTCGATGATGGCGCTTTCGCCGGCGCCGCATTCAGTGCCGGAACCTGCCAGCGCGTCCTTCAACTCGCCGAGGCGATCGGGGTCGGCCACGGCGGCAAAGCGCGCGCCGAATTCGCGGGAGAGCTTCGCCAGCCCCTCGACATTGGTGTTCGCGGTCAGGGCCTCGATTTGATAGCGGTCGCGCGAGGCGCGCAGCAAATCCATCGTGCTGTCGCCGATCGAGCCGGTGGCGCCCAGCACGGTCACGGAGCGCACGGCGGATGCCGCGGCCTTATTGTTACGCAACGGGACAGCGCTCATATTTTCACCAAACCATAAGACCGCGGCCGACGCCATCGCCGCCGCCCCGCAAAAGACCGAAAATCGCCGCCAGGACGACCGCGGCGACGAAACCGTCGAGACGGTCCATCAGCCCGCCATGGCCGGGGATGATGTGACTGGAATCCTTGACACCGAAACGCCTTTTCACTGCGGACTCAAAGAGATCGCCGAGTTGCGACGCGATCGAGAGAACCGCGGCCAGCAGCAGTAACGGGCCGACCCTGCCGAGACCGAAGGCCGCGAACCCGGCCGCGACCGCCAGGCTCAGGGCAAAGCCGCCGATCGCGCCGGCCCAGGTCTTCTTCGGGCTGACCCGCGGCCACAGCTTGGGTCCGCCGATGCCGCGGCCGGCGAAATAGCCGCCGATATCGGATGCCCAGACGATCAAAAGGACGAACATCAGCGCGGTGAAGCCCCAGACCGGATCGAGCCGCAGCATGACCGAGGCGATCAGCGCCGCAAGGGCATAGCAACCGCCAAGCGCGGCCCACCCGCGTCGATGGGGTGACAGCAAGGCAGCCACGATCACGCCGAGCACGACAAGGACGTAAGTAGCCCCGATCCGCCCGACGCCGAGCCAAATCGCGGCGCCCACCAGCGTCATGATGCCGGCGGCCATCACCCGCGGCGTGCGCGCGCCGACGATCGTGAGCCATTCGACATACAGGCCGATCGCGGCCAGCGTGACCAGGCCGAGCCACAGCCACCCGCCCGCATATGCGATGGCGATGGCGGCTGGTGCGAGCACCAATGCCGCGAGCACGCGCATCATCAGGTTGCGCGACCCCTTTTCGGCATCGGCCGCCGGTGCGGCCTCGCCCTCGGTCACGAGGCGGTTTTCGCGGCCAGGCCGCCGAAACGGCGCTCCCGCCTGGCATATTCGGCGATCGCCTCTTCGAGCGCCGCCTTGTCGAAATCCGGCCAGTGGATCGGCACGAACACCAGTTCGCTGTAGGCGGCCTGCCACATCAGGAAATTCGAGAGCCGCTGCTCGCCGCTGGTGCGAATGATCAGGTCGGGATCGGGAATTTCGGGCGCGTCGAGGTAGCGGCTGAGGGTATCGGCATCGATCGTGGAAGGGTCACGCTTGCCCTCGGCGACCTCGCGCGCCAGCCGCTGGGCGGCGTGGGCGATTTCCTGGCGCGAGCCGTAGTTGAAGGCGACCACGAGATTGAGCCTGGTATTGCCCTTGGTCAGCTCTTCCGCCTCGTTCAGCAGCGCGCAGATATCCGGCTCCAGCCCGTCGCGCTCGCCGATCACCCGGACCCGGACGCCATCGCTGTGCAATGTCGCGAGGTCGTTGCGGATGAAGCGCCGCAGCAGACCGAAGAGATCGCCGATTTCGCTGGCCGGACGCGACCAGTTTTCCGAGCTGAAGGAAAAGATCGTCAGATACTCAATGCCGAGCTCGTAGGCCGCGCGCACCACCCGCCGCAACGCCTCGACGCCGCGGCGATGGCCTTCGGCGCGCGGCAGGCCGCGGGCGGCCGCCCAGCGTCCGTTGCCGTCCATGATGATCGCCACATGCCGCGGCGCGCCGGAGGGATCCGGAGCTTCGGTTGCTGGGGCGGCGGCGTTCGACATCGGCGGATCCTGGCGCGTTAAACGGTGAGGATTTCCTTTTCCTTCGCCGCAAGCAACTGATCGATCTCCGAAATCATCGCGTCGGTGGCCTTCTGCACATCATTGGCCAGCCGCTCCTGATCGTCCTCGGAAATTTCGTGGTTCTTCTCGAGCTTCTTGACGGTATCGAGCCCATCGCGGCGGACATGGCGCACCGCGACCTTGGCCGCCTCGGCATATTTGTGCGCGACCTTGACCAGTTCCTTGCGGCGTTCCTCGTTGAGTTCGGGAATTCGCAGGCGCAACACCTGGCCTTCGGTCGCCGGGCTCAGACCGAGATTGGAATCGACGATCGCCTTCTCCACCGCCTTGACCATCGACTTGTCCCAGACCTGCACCGAGAGCAGCCGCGGTTCGGGCACGCTGACGGTGGCGAGCTGGTTGAGCGGCATGTGGGTGCCGTAGGCATCGACCTGTACCGGCTCCAGCATCGAGGCGGCGGCGCGGCCGGTGCGCAATCCCCCGAGTTCATGCTTGAGTGCCGCCGTAGCGCCCTGCATGCGGCGCTTCAGATCGTTGATGTCGAAACCACCCGTGGGCATAACGCTCTCTCCTCCTGAAAACTGATCGCCGGGGCCGTCAGGCGCGCGCGCATCAGATGCGTCGCCAGCCTGTCAACCGGCGACGATGGTGCCGTGGCCGGTCCCGCGCAGGATCGCGCCTATTGAATCCGGTTCGGCGATCGAGAACACGATGATAGGCAGCGATGTCTCGCGGGCAAGTGCGAAAGCGGTCGCGTCCATCACCTTGTAGCCGCCTTCGATCGCCTGTGAATGCGTCAAACGGTCGAACCTCTTGGCGGTCGGGTCCTTTTTGGGATCGGCCGAGTAGACGCCATCGACATTGGTGGCCTTCAGCACCGCCTGGGCGCCGATCTCGGCCGCCCGCAGCACCGCCGTGGTATCGGTGGTGAAGAACGGGTTGCCGGTGCCGCCGCCGAGCAGCACGATGCGGCCCTCGGCAAGATATTTGTGCGCTGCACTGCGGGTGAACAGCTCGCAGACCTGCGGCATGACGAAGGCCGACAGGGTCCGCGCCGGGGTACCACGCCGCTCGATGGCGGCTTCCAGCGCCAGACAATTCATCACGGTGGCGAGCATGCCCATGGTGTCGCCGGTCGGACGGGACACGCCGCGCGAGGATACCTCGACGCCGCGCACCATGTTGCCGCCCCCGACGACGACGGCGACTTCGACGCCGAGCTGCTTGGCGGCGATAAGGTCGCCGGCAATGCGGTCGATGGTCGGCTGATCGAGGCCGAACGCATGCGCGCCGGCGAGATATTCGCCCGAGAGCTTGATCACCACCCGCCGATACACCGGCTCAGCCATTGCGCGTCGCTTTCCTCTGGGCCGGTCGTTAGTTGGGCAGCCTTGTTGGGGCAGCCTTGTTGGGGCAGGCTTGCCGCCGCCGGCGAAGCCGCGCCGGAAGGACCTGATCCGGCGGTTACTTCTTGCCGCTGGCCGCCGCGACCTCGGCCGCGAAATCGGATTCCTGCTTGTCGATTCCCTCGCCCAGAGCATAGCGCACAAATCCGGTGATCTTCACCGGCGCGCCGATCTTGCCCTCGGCTTCCTTCACCGCCTGGGCGACCGATTTGGCGTTGTCGTGGATGAAGGCCTGCTCCAGCAGGCAGACTTCCTTGTAATAGGTTTTCAGGCCGGACTCGACGATCTTCTCGATCACGTTCTCGGGCTTGCCCTGCTGACGGTATTTGTCGGCCAGCACGTCCTTCTCGCGGGTCACGGCCGCGGGATCGAGCCCCGCCGAATCCAGCGCCTGCGGGTTGGTCGCGGCCACATGCATCGCGATCTGGCGGGCGAGCGCGGCCAGTTCATCGGCCTTGCCGGCGGATTCCAGCGCCACGATCACGCCCATCTTGCCGGCGCCTTCGACCACGGCGTTGTGCACATAGCTCGACACCACGCCCTGGCTGACTTCCAGCATGGCCGCGCGCCGCAGCGTCATGTTCTCGCCGATGGTGGCGATCGCATCCTGAATCGCGCGCTCGACGGTAACGTCGCCGACCGGCGCGGCCTTGATCTTCTCGACGTCGCCGCCGACCTTGAGCGCGACCTGGGCGATCATCTTGACCAGCCCCTGGAACTGCTCGTTGCGCGCGACGAAGTCGGTCTCGGAATTGACCTCCACCACGACACCTTTTGTGCCGTGCGTCAGCGCGCCGATCAGGCCTTCCGCGGCAATGCGGCCGGACTTCTTGGCGGCCTTCGACAGGCCCTTCTTGCGCAGCCAGTCGATCGCCGCTTCCATGTCGCCGCCATTCTCGGCGAGCGCCTGCTTGCAATCCATCATGCCGACGCCGGTCGTCTCGCGCAGGTCCTTGACCATCGCTGCAGTAATCGTTGCCATCGTTGAACGTCCTTGTTGCCTGTCAGGATGAGCGCGGCGCGGCTGTTGCCGCCTCGCCGCCTTCCACCACCAGGGAATGTCGCATCAGGAACCGGAGCGGTGGCCGGGAAATTCCGGCCACGCCTGTTCGCGTTATTCCGCTTCCGCGGTCATCGCCTTGGCCTGGGCGACCCAGCCATCGGCGCGGGACGGAAGACCGACCTCTTCGCCGATGTGATGCGCGGTGTCGTGATCGAGTTCGGCGAGCTGCCAGTAATGGAAGATGCCGAGATCGTTGAACTTCTTCTCGATCGCGCCGGACACGCCGGTGAGCTTCTTGAGGTCGTCGGCGGTACCGCGCGGGCCGGCCAGGCCCTGGAAGCCGGCGGGCTGCGGCGCCACCGGAATTTCCTCGCGGATCGGTTGCGCGGAAGCACCGATGTCCATGCCGGAATCGCCCTGCGCGCGCGAAATGCCGTCGATCACGGCGCGCGCGATCAGATCGCAATACAGCGTGATGGCGCGGCCGGCGTCGTCATTGCCCGGCACCACATAGGTGATGCCCTTGGGGTCGGAATTGGTGTCGACGATCGCGGCGACCGGAATGTTGAGCCGCTGGGCTTCCTGGATCGCGATGTCTTCCTTGTTGGTGTCGATCACGAAGATCAGGTCGGGCAGACCGCCCATGTCCTTGATGCCGCCGAGCGAACGGTCGAGCTTGTCGCGCTCGCGCTGCAGCGTCAGACGTTCCTTCTTGGTGTAGGCGTTGGCATCGCCCGAATTCAGCACTTCCTCGAGATGCCGCAGCCGCTTGATCGAACCGGAAATCGTCTTCCAGTTGGTCAGCGTGCCGCCGAGCCAGCGCGAATTGACGAAATACTGCGCCGAGCGCTTGGCGGCCTCGGCCACGCCGTCCTGGGCCTGCCGCTTGGTGCCGACGAACAGGATACGGCCGCCCTTGGCGACGGTATCGCTGACCGCCTGGAGCGCGCGATGCAGCAACGGCACGGTCTGGGCGAGATCGATGATGTGGATGTTGTTGCGGGCACCGAAAATGTAATCCGCCATCTTCGGATTCCAGCGGTGCGATTGGTGGCCAAAGTGAACGCCAGCTTCAAGCAGCTGACGCATAGAAAAATCGGGTAGCGCCATCGTGATATTCTCCGGTTGGTTCCTCCGGAAGCGTGTGAGCAAACGAGCCTTGCGGCCCGGCTGCCACCGGACGGCCTTTTGAGCCATGCTTCCGTGTGAGATGGGCCGCTATATAGCGGGATTCTGGGGGGAAGCAAGGAAATACGGCCGGTTTTGGCGGTTGGGGGCGGCCATACCGGGTCGCCAGACGGCAAATGCGGGACTTTCCCGCGCAATGGCCCCGCGAGCCCCGGACAGTGGATCAGGCGGACGCTCCTCGCGAGATTCCACCGGAAGGTCGTTTCCATTTCTTTTCGGGGACCGATGTCTTGCGTCCGCGGCTTCGTCTTGCCGGCGGCTCGACCGCGATTTCCTTCAGCGAGCCGTCGCAGACGATCACCACCAGCAAGACGAGCTTCGCGCCGTCGTGCTGCAGTCCCGCGCTGACCGCTTTGCCGGAGCCGTATTGTTCGGCAATGGCGATCGTCTCGGAAAGATCGATGCCGGCGGCGGCGAAAGCGGCCAGCGTGGTCTGGTTCTCCTGCCTCAACCTGGAGACGGGCGTTGTCGACCCGCTGCCGACTGACATCCCGGTCGACGCATCGATCGTCCCCTCCCACAATTCGCCGTTCAGAAGAACCTTCACCCCGTAGGCCGGATGCGAGGTCGATCCGTCGAAACTCAAATCGACCACCTTGGCGCCCGGGCCCCGCCGCTCGGCGATGGCAATCGCCCGCCGGGCGGAAATTTGGGTATAGGCGAAGGCCTCGATTTCCCGCTGCATCGCTTCGCTTTCGGACTCGCTGGATAGCGGGACCGACGTTGGCGCGAGGTCGGCCGTCTCGCGACCGAAGGCCGCCACGGACGCCATCGCCAGGATCAGGGGCAACAATAACCGGATGAGGAGCTTCGCAAGTTTATTGACGCGCATGATCGTTTTCCTGACCGCCGGCATCCTGGTTGATTCTTCCTGCAGATCAGTGACCGGCGACGGGTTGCGGCAAAGAAAAAGTACGATAGCCGTCATTCGGGTTCGGCCCGTTGGATGGCGGAGATTTCGTCCAGGCGCGACCGCTTCGTGCCCGCTCATAGCCATACTGAAACAGCCCGCGCATATAGCCGGTATCGAATCCCGAACTTGGCGGCGCGGGAATGCGTCCTTCGATGTAGGTCAGGTTGAAGCCGTATTTGTTGCGGCGGCTGAAATCATAGGTGCTGTTGAGGATCGAACGCGTCTGCGTCTTGGTGATGGTGGATGAGGATCGCGCCGCGATCTCGATCGTGCTGTTGGCGACCAGTTGAAAATCCGGCTCGACCTTGTTGTTGATCAGGATGTAGAGCTGCAGATCGCCGGCCTTGTCGCCGCTCCTGGCCAGCCTGGCGTCGCGCAGCAGGAATGCCTCCGGCAGGGTCATGACGGGCGCGGTCACGCCGCCATCGACGTGCATCTCCTGGAATTGCCTGCCGTTGGCTTCGGCAGTGACCAGCATCGGCGGAAACACCACCGGCACACTCGCGGATGCGGCGACGACGTCCCTGAACAGGTTCAGCGCTTCGGGGGTGCGCAGCGATGCGATCTTTCCCATGTCCCAGATCGCGGTGCGCTGCGAGTCCAGATTGGTCGTGACGATGAACAGCAGCCGCCCCCTGGCGTATTCGGCGGCGACGGCAGCAACGAAGTCGACATCGATGTATTTGGCCACCAGCTCGCGCAGCCTCTTGTTGCCGAACAGACCCGCCCCGAAGATCGCGTTGAAGGCGCTCGGTGCGTCGAGCAGGCTCTCGGCGACGCCGCTGGTGTAGAGATCCCGCAATGTCGCGTCATGGCCGGCACCGAGGAACGCGAACGGCGCGATCAAGGCGCCGGTGCTGACGCCCGATACGATCGAGAATGAGGGGCGTGTGCCCGCCTCCGTCCAGCCGTTGAGAACGCCGGCGCCATAGGCGCCGTCGGCGCCGCCGCCCGACAGCGCGAGGTAGGTTTGCGGCCCACGCAAAACGGCCTGCTGCCCGTTCTGCCGGAACCTGGAGGCCGGCTCGTCGGCGTAGCGCCGCAACTCCGTCAGATCGAGCACGCGCGCGGACGACGCATCGGCAACGCCATAGGGCGTTCGCGGCAGCGAGGCGCACCCGGCGACCCAAACGGCGAGCGCCGAAACCATCAGCAGCGAGGCGGACGACCGGCGCCGGATGCGATGCACGGCCATTTCAGGCTGCCCGTCGCCGCTCACGAACGCGTCGCGTCTTGGGAACCGTATTGCGGTAAGACTCGAGGAGCGGTTTGGGACGCCGCGCCGGCCCGCGGAGCAGCCAGCTCGAGATAGTCCCTGTGGATCGCCTGGATGGTAACGCGGTCGTCGAACTTGACCCGCCAGCTGCTCGGAGTGCCGCGGCCCACGATCAGCCCTTCGCGATCGCCGTATTTGGGGTGTCGTTCGCGCCCGAGACGGCTCATCCGGACACGTGCGCCGTGGAAAAGATCCGGCTCAGACGGGGCAATCTCGTGGGTATCGGACATCGATGGGTATCCAGTGAGTAATCACTCAACATAAGTAAGTGGTCACTCACTAAAGTTGGCTAAACCGAAAGTCAACCTCACGGCGGCCTGAATAAATGAATCTGCGATCAAAGAAACGCGATCAGGGAATGCGAAACGAGCCGAGATACCCGTCGCGGCGGTCATCGATCGGTTCGGGAAAGGTCATCGAAGCCGGGATCGCGCCCGGCCAATTTTTCGGGTCGCCGGCCAGCCCAGTCCGATTCCGGTGGTGAGGCCTTAGCGCCTGGAAGTTGCACTTTGCCGACCGGCGATAGGCGTCACGCCCTCAGCGGCGATTCCATGAGCCCATTACCGACTATGTGAGATCGTGAGTCGCTTGCTGCCCATGCTTCGAGACGCTCGCTCCGCTCGCTCGTCAGCATGAGGTTGTTATGTTTTGACAAGTCAAACCTCATCCTGAGGAGGCCACGAAGTGGCCGTCTCGAAGGATGGGCTGCAATACCGATCTATGATTCCGGGTACTATGTCAGGCAGCATTTCTTGAATTTTTTGCCGCTGCCGCAGGGACAGGGATCGTTGCGCCCGAT
>NZ_JAUYQU010000242.1 GCF_030697065.1 Bradyrhizobium sp.
GTGATCGCCGGTATCGCCAGGGGGTATCGCGACGCGCATGACGACAAGGACGTGCGCGTCATCGTGCTGACCGGGGCCGGCGACAAGGCGTTCTGCGCAGGCGCCGACCTGCAGAACAGCGGCGCCGCCTTCGCGATGGATTTTGCCAGGCCGAACGTCGATTACGCCGATCTGCTGCGGTTATCGCAGAACGCCACCAAACCGGCGATCGCGCGCGTCGGTGGCGTTTGCATGGCCGGCGGCATGGGGCTGTTGTGCATGACCGACATGGCGGTTGCGGCCGACAACGTGATTTTCGGATTGCCCGAGGTTAAGGTCGGCGTGTTCCCGATGCAGGTGATGGCGCTGTTGCAGGGAATCGCGCCGCGCCGCATGATCAACGAGTGGGCACTGACCGGCGAGCCCTTCGACGCCCTAACCGCGCAGGCCGCCGGACTTCTGAACTACGTGGTCCCGGCAACCGAGCTTGACGGCAAGGTCGACTGGCTGATCGACCGCATCGCCGACAAGTCGCCGACCGCGATCCGGCGCGGCAAATACGCCATGCGCGCCATTGCAGCGATGTCTTTCGACGAGAGCATCGCTTATACCGAAAGCCAGATCGCCTTGCTGGCGATGACCGAAGACGCCAGGGAGGGCCTCAAGGCCTTTGGCGAAAAGCGCAAGCCGTCCTGGCCAGGAAAGTGATCGATCGGGTTTCAAGCGATACTGAAACAGCGAAATTGCATTGGGTTCATGACCCACACTGAGTTTGTCCGCGCTGCAGGTGAGCGGCGGCGCACTGACGAGGAACGTCATTACGAATAACTCCTGCGACGAAGCCACAGGTTTCGCCATCCGCTTCAGGTGCTCGCGTCAGGAGCGCCACCCGCGTCCACCGCATCCCGTCCGGGGGACTGCGCAACGCCCCTTGGATAAGGCGGGATGGCTATATAATAAGCTGTTTCTACCTCGCCGTCAATCAAAAATTCCGAAAATCAGAAGATATTTTCGCGAGATAAACAAGCCGGCGGGACGACTTGGTTGGTCCCGGGAAGTGACGGTACGGGCTTTCAATCCTCGAGCCAGTCTGGTGTAGTGACCGAAAATCATCTGCCGGGAGGGGAACATGGATCGCCGAAGCTTCATTGCGGGATGCGCGGGTCTGGGGCTGTCAGCCAAGGTGGGTGATGCGTTCGCCCAGTCAGGGCCTCTGACAAGGATCGTGTTTCCCTTCGCGGCCGGCGGAGGCGGCGATACGCTCTGCCGGCTTGTGGCGCAGCATATCGCCCCGCTGCTCGATCGTAATGTCATTGTCGAGAACCGCACCGGCGGCGACGGGCTGATCGGAATCAAGTCCGTCATGAATGCCACTCCCGACGGTACCACCATTCTGATAACGACCGGTCCGACGATGTATCTGCTGCCAATGGTGGAGTTGGTGCCGAGCTTCAATACGGCGAAGGATTTCGCGCCGGTATCGCAGATCGCACGTTTCGAGTTCGGCATCGTGGCCAGCCCGACGGTCGGGGCAAAGGACTTCAAGCAGTTGGTGGCGTGGCTCAAAGCCAATTCGGACAAGGCGAGCTATGGCGTGCCGAGCAACGGCACCATTCCGCATTTCACGGGCTTGAAGCTGGAAGAAGCGCTCGGCATGAAAATGACCCGCGTGCCCTATCGCGGCAGTGCACCGATCATCAACGATCTCGTCGGCGGCCATTTGCCGTTCGGCGTAACCACCATTGCGGACGCGATCCCGCAGCATCGGGCCAGTGGCGTCCGGATTCTGGCCGTGAGCAGCGCGGCGCGTTCTCCGTTCCTGCCGGAGGTGCCGACGCTGAAGGAGAACGGGATCGAACTGGTCGCTGATGCCTGGTACGGAATGTGGTTGCCGGCCGGAAGTCCGGCCGCTTTTGTCAAGCAATTGAGCGAAGCGGTGGCGGCAGCCCTTGCCAAGCCGGAGGTGCGCGAGAAGCTGCTGGCGATCGGCCTGATTCCCGTGGGGTCGACGCCCGAGGGCCTGACCCAGGAACTTGCCAGCAACACCGCCTTCTGGCAGCCGATCGTCAAGGCCTCGGGCTACAAGATCACGAAATGAGGTCGAAGGTCGCATGGCCGGGACAAGCCCGGCCATGGCGAAAAATCCTGAACGCTACTGCCCCTGGAGGCCGATCTTCTTCCGGATCGCCGACAGCTCGGCCTCGTCCCAAATCCCGATCAGGACGCCGTTTTTGACCTGGAGCTGCTTCTCGGCATAGGCGGCGATCTTTTCTGTGCTGGTGGTGATGTGGCCCTTTGGGTGAAGCGCCCAGTCGAACAGGGCCGACTGCAGCCGGGCCATGACATCGGCGCAGGAGGAATCTTCGCCGCGGTCGGTCAATTCGTGCGGGTCTTCCAGCAGGTCATACAGCATCGGGCGGAAGCCGGAGGCATGGATATATTTCCAGCGGCCGTCGAACACCATGAACAGCCGACACTGCTCGATCGGCTGATCTAGCTTCAGCCGGACATCCTGCATGCAGTAATCATATTCCGAAAACACCACCTTGCGCCAATCCGATGGCTGCTCGCCTCGCAGCAGTGACAACAGCGATCTTCCTTCCAGAATGTGATCCGGCGGCCTGCCGCCGAAGTAATCAATGAAGGTCGGCGCCAGATCGATCGCCTCCACCAGCGCGTCGCAGACTGTGCCCCGCGTGGTGTCGGCGCTTGCGGATGGATCGATCACGATCAGCGGGATTTTGGCTGAGGCATCGTGGAACAGGTCCTTCTCGCCCATCCAGTGGTCGCCGAGATAATCGCCGTGGTCGGACGTGAACACGATCATGGTGGTGTCGAGCAGGCCGCGTGTTTCAAGGAAATCCATCAGCACACCCATCTGGTCGTCGATCTGCTTGATCAGGCCCATATAGGTCGGAATGACTTTCTCCCGCGCCTCGTCCCGCGACATGTTGCGTGAGTAGCGCATATCCATGTAGGCGGCGAACACCGGATGTGCGGACTGCTTCTCCTGCTCGGAGCGAACCGCGGGCAGCATGTCCGCCGGGCCGTACATGCTGGCATAGGGCTCGGGCGCGATGTAGGGCCAGTGCGGCTTGATGTAGGAAAGGTGCATGCACCAGGGCCGGCCGTCGGCTTCGGCCTCGGTGATGAAATCCATCGCGCGCCGCGTCATGTAGGGCGTCTCGGAATCCTGTTCCGCCACGCGGGCGGCCTTGTCGGCATGCACCAGCAGCCAGCCATTCTGCAGTGAGCCGTCTTCGTTGGCGCCGGAATTGGCCCAATGCTCCCAGGGATTGGTCGCCTCATAGCCGCGCTCCCGCAGGTAGGCATCATATTTCGGGCGGGGCTTGCCGGTCGGGTGCAGGCCATCGTCGCGCTCATAAGGCTCGAAACCGCATTCGGCCACATGAACGCCGATGACCGAGTCGGGTGCTATCCCCAGCATCTTCAGGCCTTCGAGATCGGGCGTCATGTGGGTCTTGCCTACCAGCACGTTGCGTACGCCGATCCGCTTCAGGTGATCGCCGAGCGTCGGTTCGCCGACACGCAGCGGCCAGCCGTTCCAGTGCGAGCCATGCGAGCGCATGTAGCGGCCGGTATAGAACGACATCCGGGAGGGGCCGCAGATCGGCGATTGCACATAGGCGTTCGAGAAACGCACGCCGCGCCTGGCCATCGCATCGATATTCGGCGTCTTCAGCGTCGGGTGCCCGGTGCAACCGAGATAATCATAGCGAAGCTGGTCGCACATGATCCAGAGAACGTTCTTGGATGGTGACATCGCTAGGACTCGCCTTGCATACTGGAATCGGCCGACTCAAAACCGACGGAAAACAGGGGCAGTCCGAGCCGGCGGCCGGGCTTGCCGTCGACGGCCGGCTCGGACATTTCCGGCACGATGACAACGACATCAACGTCGCTGGCCGATTGTTCCTTGACGTCGATCCCGATGTTTCCGGCGGCGTCGAGCGTCAGGTGCTGTGACGATAGCACCCGTCCTCCGACCACAACGATGATATCCGGCAAGCCGATATGGCGGCGCAGGTTCCGCGTTTCCAGCATCAGCACACCATTGCGGGCAATTGCGAGTCGCAGCAGGAAAACCGGGTGGGTCCAGCGAAACGCCGCTTCGTCAAGATATTCCAGGGCGTGCAGGCCGACGATCGCGCGCTGGCCGATGATGGAGGTTGGCCATCGTTTCTTGCTCTCCCGGGCCTGGAGGGATGGCAACGGATGGCGCGCAAGCCAAAGCATCTGCTCGGTCCGGATCAGGCGTCCATGGGCCGCCAGGAATCGCGACCACATCGTCGCTTGCGCAAGCGGCATGTGCATGACCATGAGTTCGTCCGCCCCGGTCCGCGCAGCGAGCAGTCGCGCCCGGTTCCGCAGACCGATCAGTGCCGCTGGTCCAAAGGCGAGGGCCTGTCGGAACAGCCTGAATGCTTCGCGCGGCCGGTACAGCGCGGCCGCCACGAGGCTCACGAGCATGCTGCGGGCATGCGGCGCAGACAGGATCATGTCCGGACCCTGGCTCGGGGAGGGGCCGAAATACTTCTCGAAGAACACCGGATCGTTGGCGCTCCGCGCCGCCATTTCCCCTTGCACATAATCTGCGGTGTCGGCGTGGTGAGCGGATATTTCCCGCGCATCGTCATGCATGATGACGGCAGTCGGGAGCGTCGAGATGGCAAAGCCGAACTGATCCATCCGTGCTGAATACAGCGGTGGCGCAAATTGCCCGTATTCCGGCTGGAACGGGCCGACGTCCTCGAATACATCGCGCCGGATTGCGAACGCGGTACGATGGAGGCGTCGCCACGTCGAACTGGCGGCCCAACCGGCCTGGATCTCGGCGAACCAACGCTTCATGAGCGTGGCGACGCGATGGGTATCGATGTTTTCGACCCGGAAGTTGCAGGCCTCGCCGCCCGGGTTTGCGGCGATCCAGGCGGCCAGCGCGGAAAGGCTGGAGCGGCTGGGCAGGCCATGCGCCTCGACAAAGAGCAACCAGGGTGTCGTCGCCTCACGCGCTCCGGCATTCCAGTAGTCAGCCTCGCGTCCGCAACCCGGCACGCGCAGGATGTGGTCCTGGTCCCGCAGAATTCCTTGCAGGGAAGCCTCGTCGAGCTCCATGTCGGCTCCGGCTACCACGACGAAGCGATACTGGTCGTTGTCGAAATCCTGTTCCTCGGTCCAGAGCCGGATGCGGTCGGCGACATCGGCGCGGACGTCGAAAACAGGGTAAATGACGGTCAGTAGCGGAGACCGTTCCGTGGAGGTCGGCGCCGCGGTCTGATCCGCCACCGGCGTGTCCCCGACCAGCCAGGTTCCGGTGCTGGCAAGCAGCTTGCGCTTGTTTTCGATTCCGATGGTCCAGTTGGCGTGGAATACGAACGGCTGCAACTCGCCTTCCATGGGATAAGGCGTTTCGTTGGATTTCTGCAAGCTCCGGTATCCGAGCCCGTTCAAGAACAGCGACTCGGGCAGGCAACAGATGTCGCGTAACCAAGTGCCGTCTTGCTCGATGAGCCATTGGCAGGCCGCCTGATCATCGAGGCGCCGGTCGCTGTCGAGTTGGCCTGCATGGATATCGATCATGGAGTCGAGGAAAGCGATCGTACGCTCCGACTTCGCGAGCGAGACAAATCCCAAGCAGATTGCAGGCGGGAATCGGGGCAGCCCTTCGGTCTGGACGGCGATCGGAAAGACCAGGGCGACCTCGATGAGGTAGGGGAGTGGATTTCTTATCCAGGAAACGTCCAGATCCGCGTAAACGACATGCGAATGATGACCAATCAACTGCCTGATGAAGTGGATCTTCTTCCAGGAGATCTCGGTGAACGAGGGCGTTCCGAAGCTGGCGTACCCCTCCACCTCCGCTGCGTTCCGAGAGATCTCCTGGGTGGCGATCACCCGGATGTCGGTCGAGTACCGAGTGGTGACCCCCTTTACCGCTCGGAGCGCATTGAAAGGACAGCCGACATGAATCTGACTGGCTTCGACGCCGGTTTGCAGAATTCCCTGAATTGCGTTGGCCAGGAAAGCCTCCATACCGCGGGTGCAAAACAAGGCGACGACGGGCCTGAAGTCTGTGGGATGGGCAGCGCCCGTCATGTAGTTTGATCCTCAGCGTGCGGTCCGCCCTCAGCCCATCACAACGATTTCACCATCCTCTGGACCGGGAGAATGATTACATTGAGCGCGGGCTTTATCAACTGTAACCGGGACAGGTGATGGCAGTGCATGAGTGTGGCGCCGCAGAACCACTTGCGGTGTACCGCCCTCAGGCTGTGCAGCGGGGGCTTGGCGGGGTCAACGCCAAGCTGGTGAGCGGAGGTCGAATGATTACATAACGTAATTGCAGGACTTCCGTTTATCCCGCGTTGGCCTTCAATCCGGCGGCCTCGATTCCCGCGATCGCGCACATCTCGTCATTGTCGGACGTATCGCCGCTGACGCCGACCGCGCCGAGCAGGACGCTGCCGTCCTGGATCAGCACGCCGCCCGGCACAGGAATCAGCCGGCCCTGCGCCATCGTGTTCACCGCGCTGACGAAATAGGCCTGTTCCTGCGCACGCTGGAACAGCGCCCTTGATCCCATGCCCATGGCCAGCGCGCCGTAGGCCTTGCCATGGGCGATCTCGCTGCGCATCAGGCTGGTGCCATCCTGAGCCGCGGAGATCTTGACGCAACCGCGGGCATCGAGAACGGTGACGACGAGGGGCTTCAGTTTCTTCTCGACACCTTTAGCCAGCGCGACATCGAGAATCTTGCGGGCGACGTCGAGGGTTAGTTCAGCCATGGATCGTTTCCTTTGTGATGGGGCAGGGATAGGACGTGGAGCGCGCGCTGTCGAGGCTCATCGCCAGAACACGCGCGACATGCAGGGCGCCGCGCCCGGTGCCGTCCTTGATCTGGTGCCGGCATGAGGTGCCGTCGGCGACAACGAGGGTTGCATCCTCCGCCAACCGCACGGCAGGCAGCAGCGTCAGTTCGGCCATCTCCATCGAGGTATTGTAGGTGTCGGCGCCGTAGCCGAAGGCGCCGGCCATGCCGCAGCAGCTGGACTCGATGGTCTCGACAGTCAGGCCGGGGATGAGCCGAAGCACCTGCTCGACCGGCTGGAACGCGCCGAATGATTTCTGGTGGCAGTGACCATGCACGACGGCTTTCGCCGCGATGGCGCCGAGCGGCAGCGAGAGATGGCCGGCCTCGGCCTCGTGTACAAGAAACTCCTCGAACAGCAGTGCGTGCGCGCCGATGCTTTTTGCCGCTTCATCCGATCGCAGAGACAGCAACTCGTCACGCAGCGTCAACAGGCAACTCGGCTCAAGGCCCACGATAGGTATGCCGCGGGCCGCGAACGGCCCATAGGTCGCGACCAGGCGGTCCAGCTCGGTCCGCGCATGGTCGACCAGGCCGGCCGAAAGAAAGGTCCTCCCGCAGCACAATGGCCGGCCCCGGTCCGCGGGCCGCGGAATATGGACGCGGTATCCGGCCTCGACCAGCACACGCAGCGCGGCATCGAGATTCTCGCGCTCATAGGCGCGATTGAACGTGTCGGCGAACAGCACGACTTCGCGGCCATCGGCCGGGCCGGTCGCCTCGACGTCCGACGTGAATACATCGCGCCGCCATTCCGGCAAAGCGCGCTTCGCGCTGATCCCCGCAAATTTCTCCAGCAGCCTTCGCAGCAACCGGCTGCGATTGCGAAGATTGGCGAGCGGGGCGAGGCGCGATGCCAGAGCGGCGTAGCGCGGCAGATAGCCTACCAGCCGGTCCCGCAGCGAGAGCCCGTGTCTGGCAGCTCTGGCCGCCAGCACCTCGATTTTCATTTTGGCCATGTCGACGCCGGTGGGGCATTCGTGGCGGCAGGCCTTGCAGGAGACGCAGAGCTTTAACGTGTCCATCATCTCGTCGGAAGCCAGCGCATCCGGCCCGAGCTGGCCGGAGATCGCCAGCCGCAGGGTATTGGCCCTGCCCCGCGTGACGTCTTTCTCGTTGCGGGTGGCGCGATAGGATGGGCACATCACGCCGCCTTCCAGCTTGCGGCAGGCGCCGTTGTTGTTGCACATCTCCACCGCGCCCTGGAAGCCGCCGCCGGCGCCGGGGTAGGCCGACCAGTCCAGCGCGGTCTTGAAGTCGCCGACGCCATAGTCCGGCGGATAACGAAACAGCGAGCGGTCGTCCATTTTGGGCGCGTCGACGATCTTGCCCGGATTGAGCACGTTGTCCGGATCGAAGCGCTGCTTGATTTCCCGGAAGTCGGCGATGATACGCGGGCCGAACATCACCTCGTGAAATTCCGAGCGCACCAGGCCGTCGCCGTGCTCGCCGGAATGCGAGCCTTTGTACTCCCTGACCATCGCGAAGGTTTCCTCGGCGATGGCGCGCATCGCCTTGACGTCCTTCTCCAGTTTCAGATTCAGCACCGGACGTACATGCAGGCAGCCTTCGGAGGCATGCGCATACATGGTGCCGCGGGTGCCGTGCCTGGCAAAAATCTCGTTGAGCCGCGCGGTATAGTCGGCGAGATGCGGCAACGGCACCGCGCAGTCCTCGACGAAGGAGACCGGCTTGCCCTCCTGCTTCATCGACATCATCACATTGAGGCCGGCGGCGCGAAACTCGGCGATGCCGGTTTGCAGGCGTGGCTCCGTTATCTCGACCACGCCACCCCATTTGCGTGGCGGCTGGTTCCAGCCAAAACCGAGATCGGCCATCAGTTCGCCGAGCCGCTTCAGTCGCCTGAGGTTTTCGGCCTGATCCTCCTCGGCGAATTCGACGATCAGCACCGCATCGGGATCGCCGCGCATGGCGGTCGCGATGATGGGTTGAAACATCGCGATCTCGCGCCCAAGCGCCAGCATGGTGCGGTCGACCAGTTCGACCGCGATCGGGCGCAGCTTCACCAGATGCTGGGCGGCATCCATCGCCTCGTAAAAGCTGCCGAAATGGCAGACGCCGAGCACCTTGTTGCGGATCACCGGCCACAGTTTCAATTCGACCTGGGTGGTAAAGGCCAGCGTGCCTTCGGAGCCGACCAGCAGGTGCGCCAGATTGTTCGGCGCATTGCGCGGCACCAGCGCATCGAGATTGTAGCCGCCGACACGGCGCTGCACCTTCGGGAATCTTTCGGCGATTTCGGCGGCTTCGCGTGCACCGAGATCGAGCATATCGCGAAAAAGCGCAACGCCCCCGTCGCCGAAATTCACCTCGCCGAAATGCAACCGGCTGCCGTCGGCCAGGGCGGCGTCCATCGACAGCGTGTTGTCGCGCATGGTGCCGTAGCGCAGCGAACGGCCGCCGCAGGAATTATTACCCGCCATGCCGCCGATGGTGGCGCGCGAGGCGGTGGAGACATCGACCGGAAACCACAACCCGTGCTTTTTGAGCTGCCGGTTGAGATCGTCGAGCACGATGCCGGGCTCGACCACGCAGGAGCGGTTCTCGACGTCGAGCGAGACGATGCGGTTGAGGTGCCTGGAAAAGTCGACCACGATGCCGTGGTTGACAGTCTGGCCGCATTGCGAGGTCCCGCCGCCGCGCGGCGTGACAATCCGGCCATCGTCCCGGGCGATTGCAAGAGCCCGCAGCGCCTCGTCCATGGTCCGGGGGATCACCACCCCCGCCGGCATTACCTGGTAGAACGATGCATCGGTGGCATAGCGACCGCGATTGAAGGGGTCGAAGAAGACGTCCCCGGTGATCTCCCGGGCCAGTCGTGCGGCAAGGGCGCCGTTTTCAACTGAATTCTGGGACTTCTCGGCCCGCGTTGCCGCCATCGGCTTGATCTCGTTTGGAGTGGTTTCATGCTTGCATCCAACCTTCAACTTTTGCAAGGTTTCAGGCCATGATCGGCCATCTTGGTGGCCATGTGTAGTGTTGTCGGTGAGCCGGCCGCTCCGCGGATTGACTGGACAGCGAAACGGCCCATGCAAGCAGTAGTGTTGATCACGCATATTGAAACTGAACAGGTGTGGAAGCACTTTCTTCGCCTCAAAGCTGAAAGCAAGTCTCACCTCGACGCATATTTGTGCGTCCACGTGTCGCCAGACAGCCAAGCCCCGCTTGGCCATCGGACGCAAGCAGACTTCAGGGTGTACGCGTCCGACGAGCGGGAATATATTCCAGGCCGATACCGCGAGAAGGTCTTGAAGGGCGGCACCATCGTGCCGGGATTCTGCGATCTCACCTATATGCCGGTGCTGCTCAATCCGCGGCTTTCGAATTATTCACACGTCTGGATCGTCGAGTACGATGTGGACTATGCGGGGCACTGGGACCAGTTCTTTGCCCCGCTGGCCGATAGCCAGGCTGACTTAATCGGCACGACGTTCTATACAAAAAAGCAATCCTTGGATTGGATGTGGTGGCCTTCGTTTGAAGCGCCCGCGGTTGTGTCACAGGCGCAATATATCCGTTCGTTCGTGCCGATCGCCCGCTTCTCCCGACGCATGATCCTGCAATATTCGGAAGCGGTTCGAGGCGGGGAATGGCGGGGGCACGCGGAAGCCCTCTATCCCACGATCGCGATGCATTACGGCCTTACCATTGAGGACCTGGGGGGCTACGGTCCATTTACGCCTCGGTCGCGGATGGGCAAGAACTATTCCAATACGCCTTCCGACCCGTATCTGAGGCCGGGCACTTTCACGACTCCTCCCGCCAAATACACTTCATATTTTCACGATGCACCGGAGATATTTCCCGCGCCTGGATATCTCTATCACCCGGTAAAGGTGCATCGGGCTGCAGATCGGAGCTAATCGTGTTCCGGCCAATCGGCCCCTGAATCGAAGTGTGTGCGATCTCAAGGGGATAAAACCGCAACGTCTTCGGCGACAAGCCCGCCGAATAGTGATATTCGAGCGGCTCGCGAAGCCAGAATACCCCGGGAAGGACGCCACATGACCCTGCACACTGGTAGGCATTTTCTCCAGATTCCAGGCCCGACCAACGTACCCGACCGGGTGCTGCGGGCGATGGACATGCCCACGCTGGATCATCGCGGTCCTGAATTCGCCGAGTTGGGGCATGCCGTGCTGGCAGGCTGCCAGCGCGTGTTCCGGACCAAGCAGCCGGTCATCATCTATCCGGCGTCGGGTACGGGCGCCTGGGAGGCGGCGATCGTCAATACGCTGTCGCCCGGCGACAAGGTGCTGATGGCCGAGACCGGCCAGTTCGCGGTGCTTTGGCGCGGCATTGCCGAGAAATTCAAGCTCGAGGTCGAATTTCTGCCCACCGACTGGCGCCGCGGCGCCGACGTCGAGCAGATCGAGGCCAGGCTCGCCGCCGACCGGGAGCACAAGATCAAGGCCGTGTGCGTGGTGCACAACGAGACCTCGACCAGCTGCGTCACCCATCCGCAGGAGGTTCGCAAGGCGCTCAATCGCACCAACCATCCGGCGCTGCTGATGGTCGACACCATCTCCGGTCTCGCCTCGCTGGAATATGAGCACGACGCCTGGGACATCGACATCTCCGTTGCCGGATCGCAGAAGGGCATGATGCTGCCGCCGGGCCTCAGCTTCAACGCGGTTTCGGAAAAGGCGCTGGCGGCCTCGAAGGCCAACAATTCGCTGCGGTCCTACTGGGACTGGCACGACCATATCGCGATCAACAAGCTCGGCACCTTCCCCTATACGCCTGCGACCAACCTCCTGTTCGCGCTGAAGGAGGCGATTGCGATGCTGGAAGAGGAGGGGCTCGACAACGTATTCGCCCGGCACATGCGACACGGCGCGGCTACCCGCGCCGCGGTCAAGGCATGGGGGCTGGATCTGGTGTGCCTCGACCCGCACTGCTATTCGCCGGCACTGACCGCGGCTATGGTCCCGGACGGACATGACGCCGACGCCTTCCGCAAGGTAGTCCTTGAAAGCTTCGACATGTCGCTCGGCACTGGTCTCGGCAAGCTGAAGGGCAAGGCGTTCCGGATCGGCCATATCGGACATTTCAACGACCTGATGCTGATGGGCACGCTGGCGGGCGTCGAGATGGGTCTCGACCTCGCCAAGGTGCCACATCGCAGCGGCGGCGTGCTTGCCGCCATGGAGGTCCTGAAGGGACGCGACGTCGTACCGATGCCGAAAACCAAGGCGGCGGTTGCCTGAACGCGCCAGGCCAACTGCCGTCATTGCGAGCGACGCGAAGCAATCCATATCGCCGCGCAAAGAAAGATGGATTGCGTCGTCGCTTGCGCTCCTCGCAATGACGTAGAATAGCAGAAAGAAACATCCAGCGATGAACGCCCCGACAGCGGCCACCGAAGACCTGATCTACAAGATCGAGGACGGCATTGCCCACCTGACCTTCAATCGCCCGCAGGCGCGCAACGCGCTGACCTTTGCGATGTACGAGCAGATGGCGGCGATCTGCGAGACCGTGAATGCCGACCGCTCGATCAAGGCGATGATCCTCACCGGGTCAGGCGACAAGGCATTCGCGTCCGGCACCGACATTTCGCAATTCCGCGCCTTCAAGACCGCGGAGGATGCGCTCGAATATGAGGAGCGGATTGATCGCGTGCTGGGCGCATTGGAAAAAGTCCGGGTGCCGACCATCGCGGCGATCGCCGGCGCCTGCACTGGTGGAGGAGCGGGAATCGCCGCCTGCTGCGACATCCGGATCGGCACCGCCTCGACGCGGATCGGCTTTCCGATCGCGCGTACGCTGGGCAATTGCCTGTCGATGTCCAATATCAGCCGGGTCGTCGCGCTGGTCGGGCCGGCGCGGACCAAGGACCTGATCTTTACAGCCCGGCTGATCGAGGCGCCCGAGGCGCTGGCGCTCGGCCTGCTCAACGAAGTCGTGCGGGACGTTGAGGCGCTGCAGCGCCGCGCCGCTGAAACCGCCAGACTAATTGCCGGCCACGCGCCGATCACGATGGAAACCGCCAAGGAAGCGGTGCTCCGCCTCCGCCGGACACTGACGCGCGAGGAGGGCCGGGACCTGATCCTGCGCGCCTATATGAGCGAGGACTTCCGCGAGGGCATGGACGCCTTCCTCAACAAGCGCACGCCTAACTGGAAGGGCAAATAGCGCTGCCCACACCGTCAAGATCGGCCCCCGGTGAAATCGAGCGTTTCCTACACCACCTTGGCCTGCCGCAATGTCGCGATCTCTGCCGCGTCAAAACCGAATTCGGCCAGCACCTCTTCGGTCTGCTCGCCGAACTCCGGCGGCCGCGCTGCCATCCTGCTCGGGGTGCGCGACAGCGTGACCGGCTGGCCGACCAGGCGGATCTCACGGTTCTCGGCATTCGGCACGTCCTGGGCGATGCCGAGATGCTTGACCTGGTCGTCCTCGAACATCTGGTCGATCGAATAGATCGGGCCGCAGGGCACGCCTGCGGCGTTCAACTCGCTGACCCAGGTGTCGGTGGATTTCTTCACGGTGAGTTTGCCGATGTCCGCGTTCAGCGCATCGCGGTTTTTCGATCGCGCCGGCGCCGTGGCATAATCGGGATTGGTCAGGAACTCCGGCGCGCCGATCGCCTGAGTGAAACGCTCCCAGATCCGCCCCCCCGTAGTGGCGATATTGATGTAGCCGTCGGAGGTCTTGAACACCCCGGTGGGAATGCTGGTCGGATGATTGTTGCCGGCCTGTTTGGCGACGTCCTTTTCCATCAGCCAGCGCGCGGCCTGGAAATCCAGCATGAAGATCTGCGCTTGCAGC
>NZ_JAUYQU010000246.1 GCF_030697065.1 Bradyrhizobium sp.
GATGTCCGCTTCCGCGTCGATGAACGATTCGACGAAGCAGAACGAATAGAGAAATTACTGCGAACACCTGCGGTGCAAAGGGACCTCGCCCCCGATTCGCAAGACACGGAAGAGTAAAGTGATGATCGTGACCACCGCCAACAGCGTGATCGAGCCGGAAATCGGCGATTCGGCAGCGCCTGAAAAAAATATTTCTTCTGAAGCGAATCGCGACGCGAATCAGGTTCGCGACGAGAACCGGCCGCGCTCCGGCAAACAGCCGCGCCCGAACAACCAGATGCGACGCGACAAACGCGACGTCCATGGCTGGGTGATCCTCGACAAGCCGATCGGCATGACCTCGACCCAGGCGGTCGCGGTGGTGAAGCGGCTGTTCACGGCCAGGCGCGCCGGCCATGCCGGCACGCTCGATCCGCTTGCCTCCGGCGGCCTGCCGATCGCGCTCGGGGAGGCCACCAAGACGGTTCCCTTCGTGATGGACGGCCGCAAGCGCTACCGCTTTACGGTGGCCTGGGGCGAGGAACGCGATACCGACGATACCGAGGGCCGGGCCGTCAGAACCAGCGATCTCAGGCCCTCCGCCGAGGAGATCCGGGCCCTGCTGCCGCGCTTTACCGGCGTGATCGAGCAGATCCCGCCGCAATATTCCGCGATCAAGGTCCAGGGCGAGCGCGCCTATGACCTGGCGCGCGACGGCGAGACCGTCGACCTGAAGCCGCGGCCGGTCGAGATTCACCATTTATCACTGGTAGAACAAACGGATAGCAGCCATTCGGTGTTCGAGGCCGAATGCGGCAAGGGCACCTATGTGCGGGCGCTGGCCCGCGATATCGGCCGCATTCTCGGCTGTTTCGGCCATATCTGCGCGCTGCGCCGGACGCTGGTCGGGCCGTTCGGCGAGAATGACATGATTCCGCTGGAACAGTTGCAGGCTTTGTGCGATAGAGCCGCGTCTGGCGAGGGTAGCCTCGCCGACGCGCTTTTGCCCGTTGAGACCGCGCTGGACGACATCCCGGCACTGGCCGTCACACGGGCTGATGCGGCAAGGCTCCATCGGGGCCAGGCCGTTTTGTTGCGCGGACGGGATGCGCCCAATAGTAGCGGCACAGTCTATGTCACGGTGGCAGGCCGGCTTTTGGCCCTCGCCGAAATTGGCAATGGCGAACTCATCCCCAAGCGCGTGTTCAACCTGACCGGACTGACCGCCAGTCCGGCTCGCAGCAATGAAAGAGTTTGACGATGTCGATTACCGCCGAACGCAAAGCGGAAGTCATCAAGACGAGTGCCAACAAGGCCGGCGACACCGGCTCGCCCGAGGTTCAGGTTGCGATTCTTTCGGAACGCATCAATAACCTCACCGGGCATTTCAAGTCCCACGTGAAGGACAATCATTCACGCCGGGGCCTTCTGAAAATGGTCGCCACGCGCCGTTCCCTGCTCGATTACATCAAGCGCAAGGACGAAGGGCGTTACAAGGCACTGCTCGAAAAGCACAACATTCGTCGTTGAGTTGAGTTCACGCGCGCAATCTTGCGCGCGTTTTCGCATGATCTTCTGGAACCAGCCTCCGATTCTCGGAGACGATCATGCTCAAACACGTCCAGCAGCAATCCGGCCGCTGGGCGGGGCAAGATGCCCGTACTACCGAAGGGATGGACGCCATCCGAAAGATAAAGACCATGGCAGGATCGCCGGACGCTGATCTCGTATCGTGATCAGCGTCTCGCAATCTTGCGCATGGTCTTTGTGTTTCTGGGCCGACATTGCTTCGTGAACCCATGAAAGAGACCTACATGTTCAATATTCATTCAGTCGAAATCGACTGGGGTGGCCGTCCCCTGAGGCTTGAAACCGGCAAGATTGCCCGTCAGGCCGATGGCGCCGTGCTCGCCACCTACGGCGAGACCGTGGTGCTCGCCACCGTCGTATGCGCCAAGACCGCCCGCGAAGGTGTCGACTTCCTGCCGCTGACCGTCGACTACATCGAGAAGACCTACGCGGCCGGCCGCATCCCCGGCGGCTACTTCAAGCGCGAGGGCCGTCCGACCGAGAAGGAGACACTGGTCTCCCGCCTGATCGACCGTCCGATCCGCCCGCTGTTCGTCGACGGCTGGCGCAACGAGACCCAGGTCATCGTCACCGTGCTGTCGCACGACATGGAGAACGATCCCGACATTCTGGCGCTGGTTGCCGCCTCCGCGGCGCTGACCATCTCCGGAGCCCCGTTCAAGGGCCCGATCGGCGCCGCCCGGGTCGGCTTCATCAATGACGAATACGTGCTCAACCCGACGCTCGACGAGATGGTCGAAACCCAGCTCGACCTCGTCGTCGCCGGCACCGCCGATGCCGTGCTGATGGTGGAATCGGAAGCCAAGGAACTCAACGAAGACATCATGCTCGGCGCCGTGATGTTCGGACACCGGCATTTCCAGCCGGTGGTCAATGCGATCATCGAGCTCGCCGAGAAGGCCGCCAAGGAGCCGCGCGACGTCAAGGTCGTCGACGAAAGCGTGCTGGAAAAAGAGATCCTGGGCCTGATCGAAGCCGATCTGCGCGCCGCCTACGCCATCCCGATCAAGCAGGACCGCTATGCGGCGGTCGGCAAGGCCAAGGAAAAGGTGATGGCGCACTATTTCCCGGAAGGCCAGGAACCGAAATACGACAAGCTGCGCATCGCCGGCGTGTTCAAGGAACTGGAAGCCAAGATCGTTCGCTGGAACATCCTGGACACCGGCAAGCGCATCGACGGCCGCGATTCCAAGACCGTGCGCCAGATCATCGCCGAAGTCGGCGTGCTGCCGCGCGCCCACGGCTCGGCGCTGTTCACCCGCGGGGAAACCCAGGCGATGGTGGTGACCACGCTCGGCACCGGCGAGGACGAGCAGTACATCGACTCGCTGTCGGGGACCTACAAGGAGCAGTTCCTGCTGCATTACAACTTTCCTCCCTACTCGGTCGGTGAAACCGGACGCATGGGCGGCACCAAGCGGCGTGAAATCGGCCACGGCAAGCTGGCCTGGCGCGCAATCCATCCGGTGCTGCCGCCGCACCACGAATTCCCCTACACGGTGCGCGTCGTCTCGGAGATCACCGAGTCGAACGGATCCTCCTCGATGGCTTCGGTCTGCGGCGCCTCGCTGGCGCTGATGGATGCGGGCGTTCCCCTGAAGCGGCCGACGGCGGGTATCGCCATGGGCCTCATTCTGGAAGGTTCGCGCTTTGCGGTGCTGTCCGACATCCTCGGCGACGAGGATCATCTCGGCGACATGGACTTCAAGGTCGCCGGCACCGACGTCGGCATCACCTCGCTGCAGATGGACATCAAGATCGCCGGCATCACCGAGGAGATCATGAAGGTCGCGCTCGGCCAGGCCAAGGACGGGCGCATCCACATCCTCGGCGAGATGTCGAAGGCGTTGACCAATGCCCGCGCCGAGCTCGGCGAATACGCGCCGCGCATCGAGACCTTCAAGATCCCGACCGACAAGATCCGTGAAGTGATTGGCACCGGCGGCAAGGTGATCCGCGAGATCGTCGAGAAGACCGGCGCCAAGGTCAACATCGACGACGACGGCACCGTCAAGGTGGCTTCCTCCGACGGCGAATCGATCAAGGCGGCGATCAAGTGGATCAAGTCGATCGCCTCCGATCCGGAGCTCGGCCAGATCTATGACGGCACCGTGGTCAAGGTGATGGAATTCGGCGCCTTCGTGAACTTCTTCGGCGCCAAGGACGGCCTCGTCCACATCAGCCAGCTGGCGTCGGCCCGCGTGCAGAAGACCTCCGACGTCGTCAAGGAAGGCGACAAGGTCAAGGTCAAGCTGCTCGGCTTCGACGACCGCGGCAAGACGCGCCTGTCGATGAAGGCCGTCGACCAGGTGACGGGCGAGGACCTCGAAGCCAGCCAGAAGACCGAGGCTCCGGCGCGCGAAGCCGCCGGCGAGTAACCGCTCCAACGGTGAGACGACGAAGGGCGGCTTTTCAGCCGCCCTTTTTGCTGGCTTTTGTGATGGCCCGATCACAAATCGATGATCGGCGTGCGCGATTCCGCCGCAGGTCAACCAAAACCGCGGGTCCGCCCGGCACGTAACTCAGACTCGCGCGTTCTCCCGGCGACGGCCGATATTCTGAGATCGAATTTAGCTGCATCCGCCGACCCCGTTCGTGATCATGTTCCGCATCGAGCAACCATGCTCGCCACAGCCAGGGAGACCTCTCATGTCCGCACTATCCCGTCGCCATCTCGTCACGATGGCCGCAGGCCTCGCCGCCGTCGCCGCCGTGCCGCGCGCCGTGTTCGCCCAGGCACCGGCCGCGGCTCCCGCAGCCGCAGGCCCCTTCGTGCTCCCGCCGCTGACCTATCCAACCAACGCGTTCGAGCCCCATATCGATGCCAAGACCATGGAAATCCACCACGGCCGGCATCATGCCGCTTATGTCGCGAACCTCAACAATGTCGCCAAGACCAATCCGCAGCTCGGATCCAGCGCCATCCTGAACGTGCTCGGCAACCTCAACGCCCTCAACGACGACATCAAATTCGCCGTCCGCAACAATCTCGGCGGCCATGCCAACCACACCATGTTCTGGGAAATCATGGGACCCAACGGCGGCAAGCCGGAGGGCGAGGTGCTGGCGGCGATCGACAAGGACCTCGGCGGCATGGAAAAATTCCAGAACGATTTCAATGCCGCTGGCGGCCGCCAGTTCGGCTCGGGCTGGGTGTTCGTCACCGTCACCAAGGAAGGCAAGCTCGCGATCGAGACCCGCCCCAACCAGGACAGCCCGATCATGGACGGCAAGCGCGCCTTGATGGGCAACGACGTCTGGGAGCATGCCTATTATCTCAACTACCAGAACCGCCGCGCCGATTACCTCAAGGCGTGGTGGAACACGGTGAACTGGAGCAAGGTCGCCGAGCGATACGCCGCCGCGAAGGCCGGCACGCTGGGGGTTTGAGGTCTGTCATCTCGAATGAGAGGCGGCGCGCCTCCATCCGCACAATTGTCATCGCCCGCGAATGCGGGCGATCCAGTATGCCGCGGCGTCAGTGGATAAGCCGTGAAGCCTTGGCATGACGGGCGTTGGTGTCAGCCGCGCTTCGCCGCCGTCTTCGCGGCCGAAATTTTTACGCTCTCCTTCACGACCTCGCCCAGCGCGGCAAAATCCGCCTTGCGCGGCGAGGTGCGGCGGAACACGAGACCGATGCTGCGGCCGGGCTGCGGGTTTTCCAACCGCAGGAATTTGACCCTGGCGTCGCGCCGCTCGACGTCGGCGGCGATCTGCGGGATCAGCGTCACGCCATAGCCGCCCGCGACCATCTCCATCACGGTGTTCAGGCTGCTGGCGCCGAACACGGTGCCGCCTCCGGCACTGCCGCGGCTCCGCGTGGCGGTGGCGCAGAACGCCAGCGCCTGATCGCGCAGGCAGTGGCCGTCCTCGAGCAGGATCAGCCGGCTCTGATCGATGTCTTCGGCCGCCACCCGCATCGTGTCCCGGCGCGGATCGCTCGCCGGCACCGCCAGCAGGAACAGATCCTCGAACAGGGCCATCGTATCGATGTCGGGCTCGTCCACCGGCAGAGCCAGCATCGCGGCGTCGAGCGCGCCGTTCTTGATGTCCTCGATCAATTGCCGGGTCTGGGTTTCCCGCAGTTCCAGCCGCAACTCCGGAAACCGGGACTGCAGCAGCGGGAGAATCTTCGGCAGCAGATAGGGCGCCAGTGAGGGAATGACGCCGAGCGTCAGCCGGCCGGTCAGGACGCCGCTGCGATGCCGGGCAAAATCGACCAGATCGCGCGAGGCCGTCAACAGCTCTTCGGCCCGCCGCGCGATCTCCCGCCCGACGTCGGTGAGCATGACGTCGCCGGGCCGCCGTTCCACCACGGCGACGCCGAGGGTCCGTTCCAGATCGCGGATCTGCATCGACAGCGCCGGCTGGGTCACGGAACAGGACTCGGCGGCGCGGCCGAAATGGCCGTGCCTGGCAAGCGCCGAAAGGTAACGAAGCTGTCGAAGCGTGATCATTCACGATAAGATATACTGATCGCTAGTCCAAGACAATTCGACTGGACCTGATGTTAGATTTCTTCCAAGATGATTCAGCGAGCGAATTTTGAGGCGCCGGGGTCACCCACGGTCCTGCTGACGTGGTTGTTCCAGGTCAATGCGTCTGAGGTCTGCCTCTTGGTCAAATACGCCCTTCGCCCCATCTGCCGGAAGGATCAACCCATGGCTGACCGTCCCCGATAACGACCGGCGCCGGCAATCCAATGCCGGCAACCAGATCCCTTCACCGCCGGCTCCAATGGGGCTCGCGTCATCACCTGTCGTTCCACACGGAACAACTCGACCCAGACTACAGAACGCGATCGGAGAGAGACATGGACGCAAAGACGGACGACACCGCAGGCAAATGCCCGGTCAATCACGGCACCCGCGCACACCGGAACCGCGACTGGTGGCCGGAGCACCTCGATATCGGCGTGCTGCATTCGCGCCACCCTTCCGCCGATCCGATGGGCAAGGGCTTCGACTACGCCAAGGAGTTCAAGAGCCTCGATCTCGATGCCGTGATCAAGGATCTGCACGCCCTGATGACGGACAGCCAGGAATGGTGGCCGGCCGATTTCGGTCACTACGGCGGATTGTTCGTCCGGTTGGCATGGCACAGCGCCGGCACCTACCGCACCACTGACGGCCGGGGCGGCGCCGGCGCCGGCCAGCAGCGCTTCGCGCCGCTGAACTCCTGGCCCGACAACGCGAACCTGGACAAGGCGCGCCGGCTGCTGTGGCCGATCAAGCAGAAGTACGGCAACAAGCTGTCCTGGGCCGATCTGTATGTTCTCGTCGGCAACGTCGCCCTGGAATCGATGGGCTTCAAGACCTTCGGATTCGCCGGCGGCCGCGCCGATGTGTGGGAGCCCGAAGAACTGTACTGGGGTCCCGAAGGCACCTGGCTCGGCGACGAACGCTACAGCGGCGAACGCGAACTCTCCGAACCGCTCGGCGCGGTGCAGATGGGCCTGATCTACGTCAATCCGGAAGGCCCGAACGGCAATCCGGACCCGGTCAAGTCGGCGAAGGACATCCGCGAGACCTTCTTCCGCATGGCGATGAACGACGAAGAGACCGTGGCATTGATCGCCGGCGGCCACACCTTCGGCAAGACCCACGGCGCCGGCGATCCGTCGCTGATCGGTCCGGATCCGGAAGGCGGCGCAATCGAGGATCAGGGCCTGGGCTGGAAGAGCAAACACGGCACCGGCTTCGGCGCCGACGCCATCACGGGCGGTCCCGAAGTCACATGGTCGCAGACCCCGACGAAGTGGAGCAACCACTTCTTCGAGAACCTGTTCAACTTCGAGTGGGAGCTGACCAAGAGCCCGGCCGGCGCCCAGCAATGGAAGGCGAAGGGCGCCGAGCCCTCGATCCCGGACGCGTTCGACCCGTCGAAGAAGCACGTTCCGACCATGCTGACCACGGACCTCGCCCTGCGCTTCGACCCCGCCTACGAGAAGATCTCGCGGCGTTTCCTCGAGAATCCGGATCAGTTCGCCGATGCGTTCGCGCGCGCCTGGTACAAGCTCACGCATCGCGACATGGGCCCGGCCGTGCGCTATCTCGGCAAGCTGGTGCCGCAGGAAACGCTGATCTGGCAGGACCCGATCCCGGTGGCCGATCATCCCCTGATCGACGACCAGGACGCCGCCGCGCTGAAGGCGAAAATCCTGGCCTCCGGCCTCACCGTGTCGCAACTGGTCTCGACCGCATGGGCCTCGGCCTCGACGTTCCGCGGCTCCGACAAGCGCGGTGGCGCCAATGGTGCGCGGATTCGCCTGAGCCCGCAGAAGGACTGGGAGGTCAACAATCCGCCCGAGCTGGCGAAGGTCCTCTCCAGCCTCGAAGCGATCCGCAAGGAGTTCGGCAAGAAAGTGTCGCTCGCCGACCTGATCGTGCTCGGCGGCAATGCCGCGATCGAGAAGGCGGCGAAGGATGCCGGCCTGACCGTGGCGGTGCCGTTCACGCCGGGCCGCATGGACGCCTCGCAGGAGCAGACTGACGCCGCCTCGTTCGCGCCGCTCGAACCCCGTGCCGACGGCTTCCGCAACTACATCAGCGCCAGGACGCAGTTCATGAAGCCGGAGGAGGCTCTGGTGGACCGGGCACAGCTGTTGACGCTGACGGCACCCGAGATGACCGTGCTGGTGGGCGGCCTGCGCGTGTTGGGAGCCAATCATGGCGGCGAGCTGCACGGCGTTCTCACCGACCGGCCGGGCCAATTGACCAACGACTTCTTCGTCAACCTGCTGGACATGGGCACGGCGTGGAAGGAAGTCGACGACCGCGGCGACGAGGTCTTCCTCGGGACCGATCGCAAGACCGGTGAGGAACGGTGGACAGCCACCCGGACCGACCTCGTCTTCGGCTCCAACTCGCAGTTGCGGGCGCTGTCTGAGGTCTACGCCTCGGCCGACGCGGGCGAGAAGTTCGT
>NZ_JAUYQU010000277.1 GCF_030697065.1 Bradyrhizobium sp.
GCCGCCGCCGCCCGCGCAGCCTTCAGCACCGCCCGCGCCCGCGGCTTCGGGGACAAGGACTTTTCGGCGATGGTCGATTCGCTGTGTGATCTCGCGGGAATCGAAAAGCCGAGGCTGCCGAAGAAGTAGACGGCCCCACACGCGTCATGCGCGGGCGTGAGAGTGAGCCCATTCTTCGTCATGGCCGGGCTTGACCCGGCCATCCACGCCTTGCCTGCTTGCGCCGTGGCTGATCTGACCGGAACGTGATTGCCGGATTTCCCGGGTTGAGCCTAAAGTCCCCTGCCAATCGGAGGATTTCGCATGCGCATGCTTCTGGCTTCAACGGCCCTTTCCCTTCTGTTCGGGCTTTCGCCCGCCGCTGCCATGTGCGGCGGTGGCGGTCAGCAGGCGTCTGGCGGCATGTGCGGGAAGCCCGCCACCGCCAACAGCTTGAGCGAATGGCCAGACGCCCCCAAGACCCAGGCAGAACCGAAGTCCGGCATGGCCATGGGCGGCTGCCCTTGCTGCCGGAATATGGCGATGATGGACGGCATGAAGCCGGCCGATCCGCACAAGGGCATGGACATGAAATGAGGGTGGCCGCCGTCGGTTCTGACATGATGGGTTCGGTGTTTTACGAGACCCGTCACGGCGCCGGCGGGTTTCGAAACGTAATTCACCCCGACCGTCGTTAGCCCTTCACCGCTGTGACAGCGGTGGATGTTGCCTTGGCCGGTAAGTCCAATGGCGCAGGCGCCTGCGCTTCAGCGGTAAGGACTTTTCGGCGATGGTCGATTCGCTGTGCGATCTTGCGGGAATCGAGAAGCCGAGATTGCCGAAGAAGTAGGTACTCAGGTCGCACGAACGATCACAGACCTCATCCTGAGGAGACGCGCGTCGCGCAGCGCAAGGGCGCTGCCTGACGCGCTCCTCACCATGAGGGACGGGGGTGGGTATCGCTGTCTCTCCCCATCCGGCGCGTCTAGCTCCCGAACCCGACGAACACCGTGGCTTCCTCGACGGATCGTCGTTCGGACACCACCGCATTGGCCGGGAAGCTTTCGTCCGGCCAGCCCAGCGCGATGCTTTTCATGATGACCTGGTCGTCGGCTATGCCGGCGTGCTCGCGCACCACGGGCGACTGCATGATGCCCTGGCTGTTGATCACGGCGCCGAGCCCGCGCGACCAGGCGGCATTCACCAGGGCGGTCGCCACGGCGCCGCAATCGAACGGCGTATCGTCGCTGCCGTCAAGCACGCGGTCATAGGTCACGATCACGCAGACCGGCGCGTCGAATTGACGGAAACCGCGCAGCACCCAATCCTGGCGCTTGTCCTTGTCGTCCCGCGCGATCCCCATCGCGGAGAACAACTGCTTGGCGACCCCGACTTGTCTATCGCGGTGCGGACCCGCAAAGGCCTGGCCGGTGCGAAACTCGCGCGACTGCGGGATGCCCGCCACCATCCGCTCGGTGTTGCCGGCGCGGATCCGGTCCAGCGGTTCGCCGGTGATGACGTAGAAATTCCACGGCTGGGTATTCATCGACGACGGCGCGCGCATCGCCAGACCGATGATTTCCGCAATCAGCTCCTTAGGCACCGGATCGGGCTTGTAGCCGCGGATGCTCCGGCGACCGAGAATGACGTCATCGAACTGCATGTGGTGGGGATTCCCGGATGAGGTGTGAACTGGCCGGGATTTACGCGGTTTCCGGGGTTTGGTGCAAGTTGGGATGGGTTGAGCTCTCCGCCAACATCGTTGACCCAGGCGGCGATTCGGGCATTCGAACCGGCGGCGGTGAAATCGTGACTAACCTCACAGAGCTTGGCGCAAGCATCCAGTATCTGCAACGGGATCGTTTGCTGGATTGGGAGCACTCCCGTGAAGAACCATTTCCCCCTGCTGGATCCGCTGCGCTTCGGGGCTGCCCTCGGCGTCGCCGTTTTTCACCAGATGTTCTGGTCCTGGGCCTGGGTCTCGATCGGCGTCCCGGGCTTCGAGCAACACGTTGCCGCCGATGTTCTGTACCCGTCCGCCGCGCCCTACACCTGGTTCGGCTGGGTGGGTGTCGAAATATTCTTTGTCATTTCCGGCTTTGTGATCGCGAATTCCGCCACCAACTCTTCGCCGAAAGAGTTTCTTCTCGGCCGCGCGCTCAGGCTTTATCCGGCGATCTGGGTTTGCGCCACCGCGACCCTCATCGTTTTGCTTGTCCTCGGTAGCGGACGGGCATCCGAATACATCGTGCCCTACATCCACGCCATGCTGCTGGTACCCAAGGGAGTCGTGGGTGAATGGCTCGACGGCGTCTATTGGACGCTGGCGGCCGAGATGGCATTCTACGGGCTCGTGTTCTGCGCGATGCTTACGAAGAAAGTCACCCTGCGGCACCTGGCCTTCGGCCTCACCATCTACAGCGCGGTGTTCAACGCCGTCGCGTTGCTGGTGCTGTCATGCACGACGCCCTCCGACCTGCCCTATCTCGTGATCCTGATGTTCCGGGTACCGTGCGCGGCATTCCTGTTGACCCATGGCTGCTTTTTCGCGCTGGGCATCTGGCTCTTCATTTCCGCGAACCGGAAATTGACGGCGCTCGAAAGCGTCGCCCTCGCCGTCGCCTGTCTTTCCGGCGCCGCGGAAATCTACTTCTTTGCCTCGTTCTTCCTGACCAGCATTCCCGCCATCTCGGATCAATCGGCCCTCGTGCCGATCATGGTCTGGGCAGCGGCGGTGGGCCTCATTGCCTGGTGCGCGACCAGGAAGCGGCGCCCTGCACCTGCCGTCTCGCGTGAAGCGCCGGCGTACTTCAGAACGCTCGGGCTGATCACCTATCCGCTCTATCTCACCCACAATGTCATCGGCACGGCGATCATTCGTGCCCTGGTCGATGCCGGCCTCGATGCGACCTCGGCGGTGTGGGTCCAGCTCGGCATCCTGGTCCTCGTCTGCTGGTTCATCTGCACGAAGATCGAGCCAGCCATCCGGGGTGCGATGACGCAAACCATCGCGTATTTCGGACAGCTTCCGGAGAGACTGCCGGCTTCCAGGCGCCCGCGGTTTTCCCGGGGTCTGGGCCTTCGGCTGCCCATGCCGGCAAGAATGGCCGCCGCGCAATAACCGGTGCCCTGCCGGACGGAGCGGGGATGGACGGTGGATCCCCATCGCGCTTCGGGTCGTTGTGGGGGCATGATCTTTTCGGAGAGAAGCTTCAGATGTTCCGGATCATGCCCGGTCAGGAAGTGGACTTCGGCCGGTTACCCTCACACGGAAATTTTGCCGGCAAGGCAGGAAGGTTTGCATGAAAGTCACCAGGGACATGGTGAACAGGGATTTGCTCGGCAGCTATGCCCTTGGGCGTATCATGGCGCGCTCCTTTCACACGAGATGGTTCTCGCTGCTCGTGTTCCGCTTCAGTGCGGCCATCCTGCGGGGAAAAAACATCAGAGGACTTGTCTGCCGGGAGCGGCATATTCCGGGCAGAAACGGGGGGCCGCCCATTCGCGTGAGGGTCTATGGGCCGACCGCGGCGATTGGGCCACTGCCGGTCATGCTGTATTTTCACGGCGGCGGTTACGTTCATGGGGTGCCCGAGCAGTTCGGTGCCATCATCAAGGACTTCATCGAGACGGCGCCCTGCATCATCGTCGCGCCGGATTACAGAAAGGCCGTTGAGGCTCCGTACCCGGCCGCATTCAACGACTGCTACGACACCCTGTTATGGGTAAGGGATCATGCGGCTTCCATCGGCGGAAGAACCGACGGGTTCATCGTGTCGGGCCATAGCGCGGGCGGCGGGCTCGCGGCGGCCGTCTCGCTCAAGGCTGCCGAGACCGGCGATGCCAGAATAGCATTTCAAATGCCGCTATATCCGATGATCGATGACCGCCAGAACAGCGCCTCTGCCGTTGGAAACGACGCACCTGTGTGGGATGAGGAAGCCAACAAGCTGGCCTGGTCGCGTTATCTCGATGGCGTGACGAACGTTACGCCTTACGCCGCCGCGGCACGCTGCACGGACTATACCAAGCTGCCGCCGACGATCACCTATGTCGGCAGTCTGGAACCATTTCGGGATGAGACGAAAACCTACGTCGAGAACCTTCGTCGCGCCGATATTCCGGTCGAGTTCGAGGTATTCGACGGGGCTTTTCATGGTTTTGACGTGATGGCGCCGGAAGCTCCCATCAGCAAGCGAGCGAACCGGTTTCTGATGGGGAGTTTTCAAAAGTTTGTTCAGCGGTATTTTCCATAGATCGGTAATTCAGCCGAGTCCGGCCGCCCTGCTGTCTTGAGGTTGACGAAAAGCCCGGAGTTCGTCACCACCTGCACCCATCCGGAGTTTGCCTTACGAAAGCCACCGACTGCAGGCTCCAGATGGCAGAGTTTCCACGTCCGAGGTACAGCAGTGATCCGCGCCATGGTCCGACGTGCACTTGTGCTGACGGCAGTCCTTGCCGCGGGGTTGACGCCGGTCACCTGCCTTGGCGAAGCCAGCAACAACCGGTTGCCGGCCAAGGCAACACAGGAACTCCCGGCCGAGCTGCTCTCGATGCTCCGGCAGAAGCAGATGCCGAAATACTCACCCATCGTTCTGCGCGTTTTCAAGGAAGAGGCGGAGCTCGAAGTCTGGAAGCAGGACACCGCCGGCCGCTTCCAGTTACTCAAGACATATCCGATCTGCCGGTGGTCGGGCGATCTCGGGCCGAAGCTGCAGGAGGGCGACCGGCAGGCTCCGGAGGGTTTCTATAGGGTCACACCTGACTTGATGAATCCCAACTCCAGCTTCTATCTTGCGATCAACCTCGGCTACCCCAACCGGTTCGACAAGGCGAACGATCGCGACGGCAGCTTTCTCATGATCCATGGCGACTGCTGGTCGAGCGGTTGCTATGCCATGACCGACGAACAGATAAGCGAGATCTATTCGCTGGCCCGCGACTCATTCCGCAGCGGCCGGCCCTCGTTCCAGGTCCAGGCCTATCCGTTCCGCCTGACGCCGGCGAATCTGGCGCGGCATCGGAATAATCCGAACATGGCGTTCTGGAAAATGCTCAAGATCGGCAACGATCATTTCGAGACGACGCAACTCGAACCGAAGGTGGATGTGTGCGACCGCCGCTACGTCTTCGATGCGCAACCTCCCCGCAACTCGTCGCGTCCGCTTGTGTTCAACCCCACCGAAAAATGCCCGTCTTTTGTCGTCAATCCGGAAATCGCGCGGCTGGCGCAGGAAAAAACCCGCACCGACGAGCTCGCATACGCGCAATTGCTTGAAGACGACGTGCCGGTTGCCCCCATCTACAGCGGCCTTGACGGCGGAATGAACAAGGCTTTCCAGGCACAGTTTCCGGGCAGGGTGACGCTCGCGAAAGTGATGCCTTATGCTTCTTACCTGCCGCAATTGCCACCGATCCCCTGGGTCGACAACGATGGCTCGTTGACGAGCCAGTGGTTTGGCAATTCGTTCTCCAAAACGATCCTGTGCGATCGGGCTCATGCCAGCTTCCCGTCGAGCCAGTGCTAGTACCTACTATGTGAGAAAGATGAGTCGCTTGCTGCCCATGCTTCGAGACGCTCGCTCCGCTCGCTCCTCAGCATGAGGTTGTTATGTTTCAACAAGTTAACCCTCATCCTGAGGAGGCCACGAAGTGGCCGTCTCGAAGGATGGGCTGCAATACCGATTTGTGATTCCATGTACTAGACGCTTGTCCAGCGTCCACCCTGGGTCATTCGCGTCGACACCCTGCCAGCGGTGCAAGCAATAAGGGGTAAGCCGCCCCCGGAGAGGAAGCGAAAGCGTGAGCAAATCGCCGTTCCGGCGGATGATCGGGGCACCGGATTTCTGGCGTTTATGGTATGTCGGCCTGATCGTCGCCACCGTGCGCTGGCTGGAGACCATCGCGGTCGGGGTTGTCGTCTACCAGCGCACCGAGTCGGCGTTTCTGGTCTCGATGATGACCATGCTCCGGCTGCTTCCCATGGCGCTGTTCGGGGTGTTTCTCGGCGCGCTTGCGGAACGCTACGATCGCGGCCGGACTCTCCTCATCGTCGTGGGGATGATGACCGGCACCTCGGCGGGCCTTGCGGTCCTGGCCGAAACCGGACAACTCGAGATCTGGCATTTCGCGGTCGCGAGTTTCATCAACGGCTGCGGCTGGTGCACCGACAATCCGGTGCGCCGTGTGATGATGGGCGAGGTGGTGGGCCGCGAACAGATGGGCGCGGCCATGTCGCTGGATGTCGGCGCCGGCAATGCAAGCCGCATGGTCGGCCCCGCCATCGGCGGATTCCTGCTCGCCGGCACGGGCATCCAGGGCGCGTTTTTCCTGAGCGTCCTGATGTACGGCACCGCGCTGTGGGCGATCCTCGCCATACGCTCGCGCATTCCCCGCGTCGCGGGCTCCGAAGCCGTGCTGGCGCGGATCGCCGAGGGGTTCGCTCTGGTCCGCACCGACAAGCGGCTGATCGGCGTGCTGGTCGTGACGGTGATCTACAATATCTTCGCGTGGCCCTTCACCAGCATGATTCCCGTCATCGGGCGCGACCGTCTGCATCTGGGTCCGGAAGGCGTGGGCATACTCGCGGCCATGGACGGGATCGGCGCCTTCGTGGGCGCGCTTCTGGTGGGGTTGTGGTCGATCCCGCGATGGTACGGCCGGGTCTATCTCGGCGGCGTCGTCTGCTACCTGGTCACCGTGGTGATTTTCGCGCTGGTGCAAAGTCCCGTACTGGCAGGCGTGGCATTGATCATGACGGGGCTGGGCGGCGCCGGCTTCGCGACGATGCAGGCCACGCTGGTCTATCTTGCCGCGCCACTGCACATGCGCTCGCGCATCCTCGGCATCCTGACCGTCTGCATCGGTACCGGCCCAATCGGCTTCCTGTGGCTGGGCTGGCTCGCGGACCGCATCGGGTCCCACAACGCCGTGGCCCTGACCGGCGCGTTCGGCCTGCTGGCGTTGGCGGCGACCTGGCGCTGGTGGAAGGAAATTTGAGGGTGAAGCAACGGATCGCGGTGCCGCAGCAGCACCCCAGGGCGGATGAGTCTGTCAGCCCCCGGGGCCGTCCCGCATGATGTAGCCCGTCAGGTCGCCCAGATTGTGCTCCAGCTCCCGGATGATGTCCTTGACGACGTCTCCGATCGAGATCACGCCCACGACCTTGCCCGCGTCCAGCACCGGCAGATGGCGAAAACCGCGCGCGGCCATCATGCCCATACAGCTTTCCAGCCGATCGTCCGGCTTGACCGTCACCGGGTTGCCCGTCATCACCTGGCCCACCGGCGTCTGCTTCGCATCGAGCCCGGGCAGCAGCACCTTGATGGCGCAGTCACCCTGGGTCACGATACCGACCAGCACGTCGTCGTCGATGACCAGCACCGACCGAACCCGGTTGTCGCGCATCCGGCGCAGGGCTTCGACGACCATGTCGCCGGAACGAACATGGATCAGGGCGCCGCTCTTCTGGGTTAGAGCGCTTTTGACTGTGCTCATCGATCTTCTCTCGTGGGGCCTGTGGTACCGTATCTTGATGGCCGCCATGGAGGTTAGTCAAACTATCCTGCCTTGTCAGCACGGCGCCGATGTCGCCGGGGACGCCTGCCACCGGTCCCGCCAGCGGGATTTTCACCGCCTCGACGGCGTAGTTGCCGAACAGGCGTTCGGCGTTAACCACCGCTGACAGTTCCAGTCCGGGCACGAAGTTTCTTAAATTTTGCTGGGTACTTCTTCAGGGCGTGGTGACCTGGGGAAAGACATGAGCAAGCGGGCCAAACGTGGCAAGGCGGAGGCCTTCGTCCTGCCAATGCCCGCGAGAGTTGCAATTGGCGTCATCGCCGTCGCCGCATTGGGATACGGTTTGTCGTCTCGCCCCGGGAGCGTGCAACCGGTACGGAAGCCGTCCGCGCCCCAGGCCCATGCGTCGTCGACCCCGGTCTATGTGGCGCCTCCGGTTCGTGCATCGGCCGCGGCTCCGATTCCGGCCCCCGCGCCGCTGGTCGAACCACCAAGGGCTGCCGAGGGTCCCGGAGCACTTGCGCGGCAGGTGGTTGACTATGCCAGCCGCCAGACTCCGGGCACCGTGATCATCGATACCGGCAACACATTCCTTTATTTCGTTCTGAACGACAGGCAGGCGATGCGCTACGGCATCGGTGTCGGCCGCGAAGGCTTCACATGGTCGGGTGAGCAGACCGTGGCCCGCAAGGCCGAATGGCCGGATTGGCATCCGCCCGCGGAGATGGTCTCGCGTCAGCCTTACCTGCCGCGGTTCATGGCGGGCGGTCCCGGCAATCCGCTCGGCGCGCGCGCGATGTATCTCGGCGAAACCGAGTATCGAATTCACGGCACCAACAACCCGGATACGATCGGCAAGCGGGTTTCCTCCGGCTGTATCCGGCTGACCAATGACGACGTCGTGGACCTCTATGAACGGGTGAAAGTCGGAGCGAAAGTAATCGTGCTTCCGGCAACCGCTGCCCGTCGACCATCCCGGGGAGCACCGCCCGACGCCGCTTTCCGATCGCCGGACCCGGCATTGCCGTCGAACCGGCCCGCGGCAACGAACGCGCAGATGCTTTCATCTGGAGCGAAGATCGCCGAGGTCAAGTAACTCGGTCCTCGGTCCTTGCTCTGCAACATTCGGATCGCCGCTTAAGTCAGGTCCGGGCACTTACGGACATGGCACATGGATCGCTGGATGCCCGCTTCAGGGTAAGGCCGACATCGCAAAGCGCTCGCGCGCATTGTCGGGAGGCCTCATTGGGGACCGCGGATCAAATCCCTTGCGCGTTAAGCAATGACCGCGCGTTAACGCGGCGCGCGCTTCGCCAAAATCCGCTGCAGCGTCCGCCGATGCATATTGAGCCTTCGCGCCGTCTCCGAAACGTTGCGGTTGCACATCTCGTAGATGCGCTGGATATGCTCCCAGCGCACGCGGTCGGCGGACATCGGGTTGTGCGGAAGCTCGGATTTCTCGGTGCCGCTGGCCAGCAATGCTGCGACGACGTCGTCGGCGTCGGCGGGTTTCGACAGATAATCCACCGCGCCCATCTTCACCGCGGTCACGGCGGTGGCGATGTTGCCGTAGCCGGTCAGCACGATGGCGCGGGCGTCGGGGCGCTTGCGCTTCAGCGCCGCCACCACGTCGAGGCCGTTGCCGTCGCCGAGCCGCAGGTCCACCACCGCGAAGGCGGGGGCGGCCTTGCCGATCTGCTCCAGGCCCTCGGACACGCTGTCGCAGGAGGTCACGGTGAAGCCGCGGGTTTCCATCGCGCGCGACAGCCGTTCCAGGAACGGCTTGTCGTCTTCCACGATCAGGAGCGAGCGGTCGGCCTGGTCGGTCAGTTCGGCATTGGCGTTCAAGGTGCTGATATCCCTTTGTGGCGGATACTATACATATGGCGCGGCAATGGCCGACTGCCAAGGCAGTGTCAGACCGATTTAATAATCGTCTCTGCGCGGCGGTGCGGTTTCGGTCGGTCGCATGCGGATGCGGTTTACCTCTCCCCGGCGGGGAGAGGTCGATTTGCGCAGCAAATCGGGTGAGGGGGGTGCGGCCCTCATGAAAGACCGTAACCCCTCACCCGGCGCTGCGCGCCGACCTCTCCCAAAGGGAGAGGTGTCGGGTGCTGCTCCAGCTCAACTCAATCTCATCGCGCGCTAAGTCGCTGCTTCATCTGATATTTCGCCGCCTTCGGTGGCCTCGAAGCGGCTCCGCGGCCAGGCGATCTGGACCACCGCGCCATGGTCCGGAAAGGTGCGGTTGCGGAACGAGACCCTGGCGCCGGTGCGCTCCAGCAGCGTGCGGGCGATGAATACCCCGAGTCCGAGACCCCGCCGCCCGCCGTGGGGATCGTCGCTGCCGCGCCGGCGCGACAAATAGGGCTCGCCGATCCGCTTCATGATCTCGGGCGCGAACCCCGGTCCGTCGTCGGAAATCACCAGCTCGACCGTCTCGTTATTCCACCACGCTTCCACTTCCACCGTCTTGCGGGCGAAATCGACCGCATTCTCCAGGATGTTGCCGACGCCGTAGAGGATCGCCGGATTGCGGGTGCCGACCGGCTCGCTGGCCGCCGCCACCGCGATCCGGATCTTGATCGCGACGCCGAAATCGCGATGCGGCGCCACTAGTTCCTCGATCAGCGTCGACATCGGCATGCGGTCGAACGGCGCGCCGGTCGCGGACAGCTGCGTGATCTTGCCCAGGATATCGCGGCAGCGCTGGGTCTGTTCGCGCAGGGTCTTGACGTCGGAGGCGAGCGGGCCGTCGGCGGGAACGGTCTTCTCCAGTTCGCGCGCGATCAGGAAGATGGTCGCAAGCGGCGTGCCGAGCTCATGCGCGGCGGCGGCGGCGAGGCCGTCGAGCTGGGTCAGATGCTGCTCCCGGGTCAGCACCAGTTCGGTGGCGGCCAGTGCGTCGGAAAGCTTGCGGGTGTCCTCGGTGACCTGGATCGCATAGAGGCTGGTGACGCCGATCGCGAGCAGGATCGAGAGCCAGACCCCGAACAGATAGACCGGCGGCAGCGCCACGGGTTCGTCGCCCTCCCACGGCAGCGGCAGATGGAAGAACACCAGCGCGGCGGCGCAGGCCACCGCAAGCACGCCGAGCGCGATGGTCAGCCTCGTCGGCAAAGCCGTCGCCGAGATCAGGACCGGGGCCAGGAACAGAAACGCGAACGGATTCTGCAGGCCGCCAGTGAGAAACAGCAATGCCGCCAGTTCCAGGATGTTCAGCGCCAGCAACGCCGCCGCATAGACCGGCTCCAGCCGCTGCATCGGGTTGAAGGCGATCTGCAGTCCCAGATTGAGGGCTGCGGACAGGCCGATCACGGTGAGGCAGGGCACCACTTCGAAGTCGAATTCGAGCCCGTGCGCCACGATGAAAATGGCGGCGAGCTGGCCGAGCACGGCGAGCCAGCGCAGCCGCAGGATGGTATCCAGACGGACATGGCGGCGCGGATGGCGGAAATCGGAGGCTGCGACGTCGGTCATTCCGGCAGCTTAGCCGCGCGGCGGGGCGACCACAAACTGGTATTAAATTACCACAAATGGGCATTGCATGGGGTTGTTTTCGATATTTTGGTGGAAGCCGGCGCCAGCCTTGCGCTTGCGGCCACGATGGCTCAATGAACGGCCCGCATGATGCCTGACGACGCCGCACCGTCCGACGTGCCCGCAACCGGTCCGGCCGGCTCCGCGGCGATCGAGGTCGCGAATCTGGTCAAGATCTACAAGACCGCCCGCGCCGTCGACGACGTCTCGTTCGCCATCGCGCGCGGCAGCATCACCGGGCTGCTCGGCGGCAACGGCGCCGGCAAGACCACCACCATCGCCATGATCATGGGACTGGTGCTGCCGACCTCGGGGCGGATCCAGGTGCTGGGCTGTGCGATGCCCGGGCAGAGCGCCGAGGTGCTGGGGCGGATGAATTTCGAAAGCCCCTATGTCGACATGCCGATGCGGCTCACGGTGCGGCAGAACCTCACCGTGTTCGGCCGGCTCTATGACGTCGGCAACTTGCGCCAGCGCATCGAGCAACTCGCCGCCGATCTCGATCTCGGCGACTTCCTCGACCGCGCCAATGGCAAGCTTTCCGCCGGGCAGAAGACCCGCGTTGCGCTGGCGAAAGCACTGATCAACCAGCCCGAGCTGTTGCTGCTGGACGAACCGACGGCCTCGCTCGATCCCGATACCGCGGACTGGATCCGGCAGCATCTGTTGACCTACCGCAAGACCCACGGCGCCACCATCCTGCTGGCCTCGCACAACATGCTGGAAGTCGAGCGGCTGTGCGACCGCGTCATCATCATGAAGCGCGGCCGGGTCGAGGACGACGACAGTCCCGACAACATCATGACCCGCTACAACCGGACGACGCTGGAGGAAGTGTTCCTCGACGTCGCGCGCGGCCGCCAGCAGGAGGGCGCGTCATGAGCACGCTGGTGCTGCCCGGCGGGATCGCGCCGCATCGCATCCAGGCGATGATCCTGCGCTACTGGTATTTGCTGCTGTCGTCGTGGCCGCGGCTGCTGGAACTGATCTACTGGCCGGCGCTGCAGATCATCACCTGGGGGTTCCTGCAGAACTACATCTCGCAGAATGCCGGCTTCTTCGCCCAGGCCGGCGGCACCCTGATCGGCGCGGTGATCCTGTGGGACATCCTGTTTCGCGGCCAGCTCGGCTTCTCGATCTCCTTTCTCGAGGAGATGTGGGCGCGCAATCTCGGCAACCTGATGATGAGTCCGCTGAAGCCGATCGAGTTCCTGATCGCGCTGATGATCATGAGCCTGATCCGGCTGGCGATCGGCATCGTTCCGATGACGCTGCTGGCGATGATCTTTTTCGACTTCAACGTGCTCGGCTTCGGGCTGCCGCTGATCGCGTTCTTCTGCAATCTGATCTTCACCAGCTGGTCGCTCGGGATCTTCGTTTCCGGGCTGGTGCTGCGCAACGGTCTCGGCGCCGAGAGCATCGTCTGGACGCTGATGTTCGGGGTGATGCCGCTCGCCTGCGTCTATTACCCCGTCACGGTGCTGCCGGACTGGCTGCAATATGTCGCCTGGATGCTGCCGCCGACCTATGTATTCGAAGGCATGCGGGCGCTGATGATCGACAAGGTGTTCCGCGCCGACCTGATGATATCGGCGCTGGCGATCAACGCCGTGCTGTTTATTGCATCATTTGCGGGATTTCTTGCCCTTTTGCGCAGCGCCCGGCGCCAGGGCTCGCTGATCCAGAGCGGCGAATAAATTCACTTATCCCAAGGAAATCCGGGGAATTTGCGGACCTTTAGCGTTTCCGGCACGTAGATATACCGGTCCGCGCATTGACGCTTAATTACGCATTCGGCAGTATGCTGCGATGCAAGATGGGATTGAGGAATAGATATGCCGATGCCGATTGGTGAATTTGGCGCGCCCCCGCCCCTGGTGGTCGAAGGCAGTCCGGCGCAGACGACGCCGATGTACTGGATGTACGAAATGGGACAGGCGTCGCTCAACCCGGCGCGCGCGCTGACCGACGCCACCAAGATCCTGTTTCAGAATCCGCTCAATCCGTGGTCGCACACCCAATTAGGCAAATCGATCGCCGCCGGCTGCGAACTGTTCGAGCGGACCACGCGCCGTTACGGCAAGCCGGAATGGGGCCTCAACGATACCGAGGTCAATGGCGTGCGCACGCCGATCGAAATCCGCACCGTGTGGGAAAAGCCGTTCTGCCGCCTGTTGTACTTCGATCGCCAGCTGACCCGTCCGCTGCGCAGCCCGCAGCCGCGGGTGCTGATCGTGGCGCCGATGTCGGGCCATTACGCCACGCTGCTGCGCGGCACCGTCGAAGCCTTCCTGCCGACCCACGAGGTCTACATCACCGACTGGTCCGATGCGCGGATGGTGCCGCTGACCGAAGGCCGCTTCGATCTCGACGATTACGTCGATTACGTCATCGAAATGCTGCAGACGCTCGGCAACAACATGCATGTGATCGCGGTGTGCCAGCCCTCGGTGCCGGTGGTGGCGGCGGTTTCCGTGATGGAGGCCGAGCGCGATCCCTTCGTTCCCGTGTCGATGACGCTGATGGGCGGCCCGATCGATACCCGCCGCAATCCGACCGCCGTCAACAATCTGGCGGCCGAGAAGGGCATCGACTGGTTCCGCAGCCATGTCATCACCAAGGTGCCGTTTCCGCATCCCGGCGTGATGCGCGACGTCTATCCGGGCTTCCTGCAGCTGTCGGGCTTCATCAGCATGAATTTCGATCGCCACAAGGACGCCCACAAGGCGCTGTTCAACAACTTGGTCAAGGGTGACGGCGACCTGGTCGACAAGCACCGCGATTTCTATGACGAGTATCTCGCCGTCATGGACCTGACCGCGGAATATTATCTGCAGACGGTCGACACCGTGTTCGTCAAGCATGCGCTGCCCAAGGGCGAGATGACCCATCGCGGCAAACTGGTCGATCCGTCGAAGATCTCGCGCGTGGCGCTGATGACGGTCGAAGGCGAGAACGACGACATTTCGGGTATCGGGCAGACCGAGGCGACGCATGCGCTTTGCAGTTCGATTCCCGACCATCGCCGGGTGCATTACGTGCAAAAGGGCGTCGGCCATTACGGCGTCTTCAACGGCTCCCGCTTCAAATCGGAAATCGTGCCGCGCATTTCAGATTTCATGCTGTCGGCGGCGAGCAGGAAGCCTGCGTTGGTCGCCGCGGCGGAATAAATGTCGATCGAGCCGCGGCAAAGGCGAGATCGCGGCTCGCTCGGTGAAGGTGGCGTTGATTCGCGCGATCGATAACCCTCTGAATTGATGCAAGGAAAACCGGATTCGCGGCTTCTTGAAAGAATGAGTTTGGTTTCATTTTTTCAAGGTCGCTTCGAGGGTCGGTTCCCTCCAAAATATTTGGTTCCAGCCCCATCCTGTAGGGTCCGAACCGCGGTTTGCCCCTGTATATTGGGCAAATGATTTGTTTTTGCGCCGAGCGATTTCACTGGCGGCGGATGTGGCAGAATCCGGGCGAACTCTTGCTCCCCGGACTTGCACATATGGCTACTCGCGCGCTCCTTTATCGGCGGCCTGCCGAACCCTCTCGACTTCTCGTCAAGCACGGCTCGCAAATCTATTCGATCCGGCTGCGCCGGCACCGCCGCGCGCGGCGTTACACCCTGCGTATTCATCCCAGCGACCGCGAAGCCATCCTCACCATGCCGCCGCGCGGCACCATCGCCGATGCCAAGGATTTTGCACAGCGTCACGGCGGCTGGATCGCCGCGCGCCTCGGCCGGTTGCCGAAGGCAGCACCTTTTCTTCCGGGTACCGTGGTGCCGTTGCGTGGCGTTGCGCACAAGATCGTGCATCGCGCCGGCGTAAGGGGCACCGTGTGGACCGAAACCCGCGACAGCGGCGAGCGGATCATCTGCGTCGCCGGCGGCGCCGAACATATCGAGCGCCGCGTGGCCGATTACTTGAAGCGCGAAGTGCGCAACGATCTGCAAAAGACCACGCAAGCCTATGCCGAGGCGTATGGCGTCAAGGTGAAGCGGCTGTCGATCCGGGACCAGTCGAGCCGATGGGGTTCCTGTACTTCGGCCGGTTCACTGTCGTTTTCGTGGCGCCTGATCCTGGCGCCGCCCTACGTGCTGGATTATCTCGCCGCCCATGAAGTGGCGCATCTGGTCGAGATGAACCATTCGGCACGGTTCTGGCGGGTGGTCGCCCGCGAATGTGCCCATGTCGAGCGCGCCAAGACCTGGCTCGACACCCACGGCAACGACCTGCATCGCTACGGGATCCAGGACTAGCTAAGGCGCATCGTTCACACCGTAACGGTGGTGCAGCGGGACATTGCCGGCAATACCGGCGCTCCCGGCAGCCTGACATTCACCCTCGACACTGCGGCGCCGCATGTGACGGGGCTTACCGCGTCGCCTGCGAACGGCAACAATATTGCGGGTTCGACGATCGACTTCGCGCTGGCATTCAACGAGGCCGTCGGATTGAGCGGCGGTACGCCGGAACTGACGCTGAACACCGGCGCGACCGCGGACTATGATGCCGCGGGCACGGCGGCCTTGAACGACGCGCAGAAGCTCGCGTTCGAATATCTGGTGTCATCCGGCGACCCAAGGACCCAATCGCTGGCGGTCACCGGCTTTGTCGCGCATGGCGCGGCCGTCGAGGATCTCGCCGGCAACTCTGCCGATCTGACCGGTGTCGCCGCGACATTCAACGGGCTCTCTGTCAACAATCCCGGCGGCACCTTGGTGCCGGCCTATACGCTGAACGGGTTTACGCGGCCCGCGCTCTTGCTCGACCCTTCCGGGCACATCATCCTCGATGAAGCCGCGGCGCAGTTTTCGGAGGCGTACGGCACCAAGGCCCTCTATCTGGGTCTGCCGGCGTCGACTCCCTACCCGCCGGTTGCCGATATCCATTCGGACTTCCATCTGCTCTGAGCGGCGGCAATGGGTCGGCCGGGCCGTCCGGGCAGCGGAAAGGCCTATCGTCCAAACAGTCGGTCCACCAGCCAGCCGTCCAGACCTGCCGCCGCCTCGGGACGCGCGGAGGGGTTGGATGCGCGCGTCGGCGTCGGCGGACGATATGCGTTGCCCGGCGGGATCGGCGCCGGCGGTTGCGAAGATGCCGCTTGCGCGGACGGTGCGGGGGGCGCGCTGGCTTGCGATGCGGACTCGATCAGGTTGGTCAGGAAGCCGCCCTGGCGCGCGCTCGGCAGCGCCGCCACCGGCACGCCCTGGTGGGCTGTGCGCATGAAGCGCGTCCAGATCTCGACCGGTAGTCCGCCGCCTGTCGCCTTTTTGGTCGGCGAGTTATCGTCGTTGCCGAGCCAGACGCCGGTCACCAGATTGGCGGTATAGCCGATGAACCAGGCGTCGCGGAAATCCTGGCTGGTGCCGGTCTTGCCGGCGGCGGTCCAGCCCGGGATTTCCGCCTTGCGCGCGGTGCCCGAGAGCAGTGTTTCCCGCATCATGCTGTTCATCATGGCGACATGGCGCGGCTCGATCACCTGGCCGAGCTGGTCCGCAGGCCTGACATACAACACCTTGCCTTCGGCGGTGCGGATCCGGGTCACGACATGCGGCGTCGACCCCCGGCCGCCATTGGCGAACGGCGCATAGGCGCCGACCAGTTCGTTGAGCGAGACCTCCGAGGTGCCGAGCGCGATCGAGGCATTGGCTTCGAGCTTCGAGGAAATGCCGAGCCGGTGCGCGGTGCGCGCCACATTCCTGGCGCCGACCTCCAGTCCCAGCCGCACCGCCACCGTGTTGAGTGACATCGCCAGCGCCTGCGTCAGCGTCACCGAGCCGAAATACTCGTGGGTGTAGTTCTCCGGCCTCCAGCCCTTGACGTCGAGCGGCGCGTCCTGCCGGATCGTTTCCGGCGTCAATCCGGCTTCGATCGCGGTCAGATACACGAACGGCTTGAACGCCGAGCCGGGCTGGCGTTTCGCCGTGACCGCGCGGTTGTACTGGCTCTCGGCGTAATTGCGGCCGCCCACCATGGCGCGCACCGCGCCGTCAGGCGTCATCGCCACCAGCGCGCCCTGGCTGACGTTGAATTTGACGCTCTTTGCCGCGAGCTCGTCGATGATGGAGGCTTCAGCCAGGCTTTGAAGCTTCGGATCGATCGAGGTTTCGACCACGATATTCTGGTCGACCTGGCCGATCAGATCGTCGAGCACTTCGCCGATCCAGTCCGCGACATAATTGACGGTGCCGGCACCCACCGCTTTCACATGGGTGGAGGGCTGCCCGATCGAGGCTTTCGCCTGCGCCTCGGTGATCAATTTGGCGTCCGCCATCGCCGCCAGCACAATCTGGGCGCGTTTCTCGGCGCCTTCCGGATTGCGGTTCGGCGCCAGCCGGGAGGGTGATTTGACCAGCCCCGCCAGCATCGCAGCCTCGGCAATCGTGACGTTCCTGGCGGATTTGCCGAAATAGCGCTGGGCCGCGGCCTCCACGCCATAGGCGCCGGAGCCGAAATAGACCCGGTTCAGATAAAGTTCGAGAATCTCGTTCTTGGAGTGCTTGCGCTCCAGCCACAGCGCCAGTTCGACTTCCTGCAGCTTGCGCATGAAGGTGCGCTCCTGGGTCAGGAACAGGTTCTTGGCGAGTTGCTGGGTCAGCGTCGAGCCGCCCTGCGAGACGCCGCGATGCAGGACATTGGCCACGGCGGCGCGCGCGATTCCGATCGGATCGATGCCGTAATGCGAGTAGAACCGGCGGTCCTCGATGGCGATGAACGCCTTCGGCAGATGCGGCGGCAGGTCCTTCAACGAGACATTGGCGCCGACCATTTCGCCGCGGGTCGCCAGTACGCTGCCGTCGAAGCCTGTAATCTGAATTGTCGGCGGCCGTTTTGGAATCTCGAGTGACTGGATCGCCGGCAGATGCGCGCCGACCCAGATCACGACGCCGACTGCCGCGATCACCGCCCAGAGGCCCAGCACGGCGCCCCAATAAACCAGGCGGCCGAGGCCGCTGCGGGAGCGGGTCCTGGAGTTGCGCTTGCGGCTCGCTGTCTTGGCGCGCGGTTTGCGCTCGCGCGGCTCATCGTCGCAGGCATCTCCGGCTTTGCGTTTTGGGGAAGGCTTCTTCTTCGGCGCGTCGTCGCTGCTGGCCACGCGGTCCTGCGGGCCGAGGCGCAGTTCGCTCAACGATGCCGCGAGCCCGAATTGCGGCTCCTTGCGTCCGCTGCTCTTTTTCCGTCCCCACGCCATACGCCAACGTCGTCCACACCGGTCCTGCCGCACGCTAGCGGCCGGGATTTAAGGGCCGGTTAGCGAAAGGTTAACGCGGGATTAGGAGATGCACCGGTGCCAGGCAACGCAACGGCCCGCTCAACGCATGGGCGGTACGGCAAGGATATCAACGTCGACGCTGCGCAGGACCTCCTCGGCGACGCTGCCAAGCAGCATTTTCGCGATGCCGGAGCGGCCATGAGTACCGATCACGACAAGGTCAGGCATCGATTCCTGCACGACCCGGGATATCACTTCGAACGCACCCCCTTCTTCGATGCGGTACCCCCACCGTTGGCCGTGAATCTCATTTGCCGTCAAGAAGGCCTTAAGCTCTTCAATCGCCTGAAGACGCTCGCTGGCGATGTATTCGCTGATCCGTTCGCTGGACGCATCCGCGACGAACAGCTTGCCTCGGGCCGGCGCAATAAAGGCATGGATGATGGTAACGGAGGAATCGCCGATCAACCCCAAAGCGACGCCTGTTTGGATCGCTTGCGCCGAAGGCACGGACAAGTCGACGGCGCCGAGCACATGCCGATAGGAATGCGTCACCTCCTTGTTCACCATCAGCACGGGATAGGGGCCCGTGCGGATGACGCGCTCGATGGTGGTCCCGACGAATGTATCGCGCAACAGCTGTTTGCGGTGCGTTCCCATCACGATGAGGTCGGCTGACGCGCTCTTCGCAGTGTGCAGGACGCCATCGAACGCTTCTCCGGTTGCGACCACCGCGCTGCAACGGACGCCCTGCAGCTCGGCAACCGAGCCAATCTGTTCATTCAGGAAATTGCCTGCCTCGCGGCGTTCGAGATCGACCAATGATTCGGGCTGGTCATCGTCCACAACATGAACAAGCGTGAGCTTGGCCTCCCACTGTCGAGCCAAGAGGCCGGCGCGCCGTATCGCCCGCTGTGACCGAGTGGAGAAATCCGTCGCCGCCACTATTGTTTTCATCAGGTGTTATCTCCAGTGCCCGGTCGGCTCGCCGACATTCGAACGCGTTGCTGCTGTGACTTGCGTCGTGACGCTCCGCAAATTGCCGTCGAGTTCGAGCAGCTCCGCAGCCCGTGTCGCCGCGTCGGCGAAGGGGGACAGGACGATGTCGGCGCCGGCGTCGATCACGCGTCGGCTATCGATCTGATCGTGACTTCGCACGGCAATGCGTCCCTTGAAGCCGATGCGTCTTAGAACGCCCGTGAGAATGAGCTGGGTGTCTTCCTCCAGTGTTCCGGGGATCGACGGGGGCGTGGCGATGATGACGCAGGAGACCCCTCCCAGAGGAAGTGAAATCGGAAACTCCGGGTCGGTCGCGTCGCCGAAGGTGCCAGGAAGTCCCCGCGCCCTCCAGCGGGCGAGTGCCTCAGGATCGAAGTCGACCCCCAGAACGCGTCGACCGTGGTCGTGGAGAACCTGCCCCAACGCGCTACCATATCGGCCCAGGCCAAACAGGATCATGTCGAAATCCTTCTGTGGCGCGATAACGGCCTGCTCGCTATCGGCGATCTTCCGCTCGAATGGACCCAGCAGCGGCTCCAGAATGCGGTATACTTCGTGTGAGTAGATGATCATGTAGGTCGAAAGCGTGATCGTGACGAGGCCGACAAGCGTCACCAGGCTGACGGCCTCCTGGCGAACGTGACCAAGGGTAAGCCCCATGGCGATAAAAATCAGCGAGAACTCGCTGATCTGCGCGACCGTGAGTCCGGCGAGGAAGCCGGTTCGCTTGCGGTAACCCATGGCGCCCATGATCGCCAGCACGATCAACGGGTTTCCGATCAGGACAAAAATCGAAAGGACCAGAGCCGGGATGGCCTGACCGCCCAGAACTTCGAGGTTGAGCCGGGATCCCAGCATCAGAAAGAAGAACAACAACAGAAAGTCGCGCAGGCTTGCGAGGCGCGATGTGATGGCGTCACGGAACGATGTGGATGCCAGGGAAATTCCGGCCAGCAATCCGCCCAGCTCCTTTCCGAGGCCTATCCAGTCGGCGACGGCAGCGAGCAGGACCGCCCATGTCAACGCTGACGTGACGAGTAGCTCGGGGTGCCGCGCAATCCGCGAGACCAGCGGCTCGGCCGCAAATCGCATGAACAGTCCGAGCCCCGCGAGCAGCACCAGGCTGCTGCCCAACACCGCCGGCATGCTCAAGCCGGCCGGATTTCCGCCGGCGCCGAGTCCGAACGACGAAAGAGCGACCATCGCCACGACCACAACGATGTCCTGGACGATGAGGAATCCAATTGCGATGCGGCCGTGCAGCGAATCCACTTCGCGCTTGTCGGTTAGAAGCTTGACGATGATGATCGTGCTTGAGAACGTCAGCGCGATCGCGACGTAAACGCTTGTCAGGACGTCGAGTCCGAGCCCCAGACAGATCGCGAACCCGACCAGGGAAGTGAAAGCGACCTGTCCGAGGCCGGTCGCTGCGGCGACTCTGCCGAGCGAACGGATGATGTGCAGGTCGAGCTTGAGCCCTATCATGAAAAGCAGAACGGCGACTCCGATATCGGCCAGCACATTGAGATGGCCGGTCGATCGGATCAGGTCCAGCACACCCGGCCCCGCAGCAATGCCGGCAGCGATGAACGCGATCAGAAGCGGCTGCTTCAGCAGCACGCCGACGATGCCGGCGGTGCTCGCGATCGCCAGAATGACAGCCATTTCATAAAAGACCGCGATATGGCCACCCGGCAAGACTGCCTCCTTGTTCACCCGCTCCGATGCAGCGCGGCCGGCGCGTCAGGCAATGTAACCGGCTGGGTGGGTCGAGTCACGGCAGGCCGTGCGAGCATTCGTCGCAGTTAGTTCCGCCGTCGTCCGAATATAAACGGGACCCCGCGTCTCGAAGTTCAAGCCATGACATGGATCAAAACGGCCGCTACGGCCAATGCGTGTCGATCAACGATTTTTGCTCCGGTCGCATTCTGTTGAGTCGTCATCAGCCTATGTCTATTGTGTTCGAGGATTGCCGATGCGGGCAATGCGTGCGGCCTCATCCGCAGTCGAGAAAGGGTCATCCTCGCCAATGACGAAGTATCCGCGCAAGTGTCCGCCGCTCGCTTCCGTAATCCAATGGGGTTCGTGATATGGCTTCGTCCAAGGGATCCGGAGTGACGGACAAGGCCGCCATCGAGCCGCGTGACTGGCATGTGATCGTCGTAGACGCAGTGACCGAACGCCTGCGAACCCGTCCGAGCGGTCTCACCGTGCAGAGGCGACGGGGCGGCCCGAGATATGGCTGCAATCGGCTGCCGGAATCGCGGCCGCACAGCACTTTCATGCGTACGGCCGAGACGTCAGGCGTCGGCTCGCGGCGAAGCTTCTCCAGTGGAACTCACCCGCGGAATCGCGCCCTTCAAGCTGATTCGGATGCATTTCGGCGGTATGATCGGGCATGCGGATCGACTATCTCTCGGACATGGGACCATTATTGCTCAATTTGATGCTGGCCATCCCGTTCGTCGGGGCGCTTCTTGTCCTGGCTGCTGCGCGCCGTTCACGGTCGGCGGCAGCCTGGACTGCGGCTGCGGTCATGGCGTCCGGACTCGTCGCTCTGGTGCCGCTGTTGCCTGCGACTTTGTCCGGCGACGTCCTGACAACCCGAATTCCCTGGCTGCCCGAATGGGGTCTCGATATCGCCCTGCGCCTCGACGGCCTCGGGCTGCTGTTCACTCTTCTCATCCTCGGTATCGGGCTGCTGATCATTCTCTACGCCGCTTACTACATGCCGGCATACGATCGGCTTGGTCGTTTCTATGCGCTTTTGCTCGCTTTCGCGGGCGGCATGCTCGGCGTGGTCCTCGCCGAGAACACGATCCTGATGCTGGTCTTCTGGGAGATCACCAGCCTCACGTCGTTTCTGCTCATCGCATACAAGTACGAGGCGTTTGATGCCCGGATCGCCGCGCGCATGGCGCTCGCTGTCACCGGCGGCGGAGGCCTCGCTCTGCTCGCCGGACTACTGCTGCTCGGAAACATCGCCGGCAGCTTCGAACTGACCGTCATTCTCGCCAAAGGCGACGTGATTCGGGCGCATCCGTACTATCCGGTCGTGCTGGTTCTGGTGCTGCTCGGTGCATTCACGAAGTCGGGACAGTTTCCGTTTCACTTCTGGCTGCCGAACGCCATGGCGGCGCCGACTCCCGTGTCGGCGTATCTGCACTCGGCGACGATGGTCAAGGCGGGCGTCTTCCTGCTCGCGCGGCTCTATCCCGTGTTGTCGGGTACCGAACTCTGGCTCGTTCTGGTCGGCTCGACCGGCGCGGTGACGTTCGCCTATGGTGCATATGTCGCGATCCTGAAGCACGACTTCAAAGGCCTGTTGGCCTATTCGACCATCAGCCACCTCGGACTGATCACGCTCCTGTTCGGCCTTGACACCCCGATGAGCGCCGTCGCCGCCCTGTTCCACATCATCAACCACGCCATCTTCAAGGCCTCGCTGTTCATGGCGGCGGGCATCATCGATCACGAGTGCGGCACGCGCGACATGCGGCGCATCAACGGCATGTTCAAATACATGCCATGGACCGCGACGCTCGGTATCCTCGCTGCTGGTTCCATGGCCGGTGTGCCGCTTCTCAACGGATTCCTGTCGAAGGAGATGTTCTTCACCGAGACGGTCGGACATTTTGCGTTCCAGGGCTATGCGACATGGCTCCTGCCGGCATTCGCAACCGTCGCCGGGGTTTTTTCGGTCGCCTATTCGGCACGTTTCGTCCACGACGTCTTCTTCAATGGCGAGCCGGTCGATCTGCCGAAGACGCCGCATGAGCCGCCGCGCTGGATGCGCTTTCCCGTCGAGATCCTGGTCGGGCTGGTCCTGATCGTAGGCCTGCTGCCGCAGATTGCCGTCGGTTCGATCCTTCAGGCCGCGGCCGGTGCGGTGCTTCCTTCCGGCGTCCCGGAATTCAAGCTGGCGGTCTGGCACGGCTGGAACCTGCCGCTCGCCATGAGCCTGGCGGCCTTCGGGCTCGGGCTGACGTACTATTGGCGCCGTCAGTATCTCTTCGGGCTACACGAGAAATACGCCCCGAAGATCGCAAGCCCGGTGGCCTTCGAGCGCGTGTATCGCGATGCCGGACGGCTGGCATCGTGGCTCCTGCGTGTCATCGATACGCGCTCGCTGCAGCGCTATCTGGCAACGCTCGTCGTCTTTGTCTGCCTGCTCGGTGTGTGGGCCTGGATGAGCCTGCCAGGCCGACCGCTGACCGGTCCGCTGCCGTCCACGCCAGTGGACGGTGCGGCCATAGCCGCTCTTGCCGGGTTGCTCGTCGGCGCGGTTGGAACGGTCGTTTGGCACCGGCAGAGGTTGGTGGCCGTTATTTTTCTGAGCGTCGTGGGCCTGGTGGTCTCCTTCGCCTTTATCCGTTTCAAGGCCCCCGACCTCGCCCTCACTCAGCTCTCCGTCGAGGTGGTCACCATCGTCCTGCTGCTTCTGTCGCTGCGGTTCCTGCCCGGCGAGGTTACGGCCCGGAGTTCGTCCTTGCGCAAGCTGCGAGACGGTGGGCTGGCTCTGGTCGGCGGGGCTGGCGTCGCGGCTCTGACCTACGCCATGCTGACACGGCCTTTCGAGACGATATCGGGCTACCACCTCGCCAACGCCTACACCGGCGGTGGGGGGACCAACGTCGTCAACGTCATTCTGGTCGACTTCCGGGGCTTCGATACTCTGGGAGAGATCGCGGTGCTCGCCATGGCGGCGCTCGGGCTTCATGCACTGGTCGACGGCTTGCGGCTGAAGCCGTATGCCGAGAGCGCCAAGCGGGATGCGGATCGGCACCCTGTCATGCTGGCTGAGATGATGCGGCCGCTGCTGCCGCTGGCGCTCGCCGTCTCCGTCTACATCCTGCTGCGCGGCCACAACCTTCCAGGCGGCGGCTTTATCGCCGGCCTCATCGCCGCCGTTGCCTTCATGCTGCAATACCTCGCGAGCGGTATCGACTTCGCCGCCGCGCGCATGCGGTTCGACTACATGCGTATCCTCGGGGCGGGTCTCCTGATCGCCACGGCCACCGGGCTTGCGAGTTGGCTGTTCGACCGACCGTTCATGACCAGCACCTTCGGTTACGTCCACCCCCCCATGATCGAGAAGTTCGAACTGGCCTCCGCCATGGTGTTCGATATCGGCGTGTTCCTCGTCGTCGTCGCGAGCATCCTGCTGGCGCTTTCTGAACTCGGGACGCTGAGCCGGCGCGAGTTGATTGCCAAGTCCTCAAGCCGGGAGGAGTCCTGATCCCATGGAATTCCTCGTCTCGGCCGCCATCGGCCTCCTCACCGCTTCCGGCCTCTATCTGATCCTGCGACCAACGACGTTCTCGGTCGTCCTGGGGTTGACCCTTCTCTCCTACGCCGTGAATGCCCTGATCTTCTTCGGAGGACGGCTCGGCGCCTCGGCTCCGCCGCTCATCCTGCCCGGAACCGATGGTCATGCCGATCCACTGCCGCAGGCTCTGGTGCTGACCGCGATCGTCATCGGCTTCGGAATGACGGCCTACCTCGTTGCGCTGGCGCTCAAGGCCAAGGGCGAGAGCGGCAACGACCATGTCGATGCGGGGGAGGAGCGATGAGCCATCTTCCCATTCTCCCGGTGCTGATTCCTTTCCTCACGGCAGGGCTACTTCTCGCCACGCACGGCATGGGAACGGGATTCAAGCGCGCGGTGTCCTCGATCTCGGTCGTGGCACTTGTCGTGGTTTCCCTCCTGCTTTTGATCGAATCCGGCGATGGGAGCATCCGGGCTTATCGACTCGGCGACTGGCCGGCGCCGTTCGGAATCGTGCTCGTTACGGATCGGCTGGCTGCGATCATGGTTACCTTGACGGCGATGCTCGCGGCCGCCGCGCTGCTCACCGCACTGTCCGGCACGGATACCGAGGGCCGGCACTTCCACGTCTTCTTTCACCTGCAGATTGCGGGCCTGAACGGCGCCTTCCTGACCGGCGATCTGTTCAATCTGTTCGTGTTTTTCGAGATCCTGCTGCTCGCTTCCTACGCGCTTCTGGCGCACGGCGGGGGGGTCACGCGCACCCGCGCGGGCCTTGCCTATGTCGTCTTGAACCTTGCCGGCTCTGCGCTCTTTCTCATCGCGCTGGGGCTGACTTACGGCACGCTCGGCACGCTCAACATGGCCGATCTTGCGCGCGTCCTGCCGATGGTTGCCTTCGGCGACCAGGCCCTCGTCCGCACGACGCTCGCGCTCCTTGTCGCGGTGTTCGTTCTGAAAGCCGCCTTGCTGCCGCTCGGCTTCTGGCTGCCGCACGTCTATACGGCCGCCACGCTTCCCGTCGCAGTGTTGTTCGTCATCATGACGAAGGTCGGCATCTACGCGCTGCTCCGTGTATCGACGATCGGCTTCGTCACGGCGCCCTTCACAGCAGATCTGCTGCAGCCTTGGCTCGCCTGGCTGGCAATCGGAACCATTGCGCTCGGATCGATCGGCGCTCTTGCCGCGGCGCGCCTGAGCGTCGTCGTCGCGAACATCGTCATGATCTCGAGCGGCACGCTGCTGCTCGGCGTCGCTGCTGGCGGAGTGAATGCCTATGCCGCCATGCTGTATTATCTCGTCAACACGACGGTCGTGACCGCCGGTCTTTTCCTGCTCGCCGATCGGGTGTCCCGGCAGCGCGGGGCCGTTGCAGATTTCTTCGAGAAAGGGCCGCGGATGGCCGGCATTCTTGCGACCGGCGGAGCTTACCTGATCCTCGCTGTGGCGGCCAGCGGCGTGCCGCCATTGTCGGGCTTTCTCGGCAAGATCATGGTCATGCAGTCGCTCCAGGAAACCAGCACTGCAGTCGGGGCCTGGGCCGCGATGCTGCTCTCCGGCTTTGTCGTTGCACTGGTGCTGGCCCGCGCCGCCAGCAGGTTCTTCTGGGAGCCGGGCCTGCCGGACGAGGAAGCGTCCACACCAGAGCCGGTCCGGCAAATTTCATCGAATACCGGAAGCACCGATGCCGCGCTCTCCGGCATGATCGCCTGCGCCATCGTCATCGTGCTCGGTGCAGCGCCGATCTCCGACTATATGCGTGCCACGGCGGACCAGCTTGCCAGGCCTGCGGGCTATGTGGAGGCAATTCTGGGGGATTCCCCGGCAATCAGGAGGGAGCGCCGGCCATGACACTGTTCCCGCGCGTTCTGCCGCAACCGACCATTACCCTGGGTATCATGGGTCTTTGGATGGTTCTCGCCCCGAGCGCGTCGCTCGGAAACCTGCTCCTTGCCGTGATTCTTGGCGTTTCGATTCCATGGATCACCCGGAGCTTCTGGCCCGATCGTCCGTACCTGGCCCGGCCACTGACCGGCATCGTGCTGTTCGTTCGGGTAGTCGGCGATATCATCGTGGCCAGTTGGGAGGTCGCACGCCTCGTCGTCGGCCCGCTCGACCGCTTGAAACCCGCATTCATCGACGTTCCCATCGAAATCGACGATCCCTTCGTTGCAACGCTTCTGGCAAGCATCGTTTCGCTGACGCCTGGAACCGTATCGGTCGACATCGATCGTGCCGCCGGCATCCTCAACGTTCACGCGCTCAATGTCGCCGACGAGGCCGAAATGATCGCCGCGATCAAGCGTCGATACGAGGCGCCGCTCAAGAGGGTTTTCGGATGCTGAACTTTGTCATTCCTGTCGCACTTGCCATGCTGGCCATCGCCATGGGTCTGAATCTGCTGCGGCTGGTCAAAGGGCCGAGCACGCCGGACCGCATCCTGGCGCTTGACACGCTCACCATCAACACCATCGCGGTCGTCATGTTGATCGGCATTACCGCTTCGAGCGCGGCCTACTTCGAGGCAGCTCTTCTTATCGCCATGATGGGGTTCATCGGGACAGTTGCGCTGTGCAAATTCCTGCTTGGCGGCGATATCATCGAGTGAGGGCTTCAGAATGATCGTCGACATCGTCATTTCACTCCTGATCCTCGTGGGTGCTACCTTTGCGCTGGTCGGCTCCATCGGCCTCGCCCGGCTACCCGACTTCTTCACGCGCCTGCACGGTCCCACGAAGGCGACGACGCTTGGCGTCGGCTCGGTCGTCATCGCCTCTCTGATCCACTCCGGCGCGGCGACGGGCGGGGTCAGCCTGCGCGAACTCGCCATCTCGCTGTTCCTGTTCATCACAGCGCCGGTCAGTGCGCATCTGCTGGCTAAGGCCGCCCTCAAGACCCGAGCCAATCGCTCGGCAAAGCCATAGGAGAATTGCATGGGCCATATCGATCCCACCAAGGAAGTATTTGCGCAATTCCGGGCCAACGACCGGCCCGGCCCGATTCACATGCTGAATCTCGTCAGGTTGCGCGCGCAGGCCGCCTATCCCGATGGCCGCCAGGCCACCGGTGCGGAAGCCTATGCGGCCTATGGCCGGGAAAGCGGCCCGGTGTTCGAGCGGCTGGGTGGCCGGATCGTATGGCAGGGCCGATTTGAACTGATGCTGATCGGACCCGGGGAGGAGCGCTGGGATCACTGCTTCATCGCCGAATATCCCGGCGTTGCCGCGTTCGCGGAGATGATCCGTGACCCGGCCTATCGCGAGGCGGTGAAGCACCGGCAGGCGGCGGTCGAGGATTCGCGTCTGATCCGGCACGCGGTGTTGCCGGCCGGAAAGACGTTTGGCGAGATTCCGAAGTAGCTCACTGAATTTCTGGGGTGGGCAAGAGATAACGGGTGCGCGAATGCGCGCCCGATGGCGCACCCATCATCTCACGATAGCGGGACCCAGGGTGGGCACGGCGCGAAGGGTGCCTTTGTGCCCACCCCGCAAAACAGATCGGCGGCCTCGCGAGAGGCCGCCGATCGCTTTCCTGTAGAGAGAAAACCTAATTAGCCTGCGGGGCCGGTGTCCTCAAGGATCGGGCCGAACAGTTCCCAGCGCTCGCCGTTGAACTTCATCATCTGCAACTGCTTGTTGACCCGGTAATCGGTCGGTGTGGTGTTGACGACGATGCCCGGCAGCGAAAGGTCGAGCTGCACGTTCTTCAGGCTGGTGGCCTGCTTCATGACGTTCTCGCGGGTCAGGTTATCGCCGCACTGCTTGAGCACATGGATCAGCAATTGCGTGGTCGAGTAGCCATAGGAGTTGAAGCTCGAATCCTTGTCGCCTTCGGGATAGTATTTCGCCATGAACTCGAAATACTTCTTCATGCCGGCGTCATCCTTCCAGGTCGGATCGAGCGGATCCTTGCCGTAGTTGACGCTGATCACGCCCTTGGAGGCCTCGAGCCCTGCCGGCTTCATCACTGCGCCGACCGAGGTGGCGTTGATGTCGAGAATGTGTACCGGCTTCCAGTTCAGTTCGGCGAGCTTCTTGATGGTCTGCGCCGCCTGCTTCGGCGTCGAGGCGCTGAAGAACAGGTCCGCGCCGGCATCCTTGATCTTGAGGATTTGCGAATCGACGGTCGGATCGGAGACTTCATAGGAGGCTTCCGCGACCACCATCTTCGACGCCTTGTCGCCGAGGCCGGCCTTGATGCCGTTCAGGTAGTCCTTGCCGAGGTCGTCGTTCTGATAGAGAACCCCGACCTTGGCGTTCGGATAGTTCTTGATGATGTACTGGCCGTAGATGCGGCCTTCGACGAAATAGTTGGGATTGAAACCCATCGTCCACGGGAAATTCTTCGGGTCGGTGAACTTCGAGGCGCCGGTGGCGGCGAACAGCTGCGGCACCTTCTTCGCGTTCAGATACTTCTGTACCGCGGCGTTCGACGGCGTGCCGAGGACCTGGAAGGTGAGCAGCACCTCGTCGCTCTCGACCAGCTTGCGCACCTGTTCAACCGCCTTGGGCGGCGAGTAGGCGTCGTCATACTGGATGAGGTTGATCTTGCGGCCGTTCACGCCGCCCTGGTCGTTGACCATCTTGATATAGGCGGCCTGGGTCTTGCCGATGGTGGCATAGGCGGAAGCCGGGCCGCTGAATGGATTGGTCTGGCCGATCTTGATCTCGGTGTCGGTCGCGCCGGTGTCATATTTCTTCTGCGCTGAAGCGGGCGAAGCCGACAGCGCGATGGCTACTGCCGTCCCGGCGACGAGCTGAAAAATGCCGTTCCTCATGTATCTGCTTTCCTCATCTGTTTATTGTGCCGATGGTCTTGTCCGGTTGTGGCGGACGCCAGCGCTGCCAGGATACTGAATGAACGGTTGTGGCATGGCAATACGATGCGGGCCGTCAAGATGATCTAATTTACGCCAGCCAGAGCAGGACGAGCGCGATCGCGGCGGGCGCCGCCTGCACGTATAATATCCGGCGGCTGACGGAGGCGGCGCCGTAGACGCCGGCGACGACCACGCAGAGCAGAAAGAACACCTTGAGCTGGAACGCAAACGCCGGAGCGCCGTGCAGCAGCCCCCAGGCGAGGCCGGCGGCGAGGAATCCATTATACAAG
>NZ_JAUYQU010000017.1 GCF_030697065.1 Bradyrhizobium sp.
GCGATGGCGCAACAGGATTGCGGCCAGTGCGGCTACAATTGCCACGACTATTCGGACGCGATCGCGAGCAAGGCCGAGCCGCGCCTCAACCTCTGCGTCCCTGGCGGTAAGGAAACCGCCCGGATGCTGAAGGCGCTGCACGAGGAACTGGAAAAGGCGCCGGCATCCGGTCCGTCAGCCGCAGCGCCTGCCGCGGCAACTCCCGTGGTTACGGCGGAGCCCGGCCGTTCGCGCGACAATCCGGTCGCAGCGACATTCCTGTCCCGCCGCCTGCTCAACCAGGCCGGATCCGAAAAGGAAACCTGGCACATCGAATTCGACCTCTCGGGCGCCGGCCTGGATTATGTCGTCGGCGACAGCTTCGGCATCTTCGCCCGCAACGATCTCGGCCATGTCGATCAGATCATCGCCCTGCTGGGCGCCTCGCACACCACCAGGGTCCGGGGCAAGACGTTGCGCGAGGTGCTGACATCAGATGTTTCGCTGGCGCCGGCGCCGGACAGCCTGTTCGAACTCGTTTCCTACATCACCGGCGGCGCGCAGCGCGAGAAGGCGCGGGCGCTGGCGCAGGGCGAGGATCCCGACGGCGACGCCGCTACGCTCGACGTGATGGCGGCGCTGCAGAAATTTTCAGGCGTGCGTCCGCATCCCGAGGCCTTCGTCGAGGCGCTGGAACCTTTGCAGCCGCGGCTCTATTCGATTTCCTCGTCGCACAATGCGACGCCCGGCAAACTCTCGCTCACGGTCGACTGCGTGCGCTACGTGATCGGCAGGCGCAAGCGGCTTGGTCTGGCGTCGACCTTCCTCGCCGAACGCATCAATCCCGGCGACGAACTCAAGGTCTATGTGCAGAAGGCCCACGGCTTCGCGCTGCCGCAGGATCCGAAAGTGCCGATCATCATGATCGGGCCGGGCACCGGCATCGCACCGTTCCGCGCCTTCCTGCTCGACCGCAAGGCGACCGGCGCGCCGGGAAAGAACTGGCTGTTCTTCGGCCATCAGCGCAGTTCATCCGATTTCTTCTATGCCGACGAACTGAATGCGATGAAAACCTCCGGCCTGTTGACCCGGCTGTCGCTGGCGTGGTCGCGCGACGGCGACAGGAAGTTCTATGTGCAGGACCGCATGCGTGAACTCGGTCGCGAAATCTGGACCTGGCTGGCCGATGGCGCGAACATTTACATCTGCGGCGACGCCAAGCGAATGGCGAAGGATGTCGAGCGCGCGCTGGTCGATATCGTCGCCCAGTTCGGCGCGCGTTCGACCGACGAGGCGGTGCTGTTTGTCGCCGACCTCAAGAAGAAGGGCCGGTTCCAGCAGGACGTCTACTGACGGAACCGATCAATCCGCATCAAATTGCAGCGAATAATATTCTCGCCGGAATCTCCGGCGGAGAATTTTAGGCTGCGACGACGCGCGATTTAGGCTGCTGCATCGCTATTTTGTCGATCATCTTGCTTCCCGCGGCGATCAGCCCTTCATTGTGGTCCATGCTGCGTTGGAGATCGACCATGCGCGAATTATCGGCGGAAGCCCGCCTGCACCTTCACGCGCGCCAGCTTTCGCGACAGACCGGCACCGGGTTTCAGATGGCCGCGCTCTACGGTTCGCTGGCGCTGATCGCGGCGGTGGTGTTCGGCACGCTGTCGGTTCATCCGTTCTGAAATCGTAGGGTGGGCAAAGCGAAGCGTGCCCACCATCTCACGCAACGATAAGCATGGCGGGCACGGCGCAAGTGCGCCTTTGCCCACCTGACGATTCAACTCACCTTGAACGGCGCCACTTCGATACCCGCAGCCTTCAATGCCTGACGGATGCTTTGCGCGATATCCACCGCGCCGTGCGTATCGCCATGAATGCACACGGTATCGGTGCGCATTTTGATTGTCTTGCCGGTGACCGAGACTACCGCACCGTCCTGCACCATGCGCGTCACGCGCTCGGCGATTTTCGCGGCGTCGTGCAATACCGCACCGGGCTTGCGCCGCGACACCAGCGAGCCGTCGTCCTCATAGGCGCGGTCGGCGAACACCTCATGCACCATCGGCAAATTGGCGGCTTCGCCGGCCTGCACCAGTTTCGAGTTGGCGAGCACCACGAACACCAGATTGGGGTCGACCGCCCTGATGGCGGAGGCGATGGCCTTCGCGGTCATGTCGTCCTCGCAGGCGACATTCGACAGCGCGCCATGCGCCTTGACGTGGGTTACCTTGTGGCCGGCCGCGGTCGCAATGGCTTGCAGCGCACCGATCTGGTAGGCGACCAGGTTTTCGATTTCCGACGCTTTCATGCCGGGAAACGGCCGCCGGCCGAAACCGTGCAGATCGCGATAGCCCGGATGCGCGCCGATGCTGACGCCGCGAGCCTTCGCCAGATCCACCGTCCTGCGCATGATGTCGGCATCGCCGGCATGGAAGCCGCAGGCGATGTTGACCGAGGTGGCCAACTCGATCATGGCGGCGTCGTTGCCCATTTCCCAGGCGCCAAAGCCTTCGCCGAGATCGCAATTCAGATCGACTGACTTCATCCTGTTTGCTCGCTTTCTCTAGGGCGACCACGTTCCGGCATCGACGGCGCTGACGGCGGCGCCGGCGACGTTGGCATCTTGCAGCGCTTCGATGTTGAGATCAAAGTTTTCGATCGGCCGGAGACGGTCGGGCAGCGTACGAAGCAGTTCCGCCGATTTCCTGAACTCCGCCTGAGCTTCCGCCATGCTGACCGCCTTGAAACGGAACGGCGTCCCGGCCGCCGTCTGCGCGAAGCGCCCGAGATCGGCCGATATCACGGTGGCGATCTTGGGATAGCCGCCGCTGGTGCCGCGGTCGGGCATCAGCACGATCGGGGCGCCATTGCCGGGTACCTGGATGCTGCCATCAACGGTGCCGTCGGAGACGATGTTATGACCGTGCAGATGCTTGATCGCGGGACCTTCGAGCCGATAGCCCATGCGGTCGCTGGTCGCCGATATCCGCCACTCCGAGTCCAGAAACGCCTGTTTCGCGGCGTCATCGAATTCGTCATCCTGTGGGCCCAAAAGCACGCGGATCGGCGCATCCGTCGGGGCGGGAAGTTCCAGCCGCCGTTCGGGGCCGCCGCTGGCGGCCGGCGTCTGCAATTCGTCGCCAGCCTGCAGCGGGCGGGGATAGGGGCTGCCGAGGCCGGCGCGGGCGTTGACCGCAAGGCTGCCGAACATCGGCTCGCCGGCAATGCCGCCCTCGATCGCGAGGTAGCTGAACGAGCCGCGACGCGCAAAGCCGAGCGTCAGCGTCTCGCCGTCCGGGATCGTCATCGATGTGTTGAACGCAACCGTGCCCCCGGAAATGTCGGCATTGCGCGAGGCGCCGGCCAGGGCGACGCGGACCGCACCGTCGCGCGCGGTGAACGCGGCGCCGAACGGGCCGATCTCGATCACCGCCGCCAATGGCGAATTGCCGACCAGAACGTTCGCCGCCGCCAGGGCGAGCCGGTCCATCGCGCCGCTCGGCGTCAGGCCATAGCGCTGGGCGCCGTGGCGTCCGCCGTCCTGCACTGAACTCGCCGGACCGATGGCTGAAATCACGAGTTTGGTCATGCGGCAATCATTTCGGCGACGATCTCGCCGGCTTCGGCGGCGCGGTTCTGGTCCGCGAAGGTTTTTGCGTCGACCGCGGAAAAGGTGACGGCGTCGCCGGGCTCGAGCAGGAAGGTGGGTTCGCGATGCAGCTGGTAGGTGCGGACCGGCGTGCGTCCCAGCAGATGCCAGCCGCTGGGACCGGCGAGACACTGCACGCCGGTCTGGACGCCGCCGATCGAGATCGTACCGGCCGGGGTCAGCAGCCGGGGATTTTGCCGCCGCGGCATGTGCAACTGACTGTCCAGGCCGCTGAGATAGGACCATCCCGGTGTAAAGCCGATCATGGCGACGCGGTAGTCGCCAGCGACATGCCGCGCCACGATCTTGTCCGGCGTGATGTTCAGCGTCCTGGCGACGTCCTCGAGGTCGATGCCGTGCTCGCCGCCATAGACAACGGGAATGCGCCAGCGCCGCGCCGTCGTAACCGGCGGAACCGGCAGTTTGGCCAGCGCCACCAGTTGCTCGCTCAGTGCGTCGAAACCGATCCGGAGGGGATCGTAATGCACCAGCAGGGATCGGTAGGTCGGCACTGTCTCGGTCACGCCGGCGATTGGCTGGCGCGCGATCACACGATCGAGCGCCAGCACGCGCTGGTTGGCCGCGTCATCGATGTTGCGGCTGAATTCCACCGTGATGGCGCTGTCGCCACTGGGCAAAAGGCGGGGCGGGGGGAGCGTCGCGGACATGGCCTCATCTCTTCGGTGGATATCATGCTGTAGCGCGTCTTGCGCCGGAGTGGAACTCGCTTCGCGCAAATCAGCCTGCAAGTTCAATAAATTGATCTGCATATCCGTGAAACGAGGTGATGATTGCGCCGCGCGAGGCAGTCCCTTCGCCAACGCCCCTTGACGCGATGGCCGTGCCCCGCAAGATGCGCCGCCCATCCATCCCGACCGGAGCCGGTTTTTCGATGTCCCTGACCCCTGAAGCGATCGCGACCCTGTCGCGCGTGTCGACCGCCACCATCACCACGGTTCTGCTCAAGAAGGGCCTGCGAAACGTCTGGATGCGGGGCTCACGGCCGCTGCGACCGGGACAGAACCGGCTGGTCGGACCGGCCTTTACCCTGCGTTTCGTGCCGGCGCGGGAGGACCTGGCGACGCCGGAATCCTGGTCGTCGCCAATCTCGACCCGGACCGCGATCGAAGCCATGCCGGAAGGGTGCATCGCCGTGGTCGATGCCATGGGCGTCACCGACGCCGGCATCTTTGGCGACATCCTGTGCGCCCGCATGGCCAAGCGAGGCGTGGCGGCGCTGGTGACTGATGGCGTAGTGCGCGACCTCGAGGGCGTGCTCGGCACCGGGCTGCCGGTGTGGTGCGACGGTTATGCCGCGCCGCCCTCGGTCGCCGGGCTGACATTCGTAGGCTGGGGCGAGCCGATCGGCTGCGGCGGTGTCGCGATCTTCCCGAATGACATCATCGTCGCCGATCAAGACGGCGCCGTGGTGATCCCGGCGGCATTCCTCGACCTCATTCTGGCCGAGGGCGCCGAGCAGGAGCGGATGGAGGCCTGGATCGTGGATCAGGTCAATGCGGGGGCGGTGTTGCCGGGCCTCTATCCCATGAACGCCGAGACCAAGGCGCGCTACGCCGCCTCGAAGAAATAATCACGGCGCGATGAGAGCGTCGATCACCAAGGAGGACTCCATGGATATCCATCTCGCGGGATCGCGGCCGACACGCCGTGCGCCGCAGGATTCGTTTGTCGGCACGGTCTGGCAGGATCCGATCATCGTTGCCGAGGCCCCGGCGCGGATTGCGTCGAACCGCGTTGCCTTCGAGCCGGGCGCGCGAACCAATTGGCATACCCATCCACTGGGACAGACGCTCTATGTCCTCTCCGGCGTCGGCCGGGTCCAAACCAAGGGCGGCCCTATCCATGAAATACGGCCGGGCGACGTGGTGTGGATTCCCGCGGGCGAAAAGCACTGGCATGGCGCCTCGCCAACCAATGGCATGACCCACGTCGCGATGCAGGAGGCGCTGGACGGAAGTTTCGTCAACTGGATGGAGCCGGTGACCGACGAGGAATATTCGGCGGAGGTGGGCGGATGATGGCGTGCCTGATGCGCCCTGCGCATTCCGGGGGTACAGGCTCTAGCGGACTTCACCTGGGCGACAGTGAAGGAAAACCGATGGCAAATCGCTCGCCAAAGGGGTTGAG
>NZ_JAUYQU010000253.1 GCF_030697065.1 Bradyrhizobium sp.
GAATCTCGAGATTCCGGGTTCGCCTCTTCGAGGCGCCCCGTAATGACGGTGCAGTGGGACGATTTGCACGAATCGATCTGTACCTGAGTTCGTCATTCCGGGAAGGTCCGAACGACCAGACCGCAGGTGCGCAATTGCGCACCGGGGAATCTCGAGATTCCGGGTTCGCCTCTTCGAGGCGCCCGGGAATGACGTTGATGGACCTTACGCCGTCGCCGCGCGCAGCAGCCGGTCCGCGGCCGCCCTCGCCTCCGCCGTGATTTCCGCGCCGGCCAGCATCCTCGCGATTTCCTCGCGGCGGTGGTCGGGGGCGAGTGCGTTGACGCGGGTGGCGACGCGCTTGCCCTTGTCGAGGGCGTCCTTGGAGATCAAAAGATGCTGGTCGGCGCGGGCGGCGACCTGCGGCGCATGGGTCACCGCCATCACCTGCACCTTGCCGGCGAGCCGCGCGAGGCGTGCGCCGATCGCGTCGGCCACCGCGCCGCCGACGCCGGTGTCGATCTCGTCGAACACCAGCGTGGGCGCCGAGCCCTTGTCCGACAGCACGACCTTCAGCGCCAGCAGGAAGCGGGACAGTTCGCCGCCGGAGGCGACCTTCATCATCGGGCCTGGCTTGGTGCCGGGGTTGGTCTGGACCCAGAACTCGACGCGATCAAACCCCTGCGGCCCCGGCGCCTTCGGATCGGAATCGATCTGCGCCATGAACTTGGCGCGCTCCAGCTTCAGCGGCGCGAGTTCGGCGTTCACCGCCTTGTTGAGTTTTTCCGCAGACTTCGTCCTGATGGCAGAGAGTTTGGCGGCCGCCGCACCATAGCGCTTGTCCGCTTCGGCCGCCGCCGCTTCGAGCTTTTTCAACTGGTCGGCACCGGCATCGATCAGCGCCACGTCGGCGGCATATTTCGCCGCAAGCGCAGCGAGGCCGTCGACCGGGGTCGAATATTTGCGCGCGGCGGCGCGCAGCGCGAACAGCCGCTCCTCGATGCGTTCGAGTTCGGCGGGATCGAAATCGGCCGCGATCAGCGCCGCCGTGAGATGCTGGTCGGCCTCCTCCAGCGCATTGATGGCGGCGTCGATCGCCTTGACGGCGGGTTCGACCAGATCAGGCGAATGGCCGGCGCGGCGCTCCAGCCGGCGCACCGCCGCCGACAGGCTCGACACCGGCGAATGATGGCCGCTGACCGCATCCTGCGCCTCGCGCAGATCGGCCGCGATCTTCTCGCCCTGCATCATGCCGGTGCGGCGCTCCGCCAGCGCGGTCTCCTCGCCGTCCTTCGGCTTCAGCTTCTTCAATTCATCGGAGGCATGGCGCAGATAATCCGCCTCGCGGGCGGCGCGCTCCATGCCGGCGCGATGGTCGTCGAGCGCGGTCAAGGCGGCGCGCCTCGAATTCCACAGCGCCTCCAGCGCCGCGACGTCCTTCTCCAGGCCGGCGAAGGCGTCGAGCAGCCGGCGGTGGGTCGAGGCATCGACCAGCGCGCGCTCGTCATGCTGGCCGTGGATTTCGACCAGCGCCGAGCCGACCGCCTTCAGGGTCTGCACGCTGATGGCCTGGTCATTGATGAAGGCGCGGGTGCGGCCGTCGGCGAGTTGCACCCGGCGCAGGATCATCTCTCCGGTATCGTCGAGCCCGTTGTCGGAAAGGATCGCCGAGGCCGGATGCCCCTTCGGGACATCGAACACCGCGGTGACCTGGCCCTGTTCGACGCCATGGCGGACGAGGCCGGCGTCGCCGCGGCCGCCCAGCGCCAGCGCGAAGGCATCGAGCAGGATGGATTTGCCCGCGCCGGTTTCCCCGGTCAGCACCGCGAGGCCACGGGAAAACTCGATATCGAGCCGTTCGATCAGGACGATGTCACGGATCGACAGACGGGCCAGCATGCCAGGTAAATTCCTAAACCAAATTCCTAGCCGAGACCGAATTTCTTGAAGGCCCTGGAAATATAGGAGCCCTTGTTCTCGCTCGGCTCGAGACCGCCGCCCTTTACCAGATTATAGGCGTCCTTGTACCATTTGCTGTCGGGAAAATTGTGCCCGAGCACGGCAGCCGCGGTTTGCGCCTCGCCGACGATGCCGATCGCCATATAGGCCTCGGTCAACCGCGCCAGCGCTTCCTCGACATGGCGCGTGGTCTGATACTGCGTCACCACGGTCTTGAAGCGGTTGATGGCGCCGGTGAAATTGCGCTTTTCCAGGTTATAGCGGCCGACTTCCATTTCCTTGCCGGCGAGCTGGTCGCGCGCGCCCTCGAGCTTGGCCTTGGCGGTGTTGGCATATTCCGACGTCGGGTATTTGCGGATCACTTCCTCGAGCGCGCCGATGGCCTTCTCGGTGCGGCCCTGGTCGCGGGAAACGTCGGGAATCTGGTCGTAATGCGAGGCCGCGATCAGGTACTGCGCGTAGGCGGCGTCGGCGCTGCCGGGATGCAGGGTGACGTAGCGGGTCGCGGCGCCGATGCAGCTGTCGTAGTCGCCGGAATTGTAGAACGCGTAGGCCGACATCAGCAGCGATTTGCGCGCCCAGTCGGAATAGGGATGCTGGCGGTCGACTTCCTCGAACTTCTTCGACGCTGCCTTCGGATCCTTGCGCTGGTTCATGAGGTACAGACCCTCATTGTACAGCTTGTCGGCGGGCTCTTCGTTGAAGGTGTCGTCCTTGGCCGTGAACTTGTCCCACAGCGCGCCGGTGCCGCATCCGCTCAGAACCGTCGCCAGCACCGCCAGCCCCGCGGCCAGCCGCAACTGCCGCCCAAAGCGGGCAAGGTCCGAACGAGCCGTCTTACGCTGTGCCGACATAGAATAAGACCTGACGCCTGTGATGCGGAGCCCGCCACGCCATGCGCGTGGTCATGGACGCAATGATCGCCGTGCCCGTAGCGCCTTGTCGCGCAACCGCGGGCCTATTTAACTGAAAAAAGTCCGTTAACCAACCGAATACGCAGGCATTTCGCCCGGATTAAGGCGGCCGGACCGGTTTGCGGCCGATCATGGTTACCGCGGAAATTGGCAAGAGGGTTGTGACGTTTCAACAGGTTGAACCTCATCCTGAGGAGCCGCGCCCTTCGCGCGGCGTCTCGAAGGATGGGCAACAGCCATATGCCAGATGGTTCGAGACGCACGCCGGCAGCGCAATAGCGCCGCCAACGTGCTCCTCACCATGAGGGAGTTGGAGATGCCGCTCTGGAACCCAATCGGGACACGCCGAAGGTCGCTTTCAGTGAGACGTCAAAGACGCTCAGGGCATTTCGAAGCCGAAAGTGAGAAGACGCTCAGGAAACGTCGGGGCCGTAGGCCGGGGCGACCATGCCGCCCACCATGCCGCTGCCGGCTTCGGCACCGCGCGAGGAGCGGCGGGCGGTTTCGCCCTCGATCACGCGCCAGGCGCTGCGATCGGCCATCAAAGCGGTCAGCACCGCGTGATTGAGCTTGTGGCCGCCGCGCACCGAGCGATAGGCGCCGAGCAGCGGCAGGCCGGCCAGTGCGAGGTCGCCGACCACGTCCAGAACCTTGTGGCGGGCGCATTCGTCGCTGTATCGCAGACCTTCGGTATTGAGCAGGCGGGTTTCGTCAAACACCACCGAATTCTCGAACGAGGCGCCAAGCGCAAAGCCGGCGCTCCAGAGTCGCGCCACGTCACTCATGCATCCGAAGGTGCGAGCGCGGGCAATCTCGCGGCGGAACCGTTCCGGATTGAGATCGAGCGTGTAGCTCTGGCGGCCGATCACCGCATTGGCGAAATCGATTTCGACCTCGGCGCGGAAGCCGGCGGCGTGCGGGCGCAATTCACCGAAAGAATGACCGATCCGGACCTGCACCGGCTTCAGCACCTGGATGAAGCGGCGCGCAGCCTGCTGCGTCACGATACCGGCCTGATCGATCGCGGCGACGAATGCCACGGCGCTGCCGTCCATGATCGGAACTTCCGGACCATCGAGTTCGATAATGGCGTTATCGACGCCCATGCCCCGCAGCGCAGCAAGCACATGCTCGGCGGTCGATACCAACGGGCCTTCGCGGTCGCCCAGCACGGTGGCGAATTCGGTGGCGATCACGGATTCGGCAGACGCCTGAACTTCGCGGTCGCAACCGTCGAGGCCGGTTCGGACAAAAATAAAACCCGCATCGACGGGTGCGGGTCCAAGGGTGAGGCTGACGGGCAAACCGGAATGAACGCCGACGCCCGTCACAGTGGCTTGCGACCGAAGCGTTGTTTGCCGGCTGAATTTCATTCTTAACTGCCCACTACCCGACTTACTAAAAACACGCGAACAACCCGATCGGGCCGGTCGACTCGCTTCAGTATCCCCAAGTCACGGCAGACCATAGTCACTGCCTCAAACAGCGCCAACTCACGCTTTTTTACCGATTGTTACCCTATCTCTGCCGTATTCGCGCCAAAGGTTAACCAAAATGCGGCACGGCCAAGGGCAGGTTCGGCCCTTGCATCCAATCACAAATACATAATTAACCGTTTAATATCAGCCGCTTGTCTGGATATCCGGGGAGCCTTGGCAGGCCAAGAAAAAGGTCCCGGCGGAGACCGCCGGGACCTTTTCGTTCGTCAGAATTGTAACAAACTTCAGTTCGACTGGCGGCGCAGGAACGCCGGGATATCTAAATGATCGTCGCCCTGTGGCGCTGCAGCAACAGGTGCCGGACGGCCGTGGACGTCCAGTCCCTGCGGCGCGGGCCGCCTGGCATATTCGGATACGGGCTCATGCGACGCGATCTGCTGCGCCACCGTGCGCTGCGGCTTGCGTTCCGGCAGGGAGGGCATCGGGGGCATCGCCGGACCGGAGGCGCGGGCCGCGATCGGCGGCTCGGTCTCTTCGTCGCGGCGGCCGAGGCCGACATTGGCGAGGCGTTGCAGCAGCGACATCCGGACCTTCTGCGGATGGTCCTCCTCGGTTTCGCCACGGGCCTGACGGATTTCGGCCTGGGCCGGCATCGGCAGGTCTTCGAACTTCGGCATCCTGGGCGCGCGGACCGGCGGACGTTCGGCGGCCTGCGGGATGAAGGTCTCGGGAGTCGCCGGCTCCGGGGTCTCGACGCGCACGACGTCATGGTCCGGGAACAGCGACGGCTTCTGGGCGATCGGGCGAACCGTGACGTCGCCATAAGACGCCGGCTGCAGCGGGGCGGATTGCTGCGGGGCTTCCGGGGCCACCGCCGCAGCGATCGCGGCCAAAGCGGCGCGTTCGACGCTGCTGGAAGCGCGCTGCGGCGCGGCGGGCGCCGCCTGCGGCGGGCTGGCGGCGGCTTCCGACCTCAGGGCGCGTTCGGCCATGCGGGCATTGTCGGCGCGCAGCCGCGCGGTCAGGTCGGCCAGACGGCTGTCCGGCGCGGGGGCCGGCGCAGCAGCCGCCACCGCATTGGTCACGGCCGGGGCAGCGGCGCCGGCGTTGCGCGAGATCAGCGCCTGCTCGATGCCGGTGGCCACGACGGAGACGCGGATCACGCCGTCGAGGCTCTCGTCGAAGGTAGCGCCGACGATGATGTTGGCGTCCTGGTCGACTTCCTCGCGGATGCGGGTAGCGGCTTCGTCGACTTCGAACAGGGTCAGGTCCTTGCCGCCGGTGATCGAGATCAACAGGCCGCGGGCGCCCTTCATCGAGGAATCGTCGATCAGCGGATTGGCGATCGCGGCCTCGGCCGCGGTCAGCGCGCGCTTCTCGCCGGTCGCCTCGCCGGTGCCCATCATCGCCTTGCCCATTTCGCGCATCACGGCGCGAACGTCGGCGAAGTCGAGATTGATCAGGCCTTCCTTGACCATCAGGTCGGTGATGCAGGCGACGCCCGAATAGAGCACCTGGTCGGCCATCGCGAAGGCGTCGGCGAAGGTGGTCTTCTCGTTGGCGACCCGGAACAGGTTCTGGTTCGGGATGATCAGGAGCGTATCGACCACCTTGTGCAGCTCGGCGATGCCGGCCTCGGCGGTGCGCATCCGGCGCTGGCCCTCGAAGTGGAACGGCTTCGTCACCACGCCGACGGTGAGGATGCCCATGTCGCGCGCGGTCTTGGCGATCACGGGAGCAGCGCCGGTGCCGGTGCCGCCGCCCATGCCGGCGGTGACGAACACCATGTTGGCGCCGGTGAGATGGTCGCGGATTTCATCGATGACTTCCTGCGCCGCGGCCGCGCCGACATCGGGCTGGGAGCCTGCGCCGAGGCCCTGCGTGACCTGGGTGCCCATCTGGACGATGCGCTGGGCCTTCGACATGGTGAGCGCCTGCGCGTCGGTGTTGGCGACAACGAAATCGACCCCCTGAAGTCCGGCGGTGATCATGTTGTTGACGGCATTGCCGCCCGCTCCACCGACGCCGAAGACGGTGATCCGGGGCTTCAGTTCGCTGATGTCGGGGGGAGTAAGATTGAGTGCCATGATTGCCTCTCGATTACGACGCGCGCGTTGGTTCGCCCCGGCCGGCGGCCGCGGGAGTTGGTGAATTCCTGAAGGTGCGGAAAAGATTCATCAGAAGCCCTCGCGAAGCCATCTTCCGACCTTTCCGAAATAACCGTCGGTCCCTGTCCTGAGCTGCCGCGTATGCCGCGGTTCGACATGTTCAAGATGAGCGTATTGCGGATAGACCAGCAGACCCGAGGGCACGGCGAACGACGCGCTCTTGGCCTCGTTGGGCAGACGGCCGAAGCCGAGCGGACGGCCGATCCGCACCGGACGGCCGAGGATCCGGGTGGCGAGTTCGGGAAGGCCGGTCAGCTGCGAAGCGCCGCCGCTCAGGACCACCCGCGCCCTCGGCTCTGCCGCAAAGGGAGAATCCGCGAGCCGGTCCCTGACCATTTCAAAAATCTCCTCGGCGCGATGCCGGACGATGTTGGCGATCGTGGCGCGGGACACGATCTGCGGAGCATCCCGCTCGTTGTCGCCGGCAGCGGGCACGGACATCAACTCGCGCGCGTCGGACCCGCCGGTCAGCACGGTGCCATATAACGTCTTGATTCGCTCGGCATCCGCGATGCAGGCCGACAGCCCGCGCGCGAGATCCATGGTGATGTGGTGGCCGCCGACCGCAAATCCGCTGGCATGCACGAAACGCCCGCCGGAGTAGGTCGCAATGGTGGTGGTGCCCGCCCCCATTTCGACCACGGCGGCGCCGATATCGGCCTCGTCGTCGGTCAAAACCGACAGCCCTGCGACATAAGGACTCGCCGCCATGGCCTCGACGTTGAGATGGCAGCGCTCGACCACCAGCATCAGGTTCTTGGCGGTGGTGGCGTCCGACGTGACCACGTTCATGTCGACGCCGAACTGGCGCGCCACCATGCCCCGGGGATCGCGGATGCCCTTGACGCCGTCCAGCGCGTACCCGACCGGCAGCGCATGCAGCACGGTGCGGCCCTCGCCGGTGGCGTGGCGCATGCCGGCGGAGGTGATGCGGGACACGTCGGCCGAGGTCACCGCGCCGCCCTTGATGTCAGCCGCGGCTTCGACCAGTTGGCCCTGCAGCCGGCCGCCCGATACCGACAGCAGCACGGACTCGACCCGGACCTTGGCCATGCGTTCGGCCAGAGCCACCGCCTGGCGCACCGTCTGCTCGCATTCGGCGAGATCGACCACCGCGCCGGCCTTGACGCCGCGCGACTGGATCTGGCTGTAGCCGATCAATTCGACGGCATGGCTGCGGCCGCGCAGGGCGTCGTTCGGCGGGCACGGCTTCAGCCGCGCGATCATGCAGGCGATCTTGCTGGTGCCGATATCGAGCGACGCCACCAGCGCGGTGCGCTTCTGCGGCATCGGACGCGTTTTGGGCGTCTGGTTGCGATCAAGGCCGGTCATGCGTCACCGGCCTTCTTCTTCGGCTTCTTTTCCTTGAACAGTTCTTCGCGGGCCCTGGCGGCGTCTTCCGACAATTGCACCGTCAGCCGGTCCTGCAGGCGCATGTCGATGGCGACGATGTCGCGCGAGAACAGCCGGTCTTCCTGGTCGAGTTTCGACAGCGCCGCCAGCGCGTTGCCGACGTCGTGTTCGGGGAGGCGGATATCGAGACCATGCTTGAGGCGCAGGTTCCAGCGCCGCTCGCCGACCAGGATCGCGGCCTTGGTCTGGCTTCTCACCTGCGGATAGCGATCGAGCAGCGCGAGGAAATCCCTGGCGCGGGTGTCGGCGCCCTTGCCGACCACCAGCGGCAGCGCAATGAAGCGGCGCGACAGATAGGGCTCCAGCACCGCGCCGTCATCGGCAATCACCGCGAGACGGCCGTCGTTCTGCCACAGCGCGAAGGCCGAGCGTTCGACGATATCGATCTGGATCTGGCCGGGATAAAGCTTCAGCACGGTGGCTTCGCCGATCCAGGGATTGGCTTTGAGCTTGTCGCGCACGGTGGCGGCGTCGAGGAACAGGAGCGACGAGCGGCCGTTGACGCCGCCGATCGCGAGCACCTCGTCCTGGGTCAGTTGCTTGCGGCCATTGATGGCGACCGCGGTGATGCGAAAACCGGCGGAATTGGCGACCGCATTGCGGGTATCGCTCAGCGCTGCGAGGAATTCGGCGAGATGGCCGCCCTGGATGACGCCAAAGCCGGCGCTGCCGAGCAGCAGCAGCACTGTGGCGACGACGCCGGCGCGGTGAGGCAGGTAGCGCTCGACAAAGGCGATCAGGCGGTTCGGCGGTTCGCGCTGCAGGCGCGGCTCCCGGGCAGCCTTGCTGCGAGGCGCCTTGGGTGGATTTTTGTGAGCAGCCTGGCGCGGCAAGCCCAGCCGCTCGCGCAACAGCACGACCGCGCCAATGGCGGCAGCTTTCAGGTCAGCCTGGGGCCCCAGCGATCTCAAGGATCGAGCGAGGCGTCCTGCACCATCCATTGCACGAGCTCGTCAAATGTTGCCCGCAAGGAAACGCCTGCGGGTTCTGGCACATGGGACGTCCTTGCCATGCCGGGTCGGGTGCTGGCCTCAAGGCAGAAGAGGCCAGTTGTTCCCGCGATGCGTCGTCGAAGCGGAAATCCGCAACAGCTCACGCCCCGGCAGCCAAGCGCCACATGCGCCGCCAGCGTTAACCTTCGGACTTCCTGGTAAACAAAGGGTAAACCGGGTGCAGGCAGGGAATGATTTGCACCGCGTTGAAAAGACTTTGCCTGACAATCGTATCATTTTTATCAATGGAACCGGCCCGCCCCACACGGCCACGCCAAATTCACCTCGAAAGCGGCTAGCGCCGGGCGCGTTTCGTCGCCAGCGCGATCTGGCCGTGCAGGAAGTCGGCGAATTCGATGCCGTGGGCCTTCAGCGCCTTCGGATAGAGCGAGGCCCCGGTCAGGCCCGGCAGGGTGTTGGTTTCGAGATAGATCGGCCCGTCCTTCGCGACGATGAAGTCGGAACGCGAATAACCGCTGCACGACAGCGCTCTGTGTGCCCTCTCCGCCTGCTCCATCAACTGGGCCATGATCTCGGGGGCAAAACGGCCGGGGCAGATTTCCTGGGTCGATGCCGCCAGATATTTGGCCCGGTAGTCGAACCCGAGGCCGCCTTCCGCCGGGATGATCTCGATCGGCGGCAGCGCCATCAGCGAGCCGTCCGGCTGCTCCAGCACGCCGCAGGTTGCTTCCGCGCCCGAAATGAACGGTTCGATCAGATATTCTTCCGCCGTCGCCGCGTTGCGGACGGCGACCAGATCCTGCCTGGCGTTGACGAAAATCAGGCCATAGCTCGATCCGTCGCGCGCCGGCTTTGCAATGAGCTTGCCGTATTCGGCCAGCGCCGCCTCGATATCCGCCAGCGCCACATGGCCCGGCGCCCGCACCCCCGCAATCGCGGCAAAGCGCTTGGCCGCGACCTTGTCGAACGCCAGATGCGAGGAGGCCGAGCCGGAACCGGTGAAGGGAATGCCGCGCAGTTCGCACATCGCCTGCAACTCGCCATTCTCGGCGCGGCCGCCATGCAGGCCGAGCACCAGCACGCGGTCCTCGGCCGCGGCCTTGTCGAGCGCCGCCCCGATCGCGCCGAGGCTGGGAGTATTCGGCTTGAAATCGTCTTCGAACGGCCGCGCATGGCCGAGCAGCGCCTCGGAGCGGACGGCCCGCACGCTGTCGTCGACGTCCCAGAACCACAAATCGGCTTCAGGCAGCGCCCGGTGCAGCGCCTGCGCCGAGGCGACCGACACCAGCCGCTCCTTGTTGGTGCCGCCGAAAAGAATGGTGATCTGCATGAGTTGACCTATTGATGGCTTGCTTCGTCAGTCCGGGATGGTCCGCAGGACCAGACCCGGAATCTCGAGATTCCGGGTTCGCGCTGCGCGCGCCCCGGAATGACGTCTACGCGAAAATTCCGATCCGCTTGATTTCCCAGTGTAGCTCAATTCCGGAATTTTCCTTCACCCGCGCGCGCACGGTATCGCCGAGGGTTTCGATATCATGGCCGGTCGCGTCACCGGTGTTGATCAGGAAATTGCAGTGCAGCTCCGACACCTGGGCGCCGCCGACGCGCAGGCCACGGCAGCCGGCGGCGTCGATCAGCTTCCAGGCGCTGTGGCCGGGCGGATTCTGGAAGGTCGATCCGCCGGTCTTTTCGCGGATCGGCTGCGCGGTCTCGCGGTGATTTTGTACATCGTTCATCCGCGCGCGAATGGCTTCGCCCGCGGCGATGCTGCCGCGAAAGCGCGCCGAGGTGAAGATGATGGAGGGATCGACGCCGCTGCTGCGGTAGACGAATTTCATGTCGGCATTGCCGAACACATGCCGGCGGCCGTCGCGGCCGATGCCGACCGCCTCGATCAGCACGTCCTTTGTCTCCGCGCCGTTGGCGCCGGCATTCATGCGCAGCGCGCCGCCGATGGTGCCGGGAATGCCGAAGTAGAATTCCAGCCCGCCGATATGGGCCGCCGCCGCGGTCTCGGCCACGCGCTTGTCGAGCGCGGCAGCCCCGGCGGTGACGGTATCGCCCTCGGCGCCGGTCTCGCCGAAGCCGCGCGGGCCGAGCCGGATCACCACGCCCGGGATGCCGCCATCGCGCACGATCAGATTGGAGCCGACGCCGACGACATGGACGGGAAGCTCGCCCGGCAATTGCGCCAGGAAGTATGAGAGGTCGTCCTCATCCGCGGGCGTGAACAGCACCTGCGCCGGCCCACCGACCCGAAACCAGGTCAGTTCCGCCAGCGACTGGTTTGCCAGCAGCCGCCCGCGCAACTCGGGCATGGCGGCTTTCAGCTCGGACGTGATGTCGGGAAACGTCACTCAAACCCTCACAATACGTCAGGGCCGGGCTGGCCCGGCCATGACGTATTGATAGATGCTGAAGCTGCAGGCGAGCCCATCACCCCAGCGCCTTCAATTCGCCGGGCAGCGCATAGGCCCATTGGGTGATGTTGCCGGCGCCGAGGCAGATGACGTAGTCGCCGGTCTTCGCGGCCCCCGCGACGACGGCTGCGAGATCGCTGGAAGCCGGCAGCGGGATCACCTCGCGATGGCCATGGGCGCGCAGGCCCAGCACAAAATGATCGCGGTCGATACCCTCGATCGGCGCCTCGCCGGCCGGATAGACTTCCGCGACCACCACCGTGTCGGCATCGTTGAAACAAGTACAAAATTCCTCGAACAGCGACTGCAATCGCGTGAAGCGATGCGGCTGCACCACGGC
>NZ_JAUYQU010000274.1 GCF_030697065.1 Bradyrhizobium sp.
TGCCGTATCATCGAGGTCGCCATACGAATGTGCAGGTTCTGGCGAGCTTCGATATGGCTGACCACGAAGGGGGCCACAAGCAAGTCCTCGAAAAGGTAGTTGTCGCGCCGAAGATACCGGGTTCGTTCGATGAACTGCTGATAGACTGATTTTATCGCAGTGCGATTTTCGGGGCTGTAGGCTGCAATTAGAATGGCATCTGCATCAAGCAGATCGACATGATGCTTGACGAAAAAATCATCGGCCGATGTGATGATGCAACGGTATTCACTGGCGTCGCCCAAGTGGGTTGGGCAGACCTCGCAAGCAATACACCGAACGACCTCATGGTTCACGGCGTCGAATATCCGCACGTTTACCGACGGGTCACGATCATGAATCTCCTTCGCCCAATTCTGAAAATACCGATGGCCTCTTCCGTCTTCGCTGTCCTGAACCAGCCAGAGATGGATCGAAAGCTTGTCGGTGAGTGCCGCGCCATTTCGGTGCAGCGACTTCATAAGCGCAGTGCGCGCCACCCTTCGTCCCGTTCCAATGCACGTCTCAAGCCCGTATTGGTCCGATGCAAAGGTGCCGACGTCCCCCGCTTTCGCGGTTCCGCCGTACTGAGCCGTTGTTTCGTGGCCATTGCCGACCGCCAGGAAGCCCATGTTGAGCATGTCGAGCATCTGGTAGATTAGCGTCGTTTCCTGGCCACCATTTCTCTTGGCCCCCACGGCGAGCCCGCCGTAAATCTTTCCGGCCATGTCTTGCTTCAGGCTCGAATCGGAGGCGATAAATTCGAACAGTCCCTGCACCAGCGAACCCCGGTCTCCGAAATAAACCGGACTCGAAACAATGATGCCGTCGGCAGCGCGAAGCGCCGCGGCCAGCCGCGCCGCCTCGCGAACGGGTCCGTTCGGAGGGAAATGCTCTGCAAGGGCAATGTGCGATATCTGCGTGCCAGCCCGATGAGCGGCCCACAGTGCCGCTGCGGTGGCGGCTTCGGAATTGCTCAGTCCTCGCTCGAACCTTCGCTTTTGCAAGGCGCGGTACACTTCATCAAACGGACTACCGCTTGTGAGACCGGCCTCGAGAAAATCATCAGCTCTGATTTTCGTCTGGGTAACAAGATAGGCCGTCAGGTCTTTCTCGGATTCGATCCCCTCAAGCTCTTTCGTCAAGGATCGGCTGCCCAGGCGGAACCGAGCATTTCTTAGGCTGCCGCTAAGCCCGAGGATGGAAATTTTCGACATTTCAGCGCCCCAGAATAGGCATTGCCCGACTACCCTCCGCTTACCTGCTTTTACCGGTCGACGCAACTTGACCAACGGGCCTTGGGTGGCCAGCAATCCGCTGGATGAACGTATAGGCAGCGTCGCGCTCGAAGCGTCGGCTTCCTTCGCCGAGGCGCTGCCCGACCGGCGTCCCTTGATCCCGCCGCCGGTTTTTGCCAACAAGCGTCCATGTCCAGCAAGATCGATCCCATCACGCGATCCGTGGTTCAGCACCGCCTGAGCTCGATCGTGAAGGAAATGGGCGAAGCCATGCTTCGCACCACCTATTCGCAGATCCTGAATTCCAGCCGCGATTTTTCGCTGGCGATCTGTGACACAAGCAGCCGCCTGATCGCACAGGCGGATCATCTCCCGGTCCATGTCGGCGCGCTGCCCTGGGCGACGCGGGTGATCGAGGACCGGTTCAGGGACGTCGTGCCAGGCGACGTGTTTCTGCTCAACGATCCCTATCACGGCGGCAGCCATCTGCCCGATCTCACGGTTTTCGTGCCGGTGTTCGCCGGCGACAGGCGCCTGCTCTGGACCATCGTTCGTGCCCATTTCAGCGATATCGGCGGCGCTACCCACGGCGCCTACAATCCCGGCGCCACCGAGATCTGGCAGGAGGGGCTGCGCGTCCCGCCGATCCGGCTCTCCGAGGCCGGCCGGCCGCGCGAGGACCTGCTCGATCTGCTGGCGCTGAACGTGCGCAACCCGCGCGAGTTTCGCGGCGACCTGGCGGCGATGCTGGGAGCGGCCCATCTCGGCGAGCGCCGCGTCTCGAAACTGTTCAGCGAGTTCGGCGCGCCGGTGGTCGAAGCCGCCATCGAGGCGATCCTCGATGCCACCGAGCAGCAGACCCGCGCGGTGGTCTCGACCTGGAAGGATGGCGTGTTCCTTGGCGAGGCGTTTCTCGACGATGACGGCCATGGCCGCAGCGATATCCGGATCGCCGCAAAAGTGACCAAGAGGGGCAGCGACATCGAGGTCGATCTGTCGGACTCCGATCCGCAGTCGACCAGTTTCGTCAATTCCTCGCATGCCAACATGCAGGCGGCGGTGGCGATGGCTTTTTCCTATCTGATCGACGCCGAAATCCCCAAGAACACCGGCGCGTTGCGGCCGTTGAAGGTGATCGCCAAACAGGGGACCATCGTCTGGGCCGATCCCGGCCGTCCGGTGACTTTGTGCACCAGTCATCCCTCCAATGAAATCGTGGAAGCCATCGTCAAGGCGTTGTCGGCGTCCTGTCCGGATCGTGCCATGGCGGGCTGGAGCCGCCGGTTCCGGATCGCGATCCAGGGCGAGGATCCGCGCACGGGAAAGAATTTCATCTGGCATCTGTTTCAGGCGCGCCCCGGCGGCGGCGCCTCCGCCGGCGGCGATGGGTATTCGTCGATTGGCGAATGGCACAGCGTCGGCGGCCTCAAAGTCGGCAGCCTCGAGGTCGCGGAGGTGCGTTTCCCGCTGCACTTTCGCC
>NZ_JAUYQU010000292.1 GCF_030697065.1 Bradyrhizobium sp.
GTGATCCCGTCGACGATCACCCGCACGGCGACTAGATCGGCGCCGCGTCCCTAATCCTCCGCCTGCCAATCGGCTTCCGACGGCGTCGCATCCACCGCACGTAGCGCCGCCGGTCGCCTCACGCCGGCTTCGCCCTCCACCCCATCCACCGCCGGCGACCACGGCCGGTCGACGCCGCGCGGCCTGACCGCGTCGACCGTAAAGCCGCCGGGGCTTCGCCGCAGCGCCAGCGCACCATGCCGCTGCAGGCGTTCCCGGTCGACCACGTGCGCGCCGCAGTCCGCCGGCGCCGGTCGCGTGGTCACCAGCAGCGCCGCACGCGCGCAATCGTCCGCCAGCGCATCCGGCCGCTGCGCCAGTGCGACCAGCCCGCCATCGGCCAGCGGCGCGACGCAGCCGGCCTGGTCGCATGACACGCCCCCGGAGAGGGAGGGATCGGCCGTGAGCCTGCCGTCGGCGTCGGCCGCCAGCCACTCCCGCAGCAGGAAACTGTCCCTGGTGCTTCCTCTGGCGCTGCCGATCAGATGCAGGCGGCCGTCGCGGCCGCGGACGCCGACGGTGTGGCCGTCGGCGGAAATCAGGATATCCGGCTGCGGCGTCGCCAGCGCCCAGACCACAGCCCCCAGCAGGGCTGCCGCCCCGCTCCAGCGCAGCGGCGTGCGCAACAGCCCGAGCAGGATGATGCCGATGCTCGCCGCGATCAGCGGTCCGGTGCCGAACGCCGCCACGCGGCCAATCGAGCCCGGCAATGCGGCGACCCATTGCGCCACCGCGATCATCCAGTCGATGCCCCAGCCCATCACCTTCCAGAACAAGCCGTCGAACCCGAACGGCATCGCCACCATGCCAAGCAGCCCCGCCGGCATCACCAGCGCCGAGACCACCGGCATCGCCGCCAAATTGGCGAGCACGCCATACGGCGTCACGCGGTGAAAGTGAAAGGCGGCATAGGGCATGGTGGCGAGCCCCGCCACCAGCGAGGCCAGCGCCAACATCGCGATTTCGCGGCCGCCCCACAGCGCCATCCGCGCGGTGGCGGAATTGTCGGGTGCGGAGAACAGATGCGGCATGCCGATCTGGATCAGCGCCACGAGGCCCAGCGTCGCCGCGAACGACATCTGGAAGCTCGGATGCACCAGCGCTTCCGGCGCGATCGAAAGCACGATCATCGCCGCCACCGCCAGGGTGCGGAACGTCACCGCGCGGCGGTCGACCATGATGGCGATCAGCACCACCGCGGTCATGAAGAACGAGCGCTGGGTGGCGACCTCGGCGCCGGACAGCAGCAGATAGAAGGCGGCGGCGAGCAATGCCGCGGCCGCAGACCATTTCTTGATCGGATAACCGACGGTGAGCGGCGGGATCAGCGCCAGCAGCGCGCGCACCGCGAAGAACACCACGCCGGCGACGACCGCCATGTGATAGCCCGAGATCGACAGCACATGGCCAAGGCCGGAAACGAACATCGCATCGTTGACCGGCGCCGTGATGGCGTCGCGGCGCCCGGTCAGCAGCGCGGTGGCGATGGCGCGGCGGTCGCCGTCCAGCACGGCGCCGATGCGCGCGTCGATCGCATCGCGCAGGCCCTGCATCAAGGCGGCATAGCGCAGCGACCAGCCGCCGGTGTCGGGCGGCGGTGCGGTCTTGATGCTTCCCATCACGAAACCGGAGGCGCCGATGCCCGCAAAATACATGTCGCGGCCGAAATCGTAGGCGCCCGGCCGCAGCGGCCCCAGCGGCGGCAGCAGGCGCGCCTTCAATTCGACGAAACTGCCGACGGCGGGCGCGGTGCCCTTGCGCACCGACAGCCGCACCCGCTCCAGTCTCGTCGGGCCGCGCGGGCTCTCCATTGCGACGACGCGCAGGACGAAGCGGTCGGTGCGCGCGCGGATGTCGCGCGTCTCGACGAAGCCCGACATCGACACCGCATAGATCGGCCGCGCCAGCACGCCATGCGCGACCCGCGCGGTCTTCCAGGTCGCGATGGCAAAACCGGCGGCCACGGCGGCCACCATCACGAGAAGCGGAAACACCTTGTGTCGCCGCAGCAGCGACGCCGCCGCGCCAAGCACGATCGCCGCGGCCGCGGCCACCGGCAGGACCGGCTCGCGCTCGGCGGCAAAGTAGCCGGCGATCCCGGCGCCGAAGGCGACCGGCACCCAGGGCAGCAGCCGCCCGGCGCCGGCCTCGGCGCGGAGCCAGGCCCGCAGCTTGTCGACGATCGACGGCCATGCCGTGAGGTGTGACGGCGCGAGGCCGCCGGCCTGCGTCGCCCCGCGCGGCGGCCAGGTGCCGGCAAAACCCTGGGTCCGAGCCCTGCCCCGCTCCGCCATCGGGTACGCCCTGCGATTACCAACGGGGTCGAGGCTATCGGAAGCCGTCATTCGCCGGAAAGCGGAACGGATGCAGAATCCTTAACCTTTGCTAACCATCCTGCGGCTAGGATTCCCGAATCAACCGGGGCCCGGCCATGCCGCACAGGATCACACTTTCCGTTTTCGTCGCGCTCGCGGCCAGCGCGATGCCCACCGATGCCGCCGATCTGTCGACCCAGAGCCGGCTCGGCGCGATCTTTGCCGAGCCTGCCGTCGCGCCGCGGATCGTGGTGGTGCAGCCCGTCCGGGACGAGCCGCCGATCATTCCCTACAACCTGTTGCCGAACCCGCCATGGAACCGGGGCAACTACAATTACGGCTCGTCGTGGTCGTTCTATTATCCCGGCCCGTATTATGGCGGTCCGTACGACACCGACGGCGCGCGGCTGCCCTATGTCTGCGGGTTCTACGGCTATTGCTGAGACAGCCGCCGCTAGATCAGCGGCGCCTTCGGCGAGACGTGGTGGCTGACGATCTTCCAGTCGCCGTCTTCGCGGACGATCACCCAGGTGATCTTGACCGACAGCCTTGGCGCGCCGTCGACGTCGAACCAGGCAATGGCGGCGAAGTTGACCAGATCGGGATTGACCTGCGCCGTGCTGATATCCGTAAAGCGGACGGCGCGTGAATCCCATTTCGGCAGAGCCTCGAAATAGGCTCTCACGCCGTCACGACCCCGGTACAGCGTCGGGTTCGAGCCGAAGAACAACGCGTGCCTCGAATAGAGCGATGCCTGGGCCTCGGCATCGAATCTGCCGAAACACTCCGCCCATCGCGACATCAGGTCGGATGCAACATCGTCGGCGGCGCTTGCCATGGGATGTTCCCTCAATCAGTTAGCGTCAGCCCTTGCCGCCGACTTCCTTGGCAAACGTATCGCGCAGGCCGATGGTGCGGGTGAATACCGGATGGTCCGCGGTCGAATCCGCATCGCGGACGAAATAGCCCTGCCGCTCGAACTGTACCACATCCGTCGAATTGCTCGCGGCGATCGCCGGCTCGATCCGCGCATCGGTCAGCACTTCGAGCGACTGCGGATTGAGGTCGGCGGCAAAATTGCCGGCATCCGGATTGGGCTTTGCGAACAGCGGATTGTAGATGCGGATCTCGGCAGGCAGCGAGCTTGCCGCCGACAGCCAGTGCATGGTCGCTTTCACCTTGCGGCCGTCGGGCGCGTTGCCGCCTTTTGTGGCGGGATCATAGGTACAGCGCAGCTCGATCACCTCGCCGGCCGCGTCCTTGATGACCTCGGTGCATTTGATGAAATAGGCATAGCGCAGCCGCACCTCGGTGCCGGGCGACAGCCGGAAGAACTTCTTCGGCGGATTCTCCATGAAATCGTCGCGCTCGATGTAGAGCTCGCGGCCGAAAGCGATCTTTCGGGAGCCCGCGGCGGGATCGTCCGGATGGTTGACGGCTTCCAGCTCTTCGCCCGCGCCTTCAGGATAATTCTCGATCACGACCTTGAGCGGCCGCAGCACCGCCATGCGGCGCAGCGACGACCTGTTGAGATCCTCGCGGATGCAGAATTCCAGCATGCCGACATCGACCACGCTGTTGGCCTTGGCGACACCGATCCGCTTGATGAATTCGCGGATCGCCGCCGGCGGCACGCCGCGCCGCTTCAGCCCCGCGATGGTCGGCATCCGCGGATCGTCCCAGCCGGCGACATGGCCGCCGCGCACCAGTTCGGTCAGCACCCGCTTCGACAGCAGCGTGTAGGTCAGGTTGAGCCGGGCGAATTCGTACTGCCGCGGCTTCGAGGGCACCGGCAGCTTGTCGAGCAGCCATTCGTAGAGCGGCCGATGGTCCTCGAATTCCAGCGTGCAGATCGAATGCGTGATGCCCTCGATCGCGTCGGACTGGCCGTGGGCGTAGTCGTAGCTCGGATAGATCGACCAGGCGTCGCCGGTGCGCGGATGGTGAGCGTGCAGGATGCGGTAGAGCACGGGATCGCGCAGGTTGATATTGCCGGAGGCCATGTCGATCTTGGCGCGCAGCACCCGGGTGCCATTGGGAAACTCGCCCGCCTTCATGCGGCGGAAAAGATCGAGGTTCTCCTCCACCGAGCGGTCGCGGAACGGGCTGTTCTTGCCGGGCTCGGTCAGCGTGCCGCGTTTGACGCGGATCTCCTCCTGCGACTGGTCGTCGACATAGGCGTGGCCGGCCCGGATCAGGCCCTCGGCCCACTCATACAGCCGCTCGAAATAGTCAGATGCATAATACAGGTCGGCTCCCCAATCGTAGCCGAGCCAGCGCACATCAGCCTGAATCGAATCGATATATTCCTGCTCTTCCCTGGTCGGGTTTGTGTCGTCGAAGCGCAGGTGGCAGCGGCCGGCGAATTCCCGGGCGATGCCGAAATTGAGGGCAATCGACTTGGCATGGCCGATATGCAGATAGCCGTTCGGCTCCGGCGGGAAGCGCGTCACGATCTCGCGATATTTCCCGGCGTCGAGGTCGGCCTGGACGATATCGCGGATGAAATCGCGGCCTGTATCCGCCGCCATTGTTTCTGCTGTCATGCTGGTTCCCGTCCGGATTCAGCGGACCTTCTGCCAAATCCGCACCTTCCAAGGAAGGCTTTAGTTATGCACCGATCCTGCTATACACCAGCGCGCTCCGCGCAACCCCTTATTGTCCCCGAAATGCTGTTGGTATGACCGATTCCGTCGTCACCCGCTTTGCCCCCTCGCCCACCGGTTTTCTCCACATCGGCGGCGCCCGCACGGCGCTGTTCAACTGGCTGTACGCCAAAAAGCACGGCGGCAGGATGCTGCTGCGGATCGAGGACACCGACCGCGAGCGCTCGACCGAACCCGCGATCGCGGCCATCCTGGACGGCATGAAATGGCTCGGGCTCGATTGGGACGGCGACGTCGTTTACCAGTTCACCCGCGCGGGCCGCCACCGCGAAGTGGCGGAATCGCTGCTCGCCGCCGGCAAGGCCTATCGCTGCTACGCGACGTCAGAGGAACTCACGGCCATGCGCGAGAAGGCCCGCGCCGAGGGCCGCACCCGCCTTTATGACGGATTGTGGCGTGACCGCGATCCGAAGCAGGCGCCCGAAGGCATCAAGCCCACGATCCGCCTGAAGGCGCCGCTGTCGGGCGAGACCGTGATCGAGGACCAGGTCCAGGGCCGCGTGGTCTGGCAGAACGAGAACCTCGACGACCTCGTGCTGCTGCGCGGCGACGGCAATCCGACCTACATGCTCGCGGTGGTGGTCGACGACCACGACATGGGCGTCACCCATGTGATCCGGGGCGACGATCACCTGATCAACGCCGCGCGCCAGAAGCAGATCTACGACGCGCTGGGATGGGACATCCCGAGCATGTCGCACATCCCCCTGATCCACGGCCCCGACGGCTCGAAACTTTCGAAACGTCATGGTGCGCTGGGGGTGGATGCCTACCGCTCGCTCGGCTATTTGCCGGCGGCGCTGCGCAATTATCTGGTCAGGCTCGGCTGGAGCCATGGCGACCAGGAGATATTCTCCACCCGGGAAATGATCGACGCCTTCGACCTCCAGGGGATCGGCCGCTCGGCGGCGCGGTTCGACTTCGCCAAGCTGGAAAACCTCAACGGCCACTATATCCGCCACGCCGGGGATGCCGAGCTGGTCACCATGTTCGAGGACGTGCTGGATCATGTGCCGGATCGTTCCAGCCTCAAGGCCAAGCTCAACGACACCACGCGGGCACAATTGCTGCAGGCGATGCCGAGCCTGAAGGAGCGCGCCAAGACGCTGATCGAACTGATCGACAGCGCCTATTTCATCTTCGCCGACCGCCCGCTCGAGGTCGAGCCCAAGGCGGCGGCGCTGCTGACGCCGGAAAACCGCGCGCTGATCGGCAGGCTCAAGGCCGCGCTTGAGCCGGTTTCGCCGTGGACTGCCGAGACAACCGAAGCTGCGATGCGCGCATTCGCCGATGCTGGCGGCCTCAAGCTCGGCGCGGTGGCGCAGCCGCTCCGGGTAGCATTGACCGGCCGCACCACGTCGCCGGGAATTTTCGACGTGCTGGCGGTGCTGGGACGCGAGGAATGCCTGGCCCGGCTCGGCGACCAGACCCCCGCATAAGGTGGTAATGCAGGGCCGCGGTGGCCGCCTTGCAGTGCAAACAGCAATAAGATACCCCTTTCCGAGGTACTGCCAGAATAACCGGTTTCCCGCGCCAGCCATCACGTTTTGGCGCCCTCGGCCGCCGGTTTCCGCAACGATCTCATCGGGGACTACACGATGGACGCAACTTCCAACAAGAAATCCGCAACGCTGACCGTCGGCAACAAGAGCTTCGATTTCCCGATTTTGAGCGGCACCGTCGGGCCCGATGTCATCGACATCGCCAAGCTTTACGCCCAGGCCGGCATGTTCACCTACGATCCCGGCTTTACCTCGACCGGCAGTTGCCAGTCCAAGATCACCTATATCGACGGCGATGCCGGAATCCTGGAATACCGCGGCTACCCGATCGAGCAGTTGGCGGAACAAGGCGACTTCCTCGAAACCTGCTACCTGCTGCTCTACGGCGAATTGCCGACCCCGGCCAAGAAGGCCGATTTCGACCATCGCGTGATCCATCATACCATGGTCCACGAGCAGATGGCCCGCTTCTTCCAGGGCTTCCGCCGCGACGCCCATCCGATGGCGATCATGGTGGCGGCGGTCGGCGCGCTGGCCGCGTTCTATCACGACTCCACCGACATCAACGATCCGCAGCAGCGCATGATCGCGTCGATGCGGATGATCGCAAAAGTCCCGACGCTGGCGGCGATGGCCTTCAAATACACCATCGGCCAGCCCTTCATGTATCCGAAGAACTCGCTCTCCTTCGCCGAGAACTTCCTGCACATGTGCTTCGCGGTGCCCTGCGAGGACTACAAGATCAATCCGGTGCTGGCCGACGCGCTCGACAAGATCTTCATCCTGCATGCCGACCACGAGCAGAACGCCTCGACCTCTACGGTACGCATCGCCGGCTCCTCCGGCGCCAATCCGTTCGCCTGCATCGCCGCCGGCATCGCCTGCCTGTGGGGCCCGGCGCATGGCGGCGCCAATGAAGCGGCGCTGGCCATGCTCGCCGACATCGGCACCGTCGACAAGATTCCGGATTTCATCAAGCAGGTGAAGGACAAGAACAGCGAAGTCCGGCTGATGGGATTCGGCCACCGCGTCTACAAGAACTACGATCCGCGCGCAAAGATCATGCAGAAGATGTGTCACGCGGTGCTGGCGGAAACCGGCCACGGCGACGATCCGATGCTGAAGGTCGCGCTGGAGCTGGAAAAGATCGCGCTGAGCGACCAGTATTTCATCGACCGCAAGCTCTATCCGAACGTCGACTTCTATTCGGGCATCACGCTGAAGGCGATGGGATTCCCGACATCGATGTTCACCGTGCTGTTCGCGGTCGCCCGCACCGTCGGCTGGATCAGCCAGTGGAGCGAGATGATCGAGGACCCGCAGCAGAAGATCGGCCGCCCGCGCCAGCTCTACACCGGCGTCGCCCGCCGCGATTACGTCCCGATCGACAAGCGCAAGTAGCGCGCAGGCGTTTAGAGATTCTGAAAGCCGGATGCGGTCGCATCCGGCTTTTGCGTTTGGATCGTAGGGTGGGTAAAGCCAACGGTGCGCGAATGCGCGCCGATGGCGTGCCCGTCATTCAAAGCCCCGGTTATGATAGATGGTGGGCACGGCGCAAGCGCGCCTTTGCCCACCCTACGATTTTACTAAACCCCGCTTCTTCCGCATCGTCGCCAGCACGATATCCGCCGCGCGCGTGCTCGGCGTCGCGTTGCCGGTCGACATGATCGCGTCGATTTTCGCAAAGGCATCGACTTGTCGCTGCCGCAGCGGCGACTCCTGGAGCACGTCGCGCAGCGCGCGTGCCAAATTCTCCGGCGTGCAGTCGGCCTGCAAAAATTCCGGCACGACATTGTCGCCGATCACGAGGTTGGCGAGGATCACCGAGGGGACCTTGATCATCCGCAGCATGATCCAGGCCTCGATCGCGCCGGTGCGATAGGCCGTCACCATCGGCACCCCCGCCAGCGCCAGTTCCAGCGTCACGGTGCCTGACTTCGCCAGCGCCGCACGCGCGATCCGGAACGCGGCGCGCTTCTCGGTCTCGCCGATCACGATTGCAGGCTGCACCGGCCAGCTGGCGGCACCCTCGCGCACCGCATCGGCCAGATGCGGCATGGTCGGCAGCACCAGTTCGAACGCCACGCCCTCGCCTTGCAGCAGGCCGAGCGCCGCGCCGAACACCGCCATGTGATGCCGGACCTCGCTGCGGCGGCTGCCCGGCAGCACCAGCAGCACCGGCGGGGCCTGGTCGCGGCGCTTCTGCTCGTCGGCTCCGGGCCGCAACGTTCCGATCTGTTCGATCAGGGGATGACCGACATAGCTGCAGGGCGGGCCGCGCAGTTTGCGATACTCCTCTGGCTCGAACGGCAGCAGCGCCAGCACCTGGTCGACGTAGGCTGTCATGGCCCGTGCGCGGCCGGGTCGCCAGGCCCAGACCGAGGGCGAGACGTAGTTGACGATCGGGATCGCGGGATCGCTGGCGCGGACGCGGCGCGCGACGCGGTGGGTGAAATCGGGGCTGTCGATGATGACGAGCACGTCGGGCGATGCCTGCGTCGCCGCGGTGGCGGTTTCATCGATGCGCCGCAGGAGCATCGGCAGTTGCTTCACCACGGCCGCGAAGCCCATGATCGACAGTTGCTCGATCGGAAACAGCGACACCAGGCCCTCGCGCGCCATCGCCCGGCCGCCGACGCCCTCGAAGCGGACGGCGCCGCCGAGCCGCTGGCGCAGCACCTTCATCAGGCTGGCGCCGAGCCGGTCGCCGGACTCCTCGGTTGCGATCAGGAATATCTTGCGCACGACATCGGCGGTTGCTCGTGGCGGGATCACGCGGGCAAACCCGTCACGAACAGGCCCGCCGCATCGGCGGCCGCGATCATGGCCTGCGGCTCGACCACGATGGTATGGCCGGCGACGATGGCAATGCCGGCAAGGCCGGCCTCGGTCGCGCGCTCGATCGTGCGCGGACCGATGGTCGGCAGATCGAAGCGCAAATCCTGACCGCTCTTCGGCGCCTTCACCAGCACGCCGCGCGGCGCCCTGGCGCGGATCCGGCCCTCGCCGCGCAGCCGCGCCACCCGCGCCAGCAGGCCATCGGTGCCCTCGATGTCTTCCACAGCGACCACATGGCCGTCGATCACGATGGTGGCCTGGCCGATGTCGAACGGGCTCAGCGCCCGCAGCACCTCGCGCCCGCGCGCGATGTCGGCTTTGGCCTTGTCATCCGGCGCGGTGCGGGTGACGCATCCCTCGGGCATCAAGAGATCCGGGGCGACGTCCTTGATCCCGACCATGCGAAAGCCGTCCTGTTCGAGAATCCGGCCGATCCCTGACAGCAGATGATCATCGCCGCCGCGGAACGCCGCCCACACCCGGCCGAGCATGCGAACGGTGGTCCAGTCCAGCCGGATCTCCGACAGCGCCGGCCGCACCAAGGTGCCGATGAACACCAGGTCGCGGCAGTTCTCGCTGCGAAACAACTTCATCGCCCGGCCGACCTGGCCGACCGAAATCCAGTGATGGCGAAAGCGCACGACCCGTACCGGATCGCAAGCGCCCTTCAGCGCGAACAGCACGGGATCGATACCGCGCGCGATCAGCGAGTCCGCCACCGCGAACGGCATGACGCCGCCGGCCGCGATCACTCCGACCGGCGAAGAAACCAGCAAAGCCTCATTCGTCATGGCTTGCCCCCGGTGCCTTCGACATCAAGTCGCCTTGCCGGCCTTCAGCGGCTGACACAACTCGCGATGTTTCCCGGCATCGATGAAGTCGAGGATTTCCGCAATGGCGGGATCGGCGTCCGCCATATGCCGCGCCTCATCGAGACGCTCGGCAAAGACTCCGGGGCCGTGAAACAGCTTCAGATAGAATGACCGAACCCTGGCCAGTCGCTCGCGGCTGAACTTGCGGCGCTTCATGCCGACGATGTTGAGACCCGAAAGATGGGCGAACTGGCCGTTGGCAAGGCCGTACGGGATTATGTCGCCGCGTACCGCGGTGAGCGCGCTGACCATTACCTGCGAGCCGACGCGGCCGAACTGATGCACCGCCGAAAGGCCGCCCATGAAAACGAAATCGCCGATCTCGCAATGGCCGCCCAGCGTCGCCGAGGTCGCGAAGATCACGTCGTTGCCGACCACGCAGTCATGGCCGACATGGCTGCAATTCATGAAGTAGCCGCGATCCCCGACGCGGGTGACGCCGCCTCCGGCCACCGTCCCGGCGCTCATGGTCGACTGCTCCCGGATGGTGCAGCCCTGGCCGATCTGGAGTTTTGTCTGTTCGCCGCGCCAGGCCAGGGATTGCGGCGGCGTACCCAGCGAGACGAACGGATAGACCGTGCAGCCGTCGCCGATCGTGGTCTGCGCGGTGACATAGACATGCGCGACCAGCCTGCAGTTGGCGCCGATCACGACGTCGGGCCCGATCACGCAATAGGGACCGATCGTGGTGCCCTCGCCGATCACAGCGCCATCCTCAATCCGCGCGGTGGGATCGATCATGCTCATCGAGGGTCCGGTATCAGCCAAAGGCGGGACTAATGTGTAAGGTTTTCCGGTGGTTAGCGCGACATCCCGGAACTGTCCAGTGACGTATCGTTACCAGGTGTTTCGGCACGCCGGCATCGGCGACGCGCGCGCCTTCCGACCGAGTCAGTCGGTCAGCATCGCGCCGACGTCGGCCTCGGCGACGGTGACGCCGTTGACGATGGCGTCGCCGTGAAACCACCACATGGTCTTGCGGCGGCCGATGCTGCGCATGTGGTATTCGATGGTATCGCCGGGCATCACCGGCTTGCGGAACTTGCACTTGTCGATGGTGAGAAAATAAACCGCGCGCGGCTTTTCGGTACCCTCGACCGACTTGATGCCGATCACGCCGGCGGTCTGCGCCATGGCTTCGATCATCATCACGCCGGGATAGACCGGGCGGTCGGGAAAGTGCCCCTGAAACGGCGGCTCGTTGAAGGTGACGTTCTTGATGCCGGTGCCCGAGTAATCGGTCCGGATATTGATTACCTTGTCGATCAGCAACATCGGAAAACGATGCGGCAGCGTCTTGAGGATCTCATTGATATCCACCAGCGCAAACCTGACTGCGGCCGCCTCCGTCATTCCCGCCCCTCGCCCTTCGGATCGGCCGCGCCATCGCGCACCAGACGCTCCACTGCCACGATCTCCCGGAACCACTGCCTCGTCGGCTTGGCAAAATGGCCACCCCAGCGTCCATTGGCCGGAATGTCATCCTTGACCGCACTCATCGCCGTGACCTGGGCTCCGTCGCCGATCTTGAGATGATTGTTGATCCCCACCTTGGCGCCCAGCGCCACATTGTCGCCAATCGTCAGGCTGCCCGCCAGCCCAATCTGGGCGGCCAGCAGGCAATGCCTGCCGATCGTCACATTGTGGCCGATCTGGACCTGATTGTCGATTTTCGTGCCCTCGCCGATCACGGTATCGCGCAGGCTGCCGCGGTCGATGGTGGTGCCGGCGCCGACCTCGACGTCGTTCTGGATCACGACCCGGCCGGTCTGCGGCACTTTCTGGTGGCCCCCCGGACCGAAGAAGACGAACCCGTAGCCGTCCTGCCCGATGCTGCAGCCGGGATGGATCAGGACGTTGTTGCCGACCAGCGCGGACTGGATCGCGGTATGCGCGCCGACATTGCAGTCCCGTCCGATCCGGACATTGGCGCCGATCACCGCAGCCGCGCCGATCACCGTGCCGGAGCCTATTTCGACGCCGGGGCCGATCACCGCCAGGGGATCGACGATCACGCCGTCTTCCAGGTGCGCCGTCGGATCGATCACGGCGGAGGGGGCGATGCCGGCAATGCCGAACCAGGATTGCGGGCGAAGGGCGTCGCGGTACAGTTCCCGGGCGATGGTGACGAATTCTCGGAACGGCTGCGCCGCGCGCAGGACCGCGACATGGGAGGGCACGCTGGCCTCGAAACGCGCGCTGACGAGGCACGCCCCGGCCCTCGTCGAAGCGAGCTGGTCGGCATATTTCAGGTTGTCGAAGAACGCCAGATGCATCGGGCCGGCTTCCTCGAGCGAAGCCAGTCCCCTGACCTCCTGGCCAGCGCGGGACGGATCGACGAGATGCGCTTTCGTCAACGCGGCGAGTACGGCCAGCGTCGATGACGGCGGTTGTCTGGAAAATGTCGGTTGTGCCATTCCACCCGTCGCGGTCCGGCCGGTGATCGAACGCGAGCCCCGGTTCTGATCAATCACAACCGGGTCTGTCTCTGTGTTGACACGCCTTCTTCACGCGAACCGGAAACCGCTTCGCTCGAAGACGCCTTTAGAACGATGTCCCGCCGCCAAACTTGAATTCCTGGACGCGGTCGAACTTCCCCTTGGTCAACGGGATCGCGTAGTCGATCCGCAGCGGACCGAACGGCGATGCCCAGATCAGGCCGACACCGACCGAGGAGCGAACGACATTGCCATTGTCATACACCAGTCCGGTACAGGATCCCGGCGGAAGCGGAATGGTCGTCCCCTGAACACAGCCGGGCGCATTGACTTCGTTGGTAAAGGCCCACGACGTCGGTCCCTTGTAGTCGTAGAGCCCGCCGGCATCGGCATAGACCGAGCCCTTGAGTCCGACTTCCTTCGGCAGGAACCAGAACGGCATCTGCAGCTCCGCCGAAATGCCCCAATATTTGCTGCCGCCGAGCGAGTCGCTGGTGCCATAGGGGTTGATATCGCGCGGGCCGATGCCGTTGGGCGCAAAGCCGCGTACCAGATTGGAACCCATCTGGAAATGATCGAGCATCCGCAATTCGCTGTTGCCGATCTGGTTGAGCATGCCGGCCTGGGCGTGGATCAACCCGACGATGTCGGCAACCAGCGGCGTGTAGTATTTCAGGTCGATCGCGCTCTTCAGATAGCTGACGTCGCCGCCGACGCCGGCGAAGTCCTGACGCAGGCTGCCGCTCCAGCCGCGGGTCGGGCGGATCGGGTCGTTGCGACGGTCGACCAGCAGGGTGTAGCCCGCCGAAGAGTTCAGGAACGAACCGACCTGATCGCACAGGGCGTTGGCGCCGCCGCCTGCCCCGCAATAGCCTTGGGGCACAATGATCTCGTCGCTCTTCAGGAAGTAGCGGGTGCTGAACAGCGTATAGCCGTTGAGCGGATAGGATACCCGCACCCCGCCGCCGGTCGAGCGGTAGTCATACGATGAATATTCGCTGAGGTCGTAACGCGAGTGGAAGGCGTCGAAGCCGGCGCGCAGATCGCGGCCGAGGAATTTTGGCTCGGTGAAGCGGAAGTCGATTTGTTGCCGCAACGAGCCCCACTCGAGGCGCGCGACCACGTTCTGGCCCCGGCCGCGGAAGTTCCGCTCGGTGATTCCGAGGTTGACGACGAAGGCGTCGACGGAACTGAAACCGGCCCCGACCGACAGTTCGCCGGTGGGTTGTTCGGTGACGGTGACATTGACCACGGACCGGTCCGGCGCCGAGCCGCGGCCCTCAGCGACGGTGACGTCCTTGAAGAAGCCCAGGGCGCGCAGATTGTTGCGCGACCGCTCCAGCAGGGTCCGGTTGAAGGCGTCGCCCTCGGTCAGCATCATTTCGCGGCGGACGACGTTGTCCAGGGTGCGGGTGTTGCCGATGATGTTGATCCGGTCGACGTAGACCCGCTGACCTTCCTTGATGTTGAAGGTGACATCGACGGTGTCGGTTTCGGGATTGGCGCTATAGTTCGGCTCGATCTCGACAAAGGCGTAGCCCGCGGAGCCGGCCGCGAAGGTCAGGGCGTCGACCGCGGACTCAATCTTGTCGCTCTCGTAGAGGTCGCCGCTCCTGATCGGCAGCAGCAGCTTCAGGAAATCGGGATTCAGCCGGTCGTTTTCGGTGACGATGTTGATGTCCCCGAAATTGTAGCGGTCGCCCTCTTCAACGGTCAGGGTGATGGCGAAGGCGCGGTCATCCGGCGCCAGTTCCGAGATCGCCGACAGGACCCGGAAATCGTAGTAGCCGCGATTGGTGTAGAATTTCCGCAGCTGCTCGCGGTCATAGTCGAGCCGATTGGGGTCGTAGTTGTCGTTGGTCGTGAACAGACGCCACCAGGCCGACTGTTCGGTGACCATCACGCCCCGCAGATCACTGTCGGAGAAGGCGCTGTTGCCCAGGAAGGTGATGGAGCGGACGCCGGTTTCCGGGCCTTCGTCGATCTCGAACACCACGTCGACGCGGTTCTGCTCCAGCTGGACGATCTTGGGGGTGACGGTGGCCGAGATGCGGCCCGACAGGCGGTACAGTTCGACGATCTTGCCAACGTCTTCCTGGATCCGCGCCCGGGTGTAGATTCCGCGCGGCCGGAGAGTGACTTCCTCGCGAAGCTTGGCCTCGCTGATCGCGCCGTTCCCCTCGAACACCACCTGGTTGATGATGGGGTTCTCGACGATCTCGACGATCAGGTCCCCATTGGGTTGGATGCCCAACTGGACGTCGGCGAACAACTGCGTGCGGGTCAGGGTGCGGACCGCCACGTCCAGAACCGAAGCATCGACCGTGTCTCCGGGCTGGATCGGCAGGTAGGACAGGACCGTGGTCTGGTCGATGCGCTGGTTGCCGCGCACCAGAATGCGATTGATGGTGAGGCGCTGCTCCTCGGGCGCGGCGTCCGGCGCGGGCGCGGCCTCGGCCGGCGCACCTGGCTGGACCCCCGGAACCGGCGCCTGGGCCAGCGCTGGCGTCGCCAGCCCCGCGGCGACCGCAAGGGCCAGCAGGCTGGGGCTCAGGGCCCGGGCAAAACGGAGGGCGGAGGCATGTTGTCGGATCATTCGGGAAACCATCGGGGGCTGGCGTCGGCTCGTCATGCGAACCCGCCGAGGAATTTGAACAGGCTCAGCTTCTGCAGGTCGTTCCAGGTGGCGAACAACATCAATCCCGCAAGCAAAGCAAGACCGACCCGGTAGCCGATCTCCTGAACCCGGGCGGGGACTGGCCTGCGCGCCACGGCTTCATAGCCGTAGAACAGCAGGTGGCCTCCGTCGAGAACCGGTATCGGCAACAGGTTTAGAAAGCCAATTCCGATCGAAACTATGGCGGCGAAATAGACGAGGGTCGTGGCGACGTTGAGCGCCTGGAATCCCGGGTCGGCCGTCGCGGACGCCGCCTGCTTCGTGACCCCGCCGGCGGCCTTGGCGATTCCCAGCGGGCCGCTCAGCATATCGCCGGACTCCTTGCCGCTGACGATGCGGCCGAGATAGCTCATTGTGGTGCCGAGGACCTCGCCGGTCATGCCGAAACCCTTGCCGACGGCCTCGACGGGATTATAGCGAACGATCCGGGCCTCGCCGGGTTCGGGCAGCAGGCTCAGGCCGATCCGGCCGACATTGATGCGGCCGGCGATCTCATCGTCTTCGACCCTGCGGACCGGGGTGGCGAGCAGCACTATGGCGCGGTCGTCACGATTGACGGTGAAGCGGAGCGAATCCCCCGCGCTCAGCATCACCTTGCGCGTCACATCCTGGCTGTCGCGAATGATGCGTCCGTTGACCGCCGTAATCAGGTCCCCGGGCATGAAGCCTGCGGCGGCGGCCGGAGAATCCGGCATGACCGACTGCACGCGGGCGGGGATCAGGGTCGAGCCAAGAAAACCGAAGATCAGAGCGAACAGGGCGATCGAAAGCGCGAAATTCGCCGCCGGCCCCGCGGCGACGATCAACGCCCGCTGCCAGATCGGCTTGAAATGGAAATAGTCGCGCTCGGCGCCGGGGCCATTTTCGGCGATCACCCGCTGCTTCAGTTCGGCCAGGCCGGCCTGGTCCGGCACGCTGGAGGGGTCGAGATCACCGGAAAATTTGACGTAGCCGCCCAGCGGCAACCACGCGAGTCGCCATTCCGTGCCATGTCTGTCGGTCCGCGCGACGATGGTCCTGCCGAAGCCGATGGAGAACCGGTCGACCTTCACGCCGAAGGCGCGGGCGACGAGGAAATGGCCCAGTTCATGAATGGTGACGATGAAGGTCAGCACCAGCAGGAAGGGTACGATGTAGAGCAGCGCCTGACCGAGAAATCCCGTCATGCCGATATCGGTCCCTTCGCCATTCAGGCTGCCGCCGCGATGCCGCGGATGATCGATTCCGCCATCCGCCGCGCCTGCGCATCCACGGCCAGGGCCGCGTCGCAAGCACAGTCGGAACCGGAATCCACCCCCGAGGCCGTTACGCGCGACAAGGTGTCGGCGACGACTGCGGCAATATTGAGAAAGCCCAGTCGACGGTCAAGGAAGGCGAGGGCCGCGACCTCGTTGGCGGCATTGAACACGATGGGCGCCGTACCGCCCGCCTGTAACGCCTCTCGCGCGAGTTTCAGGGCCGGGAACCGGTCCTCGTCCGGGGCCTCGAAGGTCAGCCGGCCGAGGGCGGCGAGATCGAGCCGCGGGGCCTTCCATGCGATCCGGTCCGGCCAGGCCAGCGCATAGGCGATCGGCGTCTTCATGTCCGGAGGCCCCATTTGGGCCAGGGTCGAGCCATCGATGTATTCGACCAGGCTGTGGATGATCGACTCGGGATGGACGACGATCTCAATCCGCTCGGCCGGCATGTCGAACAGATAGGCCGCCTCGATCGCCTCCAGCCCCTTGTTGGCCATGGTCGCGCTGTCGACCGAGATCTTGGCGCCCATGCTCCAGTTGGGATGGGCCACGGCCTGTTCCGGCGTGATCGACCCCAGGGCCTCGCGCGGGGTGGAGCGGAACGGCCCACCGGAGGCGGTCAGGACCAGTTTCCCGACCCGGTGAGGCGCATCGTGCGGGAAGACCTGATGGATGGCCGAATGTTCGGAATCAACGGGAATCAGGCGTCCGCCGTGCCGCCGGACCCGGTCGATCAGAGCCGGGCCGCAACAAACCAGACTTTCCTTGTTCGCCAGCGCCAGGGTCGCGCCGGTCGCGGCGGCGGCCCAGGCCGAGCGCAGTCCGGCGGCGCCGACGATGGCGGCCATGATCCAGTCGACGGGCCGGGCCGCCGCCTCGATCACCGCCTGGTCCCCGGCAGCCGCTTCGACGCCGGTTCCTTGCAGCGCGTCACGCAACTCATTCATCCGGGCGGGATCGGCCGTGACGGCGAGCTTCGGCTTCCATCGACGGGCCTGTTCGGCCAGCCGCGTGATATTGGCGCCCCCGGTCAGGGCCTCGACCTCGAAGACGCCGGTTCCGGCCGCCTCGGCCTGATCCATCAGCTCCAGAGTCGAACAGCCGACCGAACCTGTCGAGCCCAGCACGGAGACGCGCCGCCGGATCATGCGCCCGCGCCCAGCAGGCCGACGATCAGCCGCCCGGCGGCCACCACCACCACGGCGAACATCAATCCGTCGACGCGGTCGAGCAGGCCGCCATGCCCGGGGATCAACTTGCCCGCGTCCTTGACGCCATAGCGCCGTTTGAGGGCCGACTCCCAAAGATCGCCGCCCATGGTCGCCAGCGCCGCGGCCAGTCCGAGGGCCGCGCCCCACAGCGGACCGATGCCCATGTGCAGAAACGCCGCCAGCGCCGCGCCCGCGGCCGTGCCCGCGGCGAGGCCGCCGATGAAACCGGACCAGGTCTTGTTGGGAGAGAAGCGCGGCCACAGCTTGGGTCCGCCGACCAGGCTGCCGACCAGATAGGCCATGATGTCCGCCGCCCAGGCGATGACGAAGGCTGACACCGTCCAGGCCAGGCCCGTCGCCGTATCGACATCCCTCAGCCAGATCAGCAGCACCGCCGGCCAGCCGAGGTAGAGCACGCCATAGGCGGCATCCAGCGCCTCCTGCCCGCGATTGCGCGCGAACAGGCCGGCCGCCACCGCGCCGAAGACCAGCATGACCAGGGCCAGCGACAACTGTTGGGCGTGGGCCGCCACCACACCGGCGACGAGGCCGAAGGCCACCGCGCCCGCCATCACCCGCCAGGCCCCGGCCGCGCTCATCATCGCCCATTCCACCGCCAGCAGGGTGCAGGCGAGCAGCATCAGGGCCAGGAACCACAGACCGCCGGCCCAGATGGCCAGAACCGCCGCGGGCGCCAGCACGATGGCCGAAGCGGCCCTCAGGCCTATGTCACCGGCCTTGAACGCCATCAGCCGGCCGCAAGGGCGGGCGCGGCGGCCTCGGCGAGCGGGGCCCGACCGCCGAACCGGCGGTCGCGGTTGCGATACTGCGCGACAGCGTCCGCCAGACCTTCGGCCCCGTAGTCGGGCCAGAGCACGTCCTGATAGACCAGTTCGGCATAGGCGGCCTCCCACAACAGGAAGTTTGACAGCCGATGCTCGCCCGAGGTGCGGACGATCACATCGACCGGCGGCGCGCCCGCGGTGGACAGACCGAGACCGAGCGACTCCTCATCCAGCGGGCCGGTCGCCCGACCCGCCAGCACGGCATCGACATGCCGCCGGGCCGCATCGACGATGTCGGCCCGGCCGCCGTAGTTGAAGGCGACCTGAAGCAGGAATTTGTCGTTGTGCGCCGTCGTCGCCTCGGCCCGATCGATGATCGCGATGATGTCGTCGGGCAGGCCGGCGCGGCGGCCCAGCACCCGAACCCGCACGCCCGCGCGCTCCAGCCGCTTGAGGTCGCTGGCGACATAGGAGCGGACCAACCCCATGAGATCGGAGACTTCTTCCGCCGGCCGACTCCAGTTTTCGGTCGAGAAGCCGAACACCGTCAGGCAGCGGATGCCGAGCCGGGGCGCGGCCTCGACCGTGCGCTTCAGCGCCTGCACGCCCTCGCGGTGACCCATGGCTCGCGGCAGGCCGCGCGCCTCGGCCCAGCGGCCATTGCCGTCCATGATCAGGGCGACGTGGCGCGGCCCGTCGCTTGACGCGGCGGAAAGGTGGGATTCGGCGGGCATCGGCGCTTATCCTACGGCAAATCGCGCCGTCAAACCTGCATGATCTCAACTTCCTTGGCCCTCAAGGCCTCGTCGATGCGTTTGATCGCCGCGTCCGTGTCCTTCTGGACTTCGTTCTCCATCTTCTTCTGCTCGTCCTGGCTGATCTCGCCGGCCTTTTCGGCCTTTTTGAGGTCCTCGTTGGCGTCGCGGCGGACGTTGCGGACGGCGATCTTCTGCTGCTCGGTGTATTTGCCGGCCAGTTTGGCCAGGTCCTTGCGGCGCTCCTCGGTCAGGGCCGGCACAGGAATACGCAGGGTCTGGCCGTCGACGATGGGGTTCAGCCCCAGGCCGGCGGCGCGGATGGCCTTCTCGACCGGCCCGACCATCGACTTGTCCCAGACATTGACCGAGATCATGCGTGGCTCGGGCACGCTGATGGCGGCGACCGAGTTCAGCGGCGCGTTGGAGCCGTAGGCCTGGACCTGAACGGGATCCAGCAGGCCGACGTTGGCGCGGCCGGTGCGCAGGCCGTTGAACTCTTCCTTCAGGGCGGCCACGGACTTGTCCATCCGCTCGCGGTAGGTCTTCAGATCAGGCTTGGCCATGGTCGTTTCTCTCGCGTTTTCTTGGCTTTGGCGGCTCAGGCGGCCTTGTTGGACGAGATGACGGTGAACGTCCCCTCCCCCGTCAACGTCCGACGCAGCGAATTGTCTTCCCGGATCGAGAAGACCACGATCGGAATGCCTGAGTCACGCATCAGGGCGATGGCCGAGGCGTCCATGACCTTCAGGTCCCTGGCCAGCACATCGTGATAGGTCAGGGTCTCGTAGCGCGTCGCGGTCGGGTCCTTCTTGGGGTCGGCGGTGTAGACGCCGTCCACGCTGGTGCCCTTCAGCAGGGCGTCGCAGCCCATCTCGGCGGCGCGCAGCGCGGCGCCCGAGTCGGTGGTGAAGAAGGGCGCGCCGACGCCGGCGGCGAAAATCACCACCCGCCCCTTCTCGAGGTGGCGCAGGGCCCGGCGGCGCACATAGGGTTCGGCCACGGCGTTCATGGTCAGGGCGCTCTGAACCCGGGTCTGGACGCCGATCTTCTCGAGCGCGGCCTGCATCGCCAGGGCGTTCATGACGGTCGCCAGCATGCCCATATAGTCGGCGGTGGCCCGCTCCATGTCCCCGGCGGCCTTGCTCAGTCCGCGGAAGATGTTGCCGCCGCCAATGACCAGGCATATCTCGACGCCCTCGCGGGCCACGTCGGCCACGGCCTGGGCCACGCCGGCCACGGTCTTCATGTCGATGCCGTAGGCCTGATCGCCCATCAGCACCTCGCCCGAGACCTTCAGCAGGACGCGCTTGTAGAGAAACTCGGGCGGGGCGTCGGGCATGGGTCGTCCTTGGGGTGGCGGATTCGGCTCCTTATAGGAAGCGAACCCGCCGGTTCAAAGGCCTGACTGCCCTGTTCACAGGCGCAGGATGATCGTCTCGACGATCGGCCGCCGGTCCCAGATCTGCTGGCTGGCCTTCTTCAGCGCCCGCGAGACGGCCTGTTCGATGACCATCTCGTCCTCCAACGCCGCGCCCTTCAGCTTCATCACCGCCTGTTCGGCCCGTTCCGCCAGATCGTCGAGGGCGTCGCCCAGCGGCGATTGGGCGTCGCCCGGCAGGCCGATGGCGCGGACGTCGATGTCGCTGACGATCTTGCCACGCTTGTCCATGGCGAAGCTGACGATCAGCACGCCATTGGTCGAGGCGTGACGGCGCTCGTGCAGGGCCTCGCCCTGCTCGGTCACCAGACGGCCGCCATCGACATACAGCCGGCCGCTCGGAACCTCGTCGATGATGGCCGCGGGCCCGGGGGCCAGACGCACCATGTCGCCGTTGCGCGGCGTGACCGTCTCCGGCACGCGCAGATCCCTGGCCAGATTGGCGTGCTCGACCAGGTGACGGCGCATGCCGTGGGTCGGGACGGCGATCTTCGGCCGCGCCCAGGCGTACATCTGGCGCAGTTCGTCGCGGCACGGGTGTCCCGAGACGTGGATGCCGGGGTGGTCCTTGTCGGTGTAGAGGCGCACGCCGCGATCAGCCAGCTTGTCCTGAAGCCGGCCGATCGCCAGTTCATTGCCGGGAATGACCTTCGAAGAGAACAGGCAGTGATCGCCCTTGCTCAGCTTGATGTAGGGGTGGGCGCCCTCTGCCACGCGCGACAGGGCCGCCCGGGCCTCGCCCTGGCTGCCGGTGCAAAGATACAGGATCTCGTCGGCCGGCCAGACGCGGGCCTCCTGTTCCGACAGGAAGGGTTTGATGTCCTGCATCATGCCGACGTGCTTGGCCGCGGAGGTGATGCGGTGCATCGACCGTCCCGCCAGCGACACGCGGCGACCTGCCGCCTCGGCGGCGCGGATCACACTGTCCATGCGCGCGACGTTGGAAGCGAAACAGCCGACCGCGACCCGGCCCTTCAACCCGCCGATCAGCTCTGTCAGGGCGGTGCGGACGCCGCCTTCCGATCCCGCCGCGCCCTCGACGAAGACATTGGTGGAGTCGCAGACCATGGCGAGCAAGCCTTCGTCGCCGAGGCGGGTGATGGCCTCTGCGTCGACCACGCCGCCGATGATGGGGTCGTCGTCGATCTTCCAGTCGCCGGTGTGCAGCACCGTCCCCAGAGCCGTCTTGATGGCCAGGCCGTTCGGCTCGGCGATCGAGTGGGTCATGGTGACGAAGGTGACGTCGAACGGCCCCAGATTGATGCTCCCGCCCAGCGGCACCTCGATCAGCTTGACCTGGTCCAGGATGCCGGCCTCGCGCAGCTTCTCGCGGATCAGGAAGGCGGTGAAGGGCGTGGCGTACAGCGGCGCCTTCATCCGGCTCCACAGCCAGCCGAGGGCGCCGATATGGTCCTCATGCGCGTGGGTCAGGACGATGCCGCGGATCGTCTCGCCCTCGAGGAAGGCGGGATCGGGCACGATCACATCGACGCCGGGCGTCGACAGGTCGCCGAAGGTCACGCCCACGTCCACCACGATCCATTCGCGGTTCGCCTCGGGGCCGTAGCCGTACAAATTCAGGTTCATACCGATTTCGCCCGACCCGCCCAGCGGCAGGAAGACGAGTTCGTCGTTGGTTTGCTTTTTCATAGGTCCTTGAGATGGGTATTCCGCCGCCAGATTTCGAGGAGGCCGCGGATGGTCAGGTCCGGATCGAACCGGTCGATGGACTCTGTGGCCCCTTCGAACAGCGAGGCGACGCCGCCGGTGCCGATGACGGTCATGGGTTTTCCCCATTCCGCCCTGATGCGCGCGACCATGCCTTCGATCAGGGCGACATAGCCCCAGAAGACGCCGGACTGCATGTTGGAAACGGTGTCCTTGCCGATCACCCGTTCCGGCCGCTGGATGGCGATGCGGGGCAGCATGGCCGCCGCCTCGTGCAGCGCCTGCAAGCTCAGATTGATGCCGGGGGCGATGGCGCCGCCCTCGAAGGCCCCGTCGGCGGCGATGACGTCGAAGGTGGTGGCCGTACCGCTGTCGATGACGATCAGGTCACCGGGGTACATGAGATGCGCGCCGATGGCGTTGACCAGCCGGTCCGCGCCCGCCTCGCTCGGTTTGGCGATCCGCGACGTCATGCCTAGATCGACATTGTCGCCGATCACCAGCGGCTCGACGGACAGATAGCGTCGCGACAGGTTGCGCAGGTTGAAGATCGACTGCGGCACCACGCTGGATATGATGCAGCCATCCAACTGGCCGATCGACAGGCCGCGCATGGCCAGAAGTTGGCTCAGCCAGACGGCGTATTCGTCGGCGGTGCGGCTGCTTTCGGTGGCGGTGCGCCACTGGGCGATCCAGTCGCTCCCGTCATGGACCGCGAACAGCGTATTGGTGTTGCCCTGCTCGATCGCCAGCAGCATCACGCGGCCTCCCCGAAGAAGACATCGCCGGCGGAGATCAGCCGAAGCGACCCGTCCGCCAGCCTCAATTTCAGCGCGCCGTCGGGCGCCACGCCCTCGGCCACGCCCGCGACCGTCTCACGGCCCAGCCGGGCCACGGCGGGACGGTCCAGCCCAGGCGTCCGCGCCCGCCAGGCGTCGAGAATCGGCTCGAACCCCAGCGTCTCCCAGCGGGTCAACCAGACGTCGAAGGCTTCGGCCAGTCGGGCCGCGGCGCTCTCGACCGTAGGGGCGGCGGTCACGTCGCCGCGCAGGTGATGGACCAGGGCGGTCGCCGGCCGCTCGGTTCCGTCCGGCGCATGGACCAGATTGACCCCGATCCCGACCGCCAGCCACAATCCGCCCTCCGCCCGGGCGCCGGACTCGACCAGCACCCCGGCCGCCTTGTCGCCGGCCAGCATCACGTCATTGGGCCATTTGATCGTCACCAGCGACGACGGCGCATACGTATCCAGCAGGTCGGCGACGGCCAGGGCGGCGATAAAGGTCACCTGCGCGGCCTCCGCCGGCGGCTTCGGCGTGTTGGTCAGCAGGGTGGCGAACAGATTGCCCGTGTCGCTTTCCCAGGCCCGCCCGCGCCGTCCGCGTCCGGCCGTCTGCCGGCGGGCGACGATCCAGAGCGGACCGGTCTCGCCGGCCTCGGCCCGTCGACGGGCATCCGCATTGGTGGAGTCGGTATGATCAAGCAACAGGACGGGCGCGGCCGAAGCCACCGTCAGCCCGCCCCGTAGCCGACCGCCGCCGCCCGCGTCAGCGGCTCCAGCCACATCAGGGCGACCATCACCAGCGGGAAGGAGAACAGGGCCGCGGCGATGGCGATGGTCTTCGCCTCGATCGGCGAGCGGTCGATCGGCTCGACGCCTTCCGGCGCCGGGTCGAACCACATCAGCTTGATGATGCGCAGATAGTAGAAGCCGGCCACCACCGAGGCCACCAGACCCGCAGCGCCGACCATCCAGTAACCGGCTTCGGCGGCCGCGCCGAAGATCGCCCATTTGCCCCAGAAGCCGGCCAGCGGCGGCATGCCGAGCACCGACAGCGACAGGACGGTCAGCGCCAGCGCCATGACCGGACGGTCCTTGCGCAGACCGGCGAAGTCCTCGATGCGTCGGATCGGCCGCCCGTTCCGGTTCAGCGACAGGATCAGGGCGAAGAAACCGAACTGGTCGATGACGTACAGGGTCATGAACAGCAGCATGGCCTGGACGCCCAGGGTGGTGCCGACGGCGATGCCCAGCAGGGCGTAGCCGATGTTGGCGATCGAGGAATAGGCCAGCAGCCGCTGCATGTCCTTCTGCACCAGACCGCCGAAGGCGCCGACGGCGAACGAGATCAGCGAGATCAGGATCAGCACCTGGGCCCACTGGTCGTGCGATCCGGCGAAGGCGCCTTCCAGAGTCCGCGCGATCAGCACCATGGCGGCGACCTTGGGCGCGGTGGCGAACAGGGCCACCACCGGCGTCGGCGCGCCTTCGTAGACGTCCGGCGTCCACATGTGGAACGGCGCCGCGGAGACCTTGAAGGCCAGGCCGCAGATCAGGAACACGAGGCCGAAGATCAGGCCGGTCGACGGGTTGGCGGCGGCGTAGGCGGCGATCTCGTCGAACCGCATCGAACCAGTGAAGCCGTAGATCAGGCTGGAGCCATACAGCAGCAGGCCGGACGACAGGGCCCCCAGGACGAAATACTTCAGCCCCGCCTCGGACGCCTTCAGATTGTCGCGGTGGAAGGCGGCCAGCACGTAGAGGGCCAGCGAATGCAGCTCGATGCCGATGTAGAGCGAGATCAGGTCGCCGGACGAGGCCATCATCCCCATCCCGGCTGACGCCAGGACGATCAGGATCGGATATTCGAACCGGGCGATCCTTTCCCGGCGCATCCAGCCGTCGCCCAGCACGATGGCCACGGCGCTGGAGAGGAAAATCAGGGCCTTGCCATAGACTGCCAGAGGATCGGCCACATAGGCGCCGTTGAAAGCCGTTCCCAGCGGGCCGGTCACGGTCACGGCGGTCGCGGCGACCAGCAGGGCCACCGACAGGATGGAGATGAAGCGCGCGCTCTTGTCGCCCATGAAGGCGCCGAGCATCAGCAGCACCAGACCGCCGACCGCGAGCGTGCTCTCGGGGGCTGACAGGCGCAGGGCGAAATCAAGATCAGGCATCATCGTCTCACCCGCCGATCGCAAGTTTATAGGCGGAAGTCAGGGCCTCGACCGAGGCGGCGGTGTAGTCCAGCACCAGGCCGGGCTGCACGCCCAGCCACAGGGTGCCGATGATCAGCGGCGCGAAGATCAGCAGTTCGCGCTTGTCGATGTCGGTGATCGCCTTCATCGCCGGATTGGTGATCTCGCCGAACATGACATTGCGGTACAGCGTCAGGGCGTAGACCGCCGAGAAGATCACCCCGGAGGCCGCGAACAGCACGGTCCAGGTCGAGACCTGATAGACGC
>NZ_JAUYQU010000328.1 GCF_030697065.1 Bradyrhizobium sp.
AACACGCAAGAAAAGCCGGCGCGATCATCTCGCACCGGCTGGTGTCGACGATTGAAAATTGTCAGTTCAGCTTGGCCTTGACCTCGGCGATGCCCCTGGCCAGCAGGTCGTCCGCGACCGGGCCCCGCGCCGTCTGCGACAGGATGGTGGAAGCGGCCGTCACCGCGGCATCGGCCGCAGCCGCGCGAACGTCGGCGAGCGCCTGGGCTTCGGCGAGCGCGATCTTGCTCTCGGCGGTCTTGGTGCGCCGGGTTACAAAATCCTCCATCTTCGTCCTGGCTTCGTCGGCAATGCGTTCAGCTTCGGCCTTGGCGGCTGTGATGATTTCCTGCGCCTCGGCTTCCGCCCTGGCGTGGCGGGCCTTGTATTCCGCCAGCAGCTTGGCGGCTTCGTCCTTGAGCCGGCGGGCGTCGTCGAGTTCGGACCTGATCCGCTCGCTGCGGCGATCGAGCGCGGTCAGCACCGTGCGATGAATGCCGAAATAGGCAAACACCGCCATCAGGATCACGAAGGCTACGGCAACCCAGAAATCCGGTTGGGCGAACATTGAAATTATCCCTTCAGCGACGCGTCGACGGCCGAGGACACGGCCTTGCCGTCGGGCACCACGCCGGTCAGCCGCTGCACGATCGCGGTGGCTGCTTCCGCGGCGATGCCGTGGACGTTGCTCATCGCGGTCTCGCGGGTCGACGCGATGGTTTTTTCAGCCTCGGCCAGCTTGACCGAGAGCTTGTCTTCCAGCGCCTTGCGTTCGGCTTCCGATGCCGCATTCAGCTTTTCGCGAGTCTCGGCGCCGATCGCCTGCGCGCGCGAGCGGGCCGCGGCCAGTTCGCTCTCATAGGCCTTCAGGGCGTTGTCCGACTCGTCCTTCAGCTTTTGCGCCGCGGCCAGATCGCCCTCGATTGCAGCCTGACGGTCGTCGATCGTCTTGCCGACGCGCGGCAAGGCGATACGCGAGACGATCAGGTAAAGTGCAACGAACGCGATCAGCAGGGACACCAGCTGCGAAGCATAGGTCTCCGTCTGGAACGGCGGAAACGGGGCCTTCTGGCCGCCATCCGCCGCGGTTTGGGCCGTCGTAGCCACGGGCTTCTCCTCGTTGGACGATCGAGGTCCCGGATCGGGACCTCACCGGCCAGATCGGTGTTGGGTCAGACCGCGAACAGCAGCAACAGTGCGATCAGCAGCGAGAAGATGCCGAGCGCTTCGGTCACGGCGAAACCGAAAATCAGGTTGCCGAACTGGCCCTGAGCGGCCGAGGGGTTACGGATCGCTGCGGCCAGATAGTTGCCGAAGATGTTGGCCACGCCGGCGCCTGCGAGACCCATGCCAATGCAGGCAATACCAGCGCCAATGTACTTCGCGGCAATCGGATCCATGAAACGAACTCCTTCTTTGAGGTCTGCCAGAGCAGCAGATTTGCGTGAGGGGCCTTAGTGACCCGGATGGATAGCATCGTTGAGGTAGATGCAGGTGAGAATGGTGAAGACGTAGGCCTGCAGGAACGCGACCAGCAGTTCGAGTGCGGTCAGCGCGACGGTCAGGCCGAGCGGCAGCACGGCGCCGACCCAGCCGATAAAGCCGATGGCGCCGAGCATGCCGACGAAGCTCGCGAACACCTTCAGCGCGATGTGGCCGGCCAGCATGTTCGCGAACAGCCGCACCGAATGCGAAACCGGCTTCAGGAAGAACGAAATGACCTCGACCACCACCACCAGCGGCAGGATGTAGAGCGGCACGCCCGACGGCACGAACAGCTTGAAGAACTTCAGGCCATTCTTGTAGAAGCCGTAGAACACCACGATGAGGAACACCAGAACCGCCAGCCCGAAAGTGACGATGAGATGGCTTGAAACCGTGAACGTATAGGGGATGACGCCGATCACGTTCGAAATGCAGATGAACATGAACAGCGAGAACACCAGCGGGAAGAACTTCATGCCTTCCGAGCCGGCGGTACTTCTGATCGTGCTGGCGACGAACTCGTAGCTCAGTTCGGCCACCGACTGCATGCGGCCCGGGATCAGCTGCCGGCCGGTGCCGAGCATCAGCAGCGAGATCACCGCCACCGACAGGAACATGTAGGCCGACGAATTGGTGAACGCGATCTCCTGCCCACCGATGTGCCCGATGGTGAAGATCTTCTTGAGCGCGAACTGTTGGATCGGATCGGCGGCCATACGTCTCTCAGTCTATCGGTTTCGCGATCTCTAGGGATCGCGTCGAACGTTCGGTTGCGCCTCACGATGCCCGCGTCAGAGCCGTTCATTCTGCTTCGCCATCACACCCGCCGTCCGCATCACATTGATGACGCCGGCGGTGAAGCCAAGCAGCAAGAATACGATGAGGCCCCAGGGCGAAGTCGACAACAGGCGATCGAAACCCCATCCGAGAGCTGCTCCGCCAAGCACACCCGCGACCAGTTCGGAGGAGAGGCGAAGTCCCACGGCCATCGCGGATGCCCTGGCCTGAGCCTGCTCACTTCCGGACGGGTCAGTCCCGATCTTGCGGCTGTCCCGAATTTCGGACAACCGGTGATCCAGACTTCCGAGCCTTGCGGAAAGCGCGGCTTCGTCGGACGATTTGTCGCGACTTCCATTTCGCTCGCCGTTCGTGCCTTCAGCCATGCTGTGGAGCCCAAACGTACCTGCGGTGGATGGAAATAACGCCCCGTCACCCTCAAAAGCCGCGCGGACCATACTGACCACATCTAACCAAGTCAAGATTGCGTCGTAACCAGTTAGTGCGTTGATTTATATCGATTTATTCAACCGGAGCGGGATCGGTGGCCGCGCTCTCGCCGCACTGCAACAGCTAACCCCGATCTCAGCCGATCTTAACCGACCTTGCACGGCCCCGGCGGGTCTGTTGGGATGGTCCCGGACAGCCATTCCCACCCGGAGACCGTATGCCGCGTCAGGTCGATTACTATTTTTCGTTCCAGTCCCCGTGGGCCTATATCGGGCACCAATTTTTCCGCGAGGTTGCGAGTACCTACGATCTGAAGGTGAATCACAGGCCGGTGGTGCTGGTCGACCTGTTCTCGGAAACCGGCGGCCTGCCGCTGATGAAGCGGCATCCGGTGCGGCAGCGCTACCGGATGGTCGAACTGCAGCGCTGGCGCGACAAGCGCGGCCTGAAATTCCATCTGCAGCCGGCAAACTGGCCGTTCAACGCGCGGCTCGCCGATGGCGTGGTGATTGCGGCGCTGGAGGCCGGTCACGATCCCGATCCCTATTTGCGGCGGGCCTATGCGGCGGTGTGGGAAGATCAGCTCAATCTGACCGATCCGGCCGTGCTGATCAGACTGGCCGACGATTCCGGGCTTCCCGGCAAGCAGCTGGTGGAGCGTTCGGCATCGGACGAGATCAGCGCGGCCTATGAGAAAAACCGGCAGGATGCGCTGGCGGCCGACGTGTTCGGATCGCCCGGCTATGTGCTCGACGGTGAGGTATTCTGGGGGCAGGACCGGATCGAATTGCTCGCCGATGCATTGAAATCCGGCCGGGCGCCCTATAGGTCGCAGGTGTAGGATCAAGGGACCTTTGACGGTCTATCGGTCTTGAGGCGGAGGGAGCCCATGAGCACAGCGACATCGCCCTCGAAGTTCTCCACAGCCATCGCAGCCGGCGCAGTGATTTTCGCTCTCGCCGGTTCCGTTGCCGGAATCGGCGCCGCGGTCGCGCAACCGTTGCCGGACAACGAAAAGGGCCGTTATTCGATGTCGACGGTCGGCGATGGCGTGGTCCGGCTGGATACCAGGACCGGCGCGGTTTCGACCTGCAGCAATGGCGGGTCGGGCTGGGCCTGCTACGCCGTGCCCGACGAACGCGCGGCGCTCGATGCGGAAATCGGCCGGCTGCAGGCCGACAATGAAAGACTGAAGGCCGAGCTGGCGGCGCGCGAATCCGCCGTCACCGGCAAGATCGACGAAGCATTGCCGCAGGAAAGCCTGCCCAAGACCGATTCGCTGAAAAAGTCCGACCCGAAGGTGGCCGAGGGCGAGCGCAAGATCGAGATTCCATTGCCGAGCGACCAGGACATGGACCGCGTGATGTCGTTTCTGGAGCGGGCGTGGAAGCGGCTGATCGAGATGGCCAACCGGGTGCAGAAGGACGTATCCGGCCGGATTTGAGGCCCAATGCCCCCACACAAATCGATCTCCCGCTCCGCGCCGTCGACGGTCACCGCCGCCACCATCGTGTCCTCGCTGCTGACGGTGCAGACGCGCGGCGCCGGCTTCACCGACCTTACCGCCGAGATCGCAAAATTTGTCCGCGACGCCGGCGCGCAGGAGGGCGCGGTGACGCTGTTCATCCGCCATACCTCGGCATCGCTGACGATCCAGGAAAACGCAGATCCGTCGGTGCTCGACGATCTGATGACGGCGCTCGGCCGGCTGGCGCCAGAGGATGCCGGGTGGA
>NZ_JAUYQU010000054.1 GCF_030697065.1 Bradyrhizobium sp.
CGAGAGGAAGGTAATGCTGCAAGATGCCGGACATCGGCGGAGCCCTTTTCCACGGTTTCTGGAGCCGCAGATTCGTTAATTGGAATTGTTCTGAGGCTTCGCGCAGCGCAACAAGGCGCGCAAGACAAGCTCATTCCATGCCTCTGCCGGCCGCTACATGCGGCGGGATAACTCGGAAAGGCGACTCGTGCCGACGTTCCCGCCGAGGTTCGGTTGCCAGGTCTCGTCAGGCAAAATCTCCATGAGCGGACGGCGCGTGCCTTCGGCGAGGCACGGCCAGCCCACCTTCCCGCCAGCGGTTACCCCGAAATCCCCCGGAAATGTCGACGAAACCATTTTGGGGAACCCACGAAACGATCCGGAAACAGTCCGAGCGTACTCATCTGCCCAACGACGCGGCGGCAAAGTCGCCCTGGAGGCTCAGATGAACCACTCAATTCATTCGGCGGACCGTTCCACCCATCTCAAGATCGTGGTCGTCGCCCTCGTGGCCGGCATCATGGTAACGGCTTTGGGGATCTCCGCGCGGACCACCACGGATTTGAGCCAGACCGCTCAGGTCGTGAAGGCCGGCAAGCCGATCACCGTGACCAGTTCCAACGCATCGCTGGTCCGCTAACCGCGCCCGGAACTCCAGAGCTCTGGATTTCCAGGGGAATATCGCAACAGGTCGCCTCGGGGCGGCCTTTTTGCGTTTGGAGCTGTTTTGGGAAAATGAAGCCATCCAGCGATCACTGGCGCGAGAGACGGGACTCGAACCCGCGGCCTCCGCCGTGACAGGGCGGCGCTCTAACCAACTGAGCTACTCCCGCGGATGCCGTGATCTCGGACTGATCCGCTTCGAAGGGACGGCATAAAGGCGCGTTCCTTCCAAGTCAAGGTTGTTGCGAATCCCCCCGCCAGTCGGGCGTTTTTGCGATGTCGATGCAAAATAGCGCCTGTTTGCAGGCAAAACAGCGTAGTCAGTTTGTCACCGAATCGTTTAAGGCCTGATACGTCTCAGTTTCCAGCGCATCCACAACGAGGAGGGCCAAATATGGCGAAGAAGGCAGCGGCACCGACCACCGTCACGCTCAAGCATTTGGCGGCGGCGATCGCCGAAGAACAGGAAATGTCCAAGAAGCAGGCGGAAGCCATTCTGAGCGACCTGGTCGGCCGCATCACCAAGCATCTCAAGAAGGGCGAGCGCATCCGTATCGTCGGCCTCGGCATCCTCCAGGTGCGCAAGCGCGCCGCCCGCATGGGCCGCAACCCCGCCACCGGCGAAGCGATCCAGATCAAGGCCAGCAAGAAGGTTGCCTTCCGCGCGGCCAAGGAGCTGAAGGAAGCCGTCTGATGGACGCGTTTTCCCGCACCTGACCTGGCGTCATTCCGGGCGCGGCCGACCCGGCCCCGGAATGGCGTTTCGGCGTTCTATCCAGCTTTCCCGGCCTGAGGCGGTTCTGATCGTGGTCTTGCCCATCGGCTTCACCCATACCGTGACCGAGCGCTTCCTGCGCTACGTGGCGATCGACACCCAGTCCGACCCGACCTCCCCCACCTGCCCCTCGACCGAAAAACAGAAAGACTTAGGCAGGCTGCTGGCCGGCGAGTTGCAAGCGATGGGCCTCGCCGACGCCCATCTCGACGCGCACGGCTACGTCTACGCGACGATCCCGGCCAATACCGACAGGCAGGTGCCGGTGATCTGCTTCTGCTCGCACATGGACACATCGCCCGATTGCACCGGCAAGGACGTCAGGCCGCAGATCGTCAGGAACTACCGCGGCGGCGACATCGTGCTGCCCGGCGATCCCACCCAGGTGATTCGGGCCGCTGAACACCCCGCGCTGAAGGATCAGATCGGCCACGACATCGTCACCTCGGACGGCACCACCCTGCTCGGGGCTGACAACAAGGCCGGGCTGGCCGAAATCATGGATGCCGCGCTGTTCCTGGTGAACAACCCGCAGATCAGGCATGGCGCCATAAAAATCCTGTTCACGCCCGACGAGGAGATCGGACGCGGCGTCGACAGGGCCGACCTGAAAAAACTCGGCGCCGATTTCGCCTACACGATGGACGGCGAAACCGCGGGGAATATCGAGGACGAGACCTTCTCCGCCGACGGCGCCACCATCACCATCGAAGGCGTCAGCACCCATCCCGGCTTCGCCAAGGGCAGGATGGAGCACGCCATCAAGATCGCGGCCGCTATCATCGAGCGGCTGCCCAAAGACACATGCTCGCCGGAGACCACCGAGGGCCGGCAGGGTTTTCTTCATCCGATCGGCATTTCAGGCGCGCTGGAGCAAGCCACCATCGGCTTCATCGTGCGCGACTTCACCGACGCGGGTCTCAAGGCGAAGGAAGCCTTGCTGGAAAACATCGTCCAGGACGTGATGAAGGACTATCCGCATTCGACCTACCGGCTGGAGATCAAGCCGCAATACCGCAACATGAAGCAGGTGATCGACCGTCATCCCGAGATCATCGACAACGCCATGGAAGCGATCCGCCGCACCGGCCTCACGCCGGTGAGGACTTCCATCCGCGGCGGCACCGACGGCTCGCGGCTGTCGTTCATGGGACTGCCCTGCCCCAACATCTTTGCCGGCGAGCACGCGTTCCATTCGCGGTTGGAATGGGTCAGCGTGCAGGACATGGAAAAGGCCGCGCAGACCATCGTGCATCTGGCGATGATTTTTGAGGAGCGGGCCTGACCAAGGGCCCGGACTCAAAATATCGAAAACAACCCCATGCAACGAAAAGACAACCCTACGATAATACCTTTTCAGGCCGGCGCGACGCTCAGGAAGCCCTCGCCGTCACCATCCAGATCGAGCCGCCCAGCCGCACCTGCTGCCCGCTGGCGAACGGCGCCAGCGCCTCGCGGATCGAACCCTTCGCGGCGTCGCGCAC
>NZ_JAUYQU010000137.1 GCF_030697065.1 Bradyrhizobium sp.
TCCAGCCGCAGCGGCTGGCTGGTGGCATGGCGCGGCGTCAACGCGTTGGTCCAGTAGCTGCCCCTGGCGAGGACGGCCTGGGTGAACACGATCAGCGCCGGCAATTGTCCGGCGTGCAGCGCGCTGATCCGCGTCTCCCGCAGCAGCGCGCGGTCGTAGCCGAGCAGCGCGCAGGCCGCCGGGTTGGCGTCGATGATCTCATCGGCATGGGGGTCGAGCAGCAGGGTCGGCTCGGTCAGGTAGTCGAAGGTGAGGGTGCGCAGGTCGCGTTCGCGCATCGTCGCGGCTGAGGGGAGCGGCGCCAGATCCATCGCCCTTTACTCCGAAAATTCGTAATTCGACTACGAATTCTCGTATATCACGAATTTTCGTAGACAACAACATTGGCGGCAATCGCTGCGTTCATTGGAGAAAGGCGGATCATCGGCGCTGGCACGCTCCTTGCGTAACGATTGGGCAGCATACGCAGGAGGTTTCATGTCCACGTTCGACAATCCGTTCGATCCCGCCCGCCGTCTCCATTCCCAGGGCTGCAGCTGCGGTCAGCATATCAACGAGGCCGAACACGATACCGCCGCCCAGCTGTCGCTGCAGCCGGCCGTCGCCGCGTCGGAGGAAGCCCGCTACCAGGGCGTGGTCGCTTCCGCCGTCATGCGCGCGATGTTTCCGCAGGATGCCGCGCGCCGCGCGTTCCTGAAATCGGTCGGCGCCGCCACCGCGGTCGCGGCGGTCTCGCAATTCTTCCCGCTGCAGGCCGCGACCGAGGCGTTCGCACAAGGCGGGCCGCTGGAAAAGAAGGACCTCAAGGTCGGCTTCATTCCGATCACCTGCGCCACCCCGATCATCATGGCGGCGCCGATGGGGTTTTACGCCAAGAACGGCCTCAACGTCGAAGTGATCAAGACCGCCGGCTGGGCCGTCATTCGCGACAAGACCATGAACAAGGAATACGACGCGGCGCACATGCTGTCGCCGATGCCGCTCGCCATCACCATGGGCGTCGGCTCCAACCCGCAGCCCTACACCATGCCGGCGGTGGAGAACATCAACGGCCAGGCCATCACGCTGTCGGTCAAGCACAAGGACAAGCGCAACCCCAAGGACTGGAAAGGCTTCAAGTTTGCCGTTCCGTTCGACTTCTCGATGCACAATTACCTGCTGCGCTACTATCTCGCCGAGCATGGCATCGACCCCGACGCCGACGTCCAGATCCGCGCCGTGCCGCCGCCGGAAATGGTCGCCAACCTGCGCGCCGACAACATCGACGGCTTCCTCGGCCCCGACCCGATGAACCAGCGCGCGGTCTATGACGGCGTCGGTTTCATTCACATCCTCACCAAGGACATCTGGGAGGGACATCCCTGCTGCGCCTTCGCCGCCTCGAAGGAATTCGTCACCTCGATGCCGAACACCTATGGCGCGCTGCTGAAGTCGATCATCGAAGCCACCGCGTTCGCGCACAAGGCCGAGAACCGCAAGCAGATCGCCGAAGCGATCGCCCCGGCGAACTACCTGAACCAGCCGCAGATCGTGCTGGAGCAGATCCTCACCGGCACCTTCGCCGATGGCCTCGGCAATGTCGTGAAGCAGCCGAACCGCGTCGATTTCGATCCGTTCCCCTGGCAGTCCTTCGCGATCTGGATCATGACGCAGATGAAGCGCTGGGGTCAGGTCAAGGGCGACATCGACTATGCCGGCATCGCCTCCCAGGTCTATCTCGCGACCGACGCCACGAGGCTGATGAAGGAAGCCGGGCTGACGCCGCCGACCACCACCACCAAGAGTTTCTCGGTGATGGGCAAGACCTTCGATCCGGCCAAGCCCGAGGAATATCTCAACAGCTTCAAGATCAGGAAGGCGTCGTGATGCGGATGGTGCGAAAGCATTTGTGCCCGTCGTCCCGGCGAACGCCGGGACCCATACGCCGCAGGATCTCGATCGGGCGCGCGGGCAGAGACCTTTTGCAACTCGTAGCACCGGGGATTTTGGGTCCCGGCGTTCGCCGGGACGACGCGCTGAGGGGGCGTACCCCATGACATCCTCGCTCCGCCTGCGCGCCGCGATCGTGTCGATCGCGTTGTTCCTCGCCTTCATCGGCATCTGGCATATCGCCACCCGCGGCACCGGCGCCGTCGCCACCATGACGCCGGAATACGCCAAGCTGATGGGACTGACCGCGACCGCCGGCAAATCGGCGATGCCGGGGCCGCTCGATGTCGGCGCCAAATTGTGG
>NZ_JAUYQU010000145.1 GCF_030697065.1 Bradyrhizobium sp.
AGGAAGGTGACGGCAAGGCCGATCGCGGCCTGTCGGGGCGATACCGCGCGGCGGTTCTCACTGAGGGCCCATGCGATCGCCAGCAACGCGAACACGCCGAACGCCGATTGCAGCTGAAGCATGATTCCCCCGAGGCCGGGGGATTATGGGGGCAGGGCGATCGGGTGCGCAATGCCGATAGTGGCGGTGACGCTGACGTTCCAGGTCGTCATTGCGAGGAGCGCAGCGACGAAGCAATCCATTCTCTCTTTGCTGGATAGATGGATTGCTTCGCTGCGCTCGCAATGACGGCCTGCCTTACCCCCGTCCCACGAACGGCATCTTGGTGGCCATCACCGTCATGAACAGCACGTTGGCGTCGAGCGGCAGGCTCGCCATGTAGGCGACGGCGTCGCCGACCGCCTTGGCGTCCATCCGCGGTTCGTGCTTCATGGTGCCGTCGGGTTGCATCACGCCGGGGCCGGCGACCATGCGATCGGTCATCGGCGTCGCGGCATTGCCGATGTCGACCTGGCCGACCGCGATATCGTACATGCGGCCGTCGAGGTTGGTGGCCTTGGTCAATCCGGTGATGGCGTGCTTGGTGGACGTATAGGCCGACGAAAACGGCCGCGGCGCATGCGCCGAGATCGAGCCGTTGTTGATAATGCGGCCGCCGCGCGGGGTCTGGTCCTTCATGATGCGGAAGGCGTGCTGGGTGCACAGGAACGGTCCGGTCAGGTTGGTGTTCACCACCGCCTGCCACTGTTCGAGGCTGAGATCCTCGAAATTCACCGGCGGCGCGCCCATACCGGCATTGTTGAACAGCAAATCGAGCCGGCCGTAGACCTCCATGACCTTGGCGAACAATGCTGCGATCGATCCGGGATCGGTCATGTCGGCGGAGACGGGAAGGCTCTTGCCGACATTGTCGCCGAGCTTCTGCGTCTCCTGCAGCATGTCCATCCGCCGCCCCGCCAGCACCACGGTAAAGCCGGCATTCATCAGCGCCAGCGATGCCGCGCGCCCCACCCCGGTGCCCGCACCGGTCACCACCGCGATCTTGTCTGTTGCCTCGGCCATTTCGTTGTTTCCTCGCCTTTTATGTTTTTGGTTGTGCTTCGGTCTTGTAGGGTGGTTTCGGAATATTCTGATGCGCCGCGCGCAACGCCGCCGACCAGCGCGAGCGCAGATCGTGGAAATACGGCTCGCCCGCCTCGATACGGTGGTTGAGATCGGCGTCGCAGACATCCGAGCGCACCACCAGCACGTCGATCGGCAGCCCGACGCCGAGATTGGAGCGCATGGTCGAATCCATCGAGATCAGGCTGGTCTTCAGCGCCTCGTACAATTCGACGTCGTAATGCATGGCGCGGTCCAGCACCGGCTTGCCGTATTTGTGCTCGCCGATCTGCAGATAGGGCGTGTCGGTGGTGCATTCGATGAAATTGCCGGCCGGGTACACCATGAACAGCCGCATCCGCGAGCCCTTGATCTGGCCGCCGAACAGGACCGAGACGTCGAATTTGAGGTCCTCGGATTTCAGCGCTTCGCCCTCGGTGGCGTTGACGGCGCGGATCGCGCGGCCGATGCGCTGCGCCGCCTGGAACATGGTGGGCGCGTTCATCAGGGTCTCGATATCGCCGGTGTGCGGGTCCTCCAGACCCTCCGTCAGGGTCGACAGCACCGACTGGCTGATCGCCAGGTTGCCGGCGCTGGCGATCGCCATGATGCGGTCGCCCGGCTTGTTGAAGATATGCAGCTTGCGAAAGGTCGAGACGTTGTCGAGCCCGGCATTGGTCCGCGTGTCGGCGATCATGACCAGCCCGTCCCGCACCAGCACTCCGCAGCAATAGGTCATTCACCGTCCCCAGACACCAGCCGAGACCATCGGCGGGGAACTAGTAGCCAATTTCAGGGGGGCATCCAACCCCAATTCCCCCTCAATACCTCCGCAATTGCCTTCAAACCGCTTGGCGCAACCGAGTTCGAACCAGCAACCATCCGTCAAATCCGGAACGGGGTGCGCGCCAAGGATTCCGGGACTGAATGTCACGCACAAACTGCAAACCGGGAACTGAGTTCGCCCCGCGTGGTTGCCGAAGGATTGTGCTGGCTGGCCCACAACATCAGCAGGTAATTTTCCGCGGCAGCCTGATTAGGAAATGACTCCGTGCGCGCTTGTGTCGTAGCCTCCGGCCATGCGCATCCGGGCCCCGAACCGCCGGCCTGCAAAGATGCCACGCTGAGGAGGCTTTCGATGGATTTTACACGTCTGGCGATCAATCGCCGCACCGCGCTGCTGACGTCGGCTGCCATTGCCGCCAATGTCATGAATCCGCTGCGGGCCTTTGCGCAGGAAACGCCGCGCAAGGGCGGCGTGTTCAACGTGCATTACGGCGCCGAGCAGCGTCAGCTCAACCCCAGCATCCAGGCCTCCACCGGCGTCTACATCATCTCGGGCAAGATCCAGGAAAACCTGGTCGATCTCGACGCCGACGGCAAACCGGTCGGCGTGCTCGCGGAGAGCTGGGAGTCCTCGCCCGACGGCAAGACCGTCACCTTCAAGCTGCGCAAGGGCGTCACCTGGCACGACGGAAAACCCTTCACTTCGGCGGACGTGGCGTTCACCGCCATGAACATGTGGAAGAAAATCCTGAACTATGGCTCGACGCTGCAACTGTTCCTGACCGCCGTCGACACGCCCGACGCGCACACCGCGGTCTTCCGTTACGAGCGGCCGATGCCGCTCAACCTGCTGCTGCGCGCGCTGCCGGACCTCGGCTATATCTCCGCCAGGCATCTCTATGAATCCGGCGACATTCGGCCGAACCCGGTCAATCTCGCGCCGGTCGGCACCGGTCCGTTCAAGTTCGTCAAATACGAGCGCGGCCAGTACGTCATGGCCGATCGCAATCCGGATTACTGGCGTCCCAACGCGCCCTATCTCGATCGCATCGTCTGGCGCGTCATCACCGACCGCGCAGCGGCGGCGGCGCAGATGGAGGCCGGCGAACTGCATTACAGCCCGTTCTCCGGGCTCACCATTTCGGACATGTCGCGGTTGTCCAAGGACAAGCGCTTCGTGGTCTCGACCAAGGGCAATGAGGGCAACGCGCGGACCAACACCATCGAGTTCAATTTCCGTCGCAAGGAGCTGTCGGATATCCGCGTCCGCCGCGCCGTCGCGCACGCCATCAACGTGCCGTTCTTCATCGACAACTTCCTCGGCGATTTCGCCAAGCTCGGGACCGGGCCGATTCCCTCGACGTCGGCCGACTTCTATCCCGGCGCCGGCACGCCGCAATATCCCTATGACAAGGCCAAGGCGGCGGCCTTGCTCGACGAAGCCGGATACAAGGCCGGCTCCGGCGGAACCCGCTTCTCGCTGCGCCTGCTGCCGGCGCCATGGGGCGAGGACATCTCGCTGTGGTCGACCTTCATCCAGCAGTCGCTGTCCGAAGTCGGGATCACGGTCGAGATCGTGCGCAACGACGGCGGCGGCTTCCTCAAGCAGGTCTATGACGAGCACGCCTTCGATCTCGCCACCGGCTGGCACCAGTACCGCAACGATCCCGCGGTTTCGACCACGGTGTGGTACCGCTCCGGCCAGCCCAAGGGCGCGCCCTGGACCAACCAGTGGGGATGGCAGGATCCGGCGGTGGACAAGACCATCGACGACGCCGCGACCGAGGTCGATCCGGCCAAGCGCAAGGCGTTGTATGCCGAGTTCGTCAAGCAGGTGAACACGGAGATTCCGGTCTGGATGCCGATCGAGCAGATCTTCGTGACGGTGATCAGCGCCAAGGCGCGCAACCACTCCAATACGCCGCGCTGGGGCTCGTCGAGCTGGCACGATCTTTGGCTTTCCGCGTGACCGCAAACTCCGGCAAGTTGGCCCGATGCGCATCCTGAGACTTGCGGGGCGGCGTCTGGCCGCCTCGATTCCCACGCTGGCGCTGATCCTGATCGGCGTATTTCTGCTGCTGCAGTTCGCGCCCGGCGACACCGTCGACGCCATGATGGCGCAGATGGGCGGCGGCGACGCCGCCACCGCGACGGAACTTCGAAAATTCTACGGGCTGGATCTCTCGATCCCGGCGCAACTGGGCAATTACCTCTGGCGCCTGGTCCGGCTCGACCTCGGCTTCTCCTCGATCTACGGCAAGCCGGTGGCGTCGGTCATCCTGGAACGGCTGCCGCCGACCATCCTGCTGATGACCGCGTCGCTGTCGTTCGCCTTCTTTTTCGGCATCGTGTTCGGCGTCATCGCCGCGCGCGGCGTCAACAAATGGCCCGATACATTGATCTCGATTCTGGGCCTGATCTTCTACGCCACGCCGTCGTTCTGGTTCGGGCTGATGGCGATCGTGGTGTTCTCGATCTATCTGCAGTGGCTGCCGGCCGGCGGCTTCGAGAATATCGGCGCGTTGCAGACCGGCATCTGGCGCACGCTCGACATCGCCCGCCACCTCGTCCTGCCCACCCTGACGCTCGGGCTGATCTTCCTTGCCATCTACCTGCGCATCATGCGCGCCTCGATGCTCGAGGTGCTCAACCTCGATTACGTCCGGACCGCGCGCGCCAAGGGGCTCGACGAGACCCGGGTGGTGATCCGCCACGTGCTGCGCAACGCGCTGCTGCCGATGGTGACGCTGATCGGGCTGCAGGCCGGCACCATGCTCGGTGGTTCTGTCGTGGTCGAGAGCGTGTTTTCGCTGCCCGGCCTCGGCCGTCTCGCCTACGAATCCGTGGTGCAGCGCGACCTCAATACGCTGCTGGGGATCGTCTTCGTCTCGGCGCTGCTCGTCATTATCGTGAATTTCGCCGTCGACCTGGTCTATGCCCGGCTCGATCCGCGCATCTCGGCGGAGGGCTGACGCCGTGGACGCGGTCAAACGATATTTTCGCAGTCCCGCCGCCGTCACCGGCCTCGTTCTGCTGCTGTTCGTGGTGGCGATGGCGCTCAGCGCCAGCTGGTTCTATCCGCGCGAACCGCTGGCGTTGGCCGGGCGTCCCCTGATCTGGCCGTTCTCGAATCCGCGCTTCCTGCTCGGCACCGACAATTCCGGCCGCGATATCGCCGCGCAGATCCTGTATGGCGCGCGGATTTCGCTGTTGATCGGCGGGGTTGCCACCCTCATTGCGATTGCCATCGGCATCCTGATCGGCGCCTTCGCCGGCTATTATGGCGGCTGGGTCGACACGGTGCTGATGCGCATCACCGAAGCGTTCCAGACGCTGCCGAATTTCGTGTTGCTGCTGGTGCTGGTCGCGGTGTTCGGCTCGACCCTGACCACGGTCACCATTGCCGTCGGCGTGGTGTCGTGGCCGGCGCCGGCCCGGCTGACCCGCGCCGAATTCCTGTCGCTGCGCAACCGCGAATTCGTGCAGGCCGGGCGCACCCTGGGCATGAAGGATATCCAGCTGATCCTCGGCGAGATCCTGCCCAATGCGCTGCCGCCGATCATCGTCTATGCCAGCGTCATCATGGCGGTCGCGATCCTGCTCGAAAGCGCGTTGGCGTTTCTCCGGCTCTCCGATCCCAACGTCGCCTCCTGGGGCAATCTGATCGGCCTCGGCCGCGACGTGCTGCGGGTGCAATGGTACGTCTCGGCGATCCCCGGCATCGCGATCCTGGTCACGGTACTGGCGGTGTCGCTGGTCGGGCAGGGGCTGAACGACGCGCTCAACCCGAGGCTCAAGGGGCGATGAACGTTGCATCCCCGACCATCCTGACCATCGAGGGACTTGGCGTGCGGCTGCCCGAAGGCGCGGACCGCTCGCATGCGGTGTCCGGCGCGTCGCTTTCGATTGCCGCCAACGAAATCCTGTGTGTGGTCGGCGAGTCCGGCTCTGGCAAGTCGGTGATGGCCAACGCCATTATGCGGCTGCTGCCGAACGAGGTCGGCATCGATGCCGGCCGGGTGATGTTCGAAGGCCGCGACCTCGCCGCCGCAACACCGGCCGAGATGCGCGCCGTGCGCGGCGCCGGAATCGCGATGATTTTTCAGGAGCCGATGACGGCGCTCAATCCGCTGCGTACCATCGGCGACCAGATCGGCGAGATGTTCTCGATTCACACCGAACTTTCGAGCGCCGCCATCCGCACCAGGGTGCTGGCGCTGCTCGAAGACGTGCGCATCCCAGATCCCGAAAGTGCGGCAAAGGCCTATCCGCACGAATTGTCGGGCGGACAGCGCCAGCGCGCCATGATCGCGATGGCGCTGGCGCTCGATCCGCGGCTGCTGATCGCGGACGAGCCGACCACCGCGCTCGACGTCACCACGCAGGCCCAGATATTGACGCTGATCCGGGAATTGCAGAAGCGCAAGAAGACCGCGGTGCTGTTCATCACCCATGATTTCGGCGTCGTCGCCGAGATCGCCGACCGCGTCGCGGTCATGCAGCACGGTCATATCGTGGAGCAGGGCGATGCCGCCGAGGTGCTCTACCGCCCGCAACATCCCTACACCAAACAGCTGATCGCGGCGGTGCCGCCGCTGACGGCGCCGCCGCCGCGAACGCTGTCGGACCAGATGATCCTGACCATCGACAGCGTGTCCAAGACATTCCGCACCGGCGGATTTCTCGGGCGCGGCGCGCGGGTGACGCATGCGGTGAAGAACGTTTCGCTGAAACTGCCGCGCGGCGCGACGCTCGGGATTGTCGGTGAGTCCGGATCCGGCAAATCGACGCTGGCCCGCTGCATCGTCCGGCTGATCGATCCCGATGCGGGCGCCATCGTGCTCGAAGGCAAGGACTGGGCAAAACTGACGCGCGAACAGGTTCGCCGCGAGACCCGTCATATCCAGATGGTGTTCCAGGATCCGTTTTCATCGCTCAACCCCCGCCGCAAGGCCGCGGAACTGGTCGCCCAGGGGCCGATCGTGCACGGCACCCCGCGCGCGCAGGCCATCGCCGACGCCAAGGATTTGTTCGCGCTGGTCGGGCTCGATCCATCGGCCAGCGACCGCTTTCCGCACGAATTCTCCGGCGGCCAGCGCCAGCGCATCGGGCTCGCGCGTGCGCTGGCGCTGCGGCCGGAAGTCCTGGTCGCGGACGAGGCGGTCTCGGCGCTCGACGTCTCCGTACAGGCGCAGGTCCTGAAGCTGCTCGCGGGATTGCGCGAGCGGCTGGGCCTCTCCATAGTGTTCATCACCCATGATTTGCGGGTCGCCGCGCAGATTTGCGATCTCGTGGCGGTCATGAAGGATGGCGAGGTGGTGGAGCACGGGCTGGCCGGCGACGTGTTCGGCAATCCGCAGCATCCCTACACGCGGGCGCTGCTGGATTCGATTCCCGGCGGCGAATTCGCCAGGAAGCACGAGACGTCGGTGTTCACCTGACGGCGCCGCCTCAGGCGATTTCGCGCGCGTCGCGCCGCCGGTAGACCATCAGCATCATGGGCGCCAGCTTGCGCAGCAGGCCATGCGCGGGAATCGGGACCGGCTCGGTGAAAGGCAGCGCCAGATCGGCCTCGGCGGTGCCGCGCACAGCCTTGGAGAGTTCGTCGCCGAGCGCGATCGACAGCGCGACGGCGCGGCCGTTGCAGCCGGTCCAGCCATAGGCGGCGGGACCGAGCCGATGAATGCGCGGCAGGAAGTCCGTGGTCATGCCGACATAGCCGTTCCAGACATAATCGAATGCGACCGGCCCGATCTGCGGCCATAACCGCTGCAGGCGCTCGCCGACGCGCTGCTTGATCCGTTCCACCTTGTTGCCGGGGCCGATCACGGCGCCGCCGGTCACCAGCCGGTTGCGGGCGTCGTAGCGCGCAAAATAGAGTTCGCCATGGGTATCCGACATCGCCTGCCGGCCGGGGATGATGGTCTTGCGGGCCGCCTCGGACAGCGGCTGGGTCGCCATCTGCCAGGACAATACCGGCATTACTTCGTGGGCGATATCGGGCAACAGGGTTTTGGAGAATTCGCCGGTATAGGCGTTGGTCGCCACGATCAGGGCGCGGCCGCTGATCTCGCCCTTTTCGGTCCTGACCACCCAGCGGTCGCCCCGCCGCTCGAAGGACATCGCGGGCGAGCGCGCGTAAATCCGGCCGCCTTGCTCCAGCACGACGCGGGCGAGGCCGCGCGCCAGCGCCAGCGGGTTGATATGGCCGCCGGTCTTGTTCCAGAAGCCGCCGAACCAGGCCTCCGAGCCGAGCATCGCGCGGGTCTGATCGCGCGACAGCATCTCGACATCGGCGCCGAATTTCGACCATTGCCGCACCCGCCGTTCGGCGATCTTGATACGCCCCGGCGAATGCACAGGCTGTACCCAGCCGGCCTGCTCCTGCTCGGCCTGGATCTGGTAGCGCCTGACCACATCGAACAACGTGGAAGCGCTGTCGCGCAGCAGGGCGACAAAACGTTCTCCCACCGCGCCGTGCTTTGCGATGATGTCCTCGGGATCGGGCCGCGACAGGGTCGGAATCACCTGTCCGTTGTTGCGCCCCGAGGCGCCCCAGCCCGGCTCCATGGCCTCGACGACGGCGACGTCGACGCCGGCCTCGCGCAGATGCAGCGCTGTCGACAGACCCGTAAAACCGCCGCCGATCACAATGACGTCGGCTGAAGCGGTTCCCGAGAGTTCCGGCAATTCCGGACCTGAAGGCGTTGCCGCCGCCCACAGCGAGTCGGGCCAGCGGACCTTTGCGCTTTCCATCGTCATGCTTCTCCTTGCCGCCGGCGCGGCCTCGTTGCGGTCTTGGTTGCGGACTTCGTTGCCTTGCAGCCGCCGGATCGATCTGGTTAGCTTAGAGCCCAATTCATGCCGGGGAAACAGCAGAGTGCCGCTCAAGAATGTCATCGGAATCGATCATGCCGTGGTCATGGTCAGGGATCTCGACGCCGCCGCCGCGAACTGGAAGCGGCTCGGTTTCACCATATCGCCGCGCGGCACCCACAGCGCCAAGATGGGATCGGGCAATTACACCATCATGCTCGACCCCGACTACATCGAACTGCTCGGCGTGCTGGTGGAGACCGAGCATAATGCGCCGGCGCGGGCATTTCTCGCCAAACGCGGTGAGGGCGTCGAGCGAATCGCCTTCACGGCGGTCGATTCAGCCGCCGGCGCCGAGGAAATCACCGCGCGCGGCTATACCGCGCTCGGGCCGACCGACTTCGAGCGCCCGGTGACGATGCCCGACGGCACGCTGTCGGCGGCGAAGTTCAGGATATTCCAGTGGCCGATCGAGGAGGCGCCGGCAGGCGTTCGCATCTTCGCCTGCCAGCACAAGACCCGGGAAACCGTCTGGATTCCCGAGCTGATGAAACACGCCAACGGCGCCCGACGGCTGAAGCAGGTTCTCGTCGTCTCGACCGAGCCCGCCAAGGATGCCGCGCATCTCGGACGAATGATCGACCGCGAGGTCAGGGCCGAGGCGGATGGCGCGGTCGCGGTGCCCTCCGGTTCGGATCGCGCCGATTTTGTCATGCTGACGAAGGAGCAGTTGTCGCGGCGCTATCCCGGGGTCTCGCTGGAAGCGCTGCCCGAGCGCGGCGGCGCCGGCCTGGTGATCGCGACATCCGATCTTGCAGTCGCGGAAAAGGCGGCTGGCGCTGCCGCTGTCCGCAGTGCCGATGCGGTATGTGTTGGGCCGGCCGCAGCCAACGGCACGCTGCTGGTTTTCGTCGGGGCATAAGCATCGTCCGCCAACGGGTCGGCCGAATGGCCGCCCGATAACAGGCTCCGGCGGACGATCCAGTACGCCGCGGCCTCTCGTTCGAAACGCCAAGCTTGCGTTTACTGGATGCCCCGCCTTCGCGGGGCATGACGGAGAGGAATGGGCGGCCCTCGACCGTCATTCCAGGCCACCGAGCTTTTCCACCGTCATCGTCCGCGAAGGCGGACGATCCAGTACGCCGCGGCCTCCCGGTTCGAAACGCCAGGCTTGCGTTTACTGGATGCCCCGCCTACGGGCATGACGGAGAGGGATAGGCGGCGCTGTCGCGACGACGGGTAACTACGCCCTCCGCGCCGCCTTCACCCTGTCGATGATGCTGCCCAGGATGCCCTTCGGCAGGAAGATGATGAAGACCACCAGCAGCACGCCATAGACGAGGTTGTCCCAGCCGACCGCCTTGGTGCCGAAGCCGATGCGCAGGGTTTCCGCCAGCAGGATGGTGATGATGGCGCCGACCGTCGGTCCGAGCGAGACGTAGAGGCCGCCGACGATGACGGCGAACACCATCTGCAGCGACACCGCAATGCCGCTCACCGTGTCCGGCGAGATGAACATCTGGTACTGGCAGTAGAGCGCGCCGGCGAGCGCGGTCATCAGCGCCGAGATCACGGTGATCTTGAGCTTTTCCCAGGTGACGTTGACGCCGGCCGCCGCCGCGGCATCCTCGTCCTCGGAGATCGCTTCCAGCGCATAGCGGTCCATGCTGCGGTCGACCCATTTCCAGATCGCCAGGCCCGCGGCCCAGACCCCGAGCGCGATCAGGTACCAGGTGACCTTGTCGTCGAATTGCAGCGCCCAGAGCTGGCTGCCCTTGGTGCGGTCGGGGGTGTAGCCGAGCGACCCGCCGGTGTAGTCGCGGGTCGCGGTGATCACCTGCAGCACGATTCCCGACAGCGCCAGCGTGACGAGCACGAAATAGTGGCCGGTGATGCGGAAACGAAAACACGGATAGGCCACGATCATGGCCAGTACCGCGGCGGCGACCATCGCGATGGGGATGCCGATCCACGGCGAGACCCCGAGATGATTCCACAGCAGCGCCGTCACATAGGCGCCGACGCCCATGAAACCGCCATGGCCCAGCGACACCAGGCCGAAGCGGCCCATCATCGACCACGACGTATAGGCGAACGACCAGATCAGGATCAGGATCAGGATGTGCAGATGGTACGGATCGCGATAGACGAAGGGCAGCGTGATCAGCGCCGCGCCGGCGATCCAGGGCAACAGTTGACGTATGTTCACGAGCGCCTCGCCAGCAGCCCGGCGGGCCGGATGAACATCATGACGATGAAGAAGGCGAAGGCCAGCACGTAACCCCATTCCAGATCGGAGAACAGCCCGCCGAGCGAGATGATTTCGGCGAACACGAACGCCGCCACGAAGCCGCCAACGAAGTTGCCGAGCCCGCCCAGCACCACGATCAGGAAGGTGATCGGACCGAACGACAGCCCGACAAAGGGATGGATGTCGTATTGCAGCACCAGCAGGCAGGCGGCGAGGCCGGCGAGCGCGCCGCCCAGCGCGGAGGTGATGAGATAGATCCGGCGGGTGTCGACGCCCATCAGCGCCATGATCTGGCGATCCTGCGAGATGGCGCGGATCGCGGTGCCGACATAGGTCTTCTTCATGAAGAAATAGACCAGCGTCATGCCGATCAGGGCCGCGGCGAACGCCAGCAGGCGGGAATAGCTGAAATGCATCTCGGCGAATTTCAGCACCGGCAGCCGGATGCCGAGGTTGCGGAAGTCGATGCCGAAGGCGACGGTGGCAAAGCTCTGCAGCACGAACAGCACGCCGCCGGTGGCGAGCAGCTGGTTGATCGGCGGCGCCGAAAGCAGCGGCGCAATCACCAGCAGGTGCAGCAGCGCGCCGAGGGCTGCGACCATCACGATGGTGATCGGCGCGGCGAGGTAATACGACAGTCCGAAATACTGGACCAGATAGTACATGCCGTACATGCCGATCATGACCAGCTCGGCGTAGCAGATCCACGTCACGTCGATGACGCCGAAGATCAGGTTCAGCCCCAATGCCAGCAGCGCCAGTACGCCGCCGAGCAGGATGCCGTTCACCATGGCTTCGAGCAGGTAGATGTCGAAGATGTCCGTCATCGTTGGTATCCCCACTCCAAAAATCTAGACGCCGAGATAGGCCTGCCGGATCGAGTCGTTCGCCAGCATCTCTTCCGAACTGCCGGAGGCGCGGATCGAGCCCGCCTCCAGCAGATAGGCGCGGTCCACCACCTTCAAGACCTGCTGCACGTTCTGTTCGACGATCAGCACGGTAAGGCCGCCGGAACGAATTCGCTTCACCAGCTCGAACACCTGCTGCACCACGACAGGCGCCAGGCCCGCCGAGGGCTCGTCGAGCAGCAGCAATTTCGGGTCGGACATCAGCGCGCGGCCGATCGCGCACATCTGCTGCTCGCCGCCCGACATGGTGCCGGCCATCTGGTGGCGGCGTTCCTTCATGCGAGGAAACAGGTCGAACACGAATTCCAGCCGTTCGGCGAAGCGGGCCCGCGCCTCCGGCATGAAGGCACCCATCTTGAGATTGTCTTCCACCGTGAGACGGGGGAACAGCCGGCGGTTCTCCGGCACATGCGCGATGCCGAGGCTGACGATGCGATGCTCCGGCGTCTTCAGGATGTCGGTGCCTTCCATCGAAATGGAGCCTGCGCGCGGCCGGATCAGGCCGGAGATCACCCGCATCAGGGTGGTCTTGCCGGCGCCGTTGGGGCCGATCACGCCGACCGCTTCGCCCGCCTTGACGTCGAGACTGACGCCGAACAGCGCCTGGAAGGTGCCGTAGCCCGCGTCGATCGATTTCAGTTCCAGCATCCGCGCGCTCCCCTTACCGACGCGCTTCGGCGGCTGCGGCTTGCGTCGCAACGGCGTCGGTGCCGAGATAGACCTCGACCACCCGCGGATCGCTCGACACCTGGCTCGGCAGCCCCTCGGAAATCTTCTCGCCGTGATCCAGCACCATCACGCGATCGACCACGCGCATCAGCACGCCCATGATGTGCTCGACCCAGATGATGGTGATGCCGAGCTCGTCGCGGATCTTGCGCAGCATGTCGGCGGCCTGGTCCATCTCGTTCTCGTCGAGTCCGCCCAGGCTTTCGTCGGCCAGCAGCAATTTGGGCCCGGTCGCCAGCGCTTTCGCCAGCTCCAGCTTCTTCAGGCCGGCGGCGCCGAGGCCGTCGACCAAAGCACTGCGGTCAGTGGTCAGGCCGACCATGCCGAGCGCGCGTTCGGCGGCTTCCTCCGCCTTGACGCGGCTGTGGCGGCCCTGACCGAAATAGCCGGCCAGCGCCACGTTCTCGAATATCGTCAGCCGGCGAAACGGCCGGGGAATCTGGAAAGTGCGGCCGATGCCGCGGTTGATGATGCGATGCGGCGCGAGCCCCGAAATCTCGCTGCCGTCGAACTGGATCGACCCCGCCGACGGCGCGAACGTGCCGGACAGCATGTTGAAGATCGTGCTCTTGCCCGAACCGTTCGGGCCGATCAGGCCGAGAATCTCGCCCTGTTCGACCCGAAACGATACCTGGTTGACGGCCGTGAAGCCGCCAAACCGCTTTACCAACCCCTCAACGACCAGCACGACGGTCCCTTATGTTTTATCGAGACGTGTCTCAAGACTTGTTCTCGAGACTTGTTCTTGGGACGACGTTTACTTGTTGCTGTAGGTCGAGCCTGCCGGCAGCGGCAGGATGGCCTCGCGTTGCGCCTGGCTCTTCGGCCACACCACCGACGACTTGTCGTCGATGTACTGGATCACCACCGGGAACGAACGCTCGTTCTGGCCGGCCATCGGGCCGTCGGCGTGGAATTTGACGCCGAAGCCGAGCATGGTGCCGCCCTCGGGAAGGTCGACTTCCAGCGCCGCCTTGCGCAGCGCTTCCGGATCGACGCCGCCATACTTCTTGATGGCGCGCGGCAGCACCTCGGTCAGGAAGACGTAAGTGTTGGAGGCGGCCATGCCGACATGCGCCGAGCGGATGGCGATGCCGGGCTTGGCCTTGTCGAACTCCTCGCCGACCGCCTTGATGACCGGCGGCAGCTTGGGATCCATGGTCTTCTGGTTGGCGAGCCAGATCGAGATCGGATCGACGTTGAAGAAGTGGTTGACGTCGCCGCCGAGCCCTTCCTTCAGCTTCTCGTACACGCCGTAGCCGGCGCCATGACCGATCAGGGCGCCGAATTTCAGCCCCTGTTCGCGCGCCTGGCGCAGCATCAGCGTGATATCGGGGTTGTAGCCGGTATGGAAGATCACGTCGGGCCGGGCGCGCTTCAGTTTGGTCACAAGCGCCGACAGATCGGGCGCGGTCGCCGCGTAGCCTTCCTTCATCACCACGTCGAAGCCGGCCTTCTTGGCGCCGGCGACATTGCCCTTGGCGACGTCGACGCCATAGGCGCCGTCCTCGTGGATGATGGCGACGCGCAGGTCCTTCGGCTCCTTGCCGAACTTGGCCTTGGCGTTGTTGGCGATGAAGTCCATCGCGATCAGGCCGAACTGGTCGCCGCTCGCCTGCGGGCGGAAGATGTACTTGAAGTTCTTGCCGTCCAGCACGGCGGAGGAAATGCAGGTGGTGATCCACATGAATTTCTTGAGCTGCTCGACGCGCGCGGCCACCGGCACGCACTGCGCCGACGAGAAGAAGCCGAGCAGCATGTCGACCTTTTCCTGCTCGATCAGCCGGATCGCCTCGTTGATGGCGACGTCGGGCTTGCTCTGGGCGTCGGCGTAGACCGCCTCGACCTTGTAGCCCTCGACCAGCTTGTTGGCGTAGGAGTCGAGCATGATCTTGGCGCCGGTATATTGCAGCTCCGAGCCGCCACCCGCGAGCGGGCCGGTCAGGTCGTAGATCACGCCGATCTTGATTTTCTTTTCCTGGGCCTGGGCGGAAGCCGCCATACCCAGCGCCGCAATCGCGGCCACAAGCCCACCAATCACGCGGGCAGCCTTACGCACCGGCATCGAAACCTCCCCTGGAAAATTGTGCATTGCGCTTATTGTTTTTGTAGTCGCCCATCACACGGGGAGTGCGGACCGATGTCAAGCGGCAAGCTTCGTTCTGTGCAGGGGTCGTTCGACCGGCGCCATGACACCGACATCATGTCACACGACGAAAAGCTGCAAATCAGCCGGCGTGCAATTGCGCGCCGCGGAATGAAAGGCGTCAGGACTGGCTTTGCGACTGGCCCTGCCGCCCACCGGCCTGTTCGACCCCTGAGGGCGACGCGCTGAACGCAGCGGATCGGTCCTGAAGCCTTTCACCCAGCCGACAGGGATTGCGGGCGAGGTCGAAAGCTAGAGCTTGCCGGGCGTCGGCTGCTTCGGTCCGCCGAGCAGGTCGGCAATCCAGCGGCTCGACGGATGCTGGCCGCAGAAGGTGAGGATCGCAAGCGTGATGGGTACGCCGATGAAGGTGCCGAACAGACCCCACAGGAAGGTCCAGAAGAAGAGTGCGAACAGCACGACCATGGGTGAAATCGACAGCATGGTGCCAGCCACGCGAGGCTCGACATAGCTGCCGACCACGAACTGGATGATGTTGAGGCAAACGAAGACGCCGACAACCGCCTGCCAGCTTTCAAACTGTGTCATCGCCAGCAAGGTGGGAAACAGCGTCGCGATGAAGGGGCCGATGAACGGGATATAGTTGAGCGCGAAGGCGATCACACCCCATTCGAACGCGAACGGCAGCCCGGTGACCCAGGCGAAAATGCCGACAAGCAGACCTGTTATCGCGCTCATCTGCGTCCGCACCAGCATGTATTTGCGAAATTTGGCTGCGGTCGCAGCGCTGCCATTCAGCAGAACGCGCGCGGCAACGCGGTTGTCGAGCGCTTCTACCTTCTGTCTGATACCATCGACTTCAAGAAGTCCTAATACAACGTAGACCAGTGCAATCACCCAGAACGTGAGCGTGGTGTTGACGCGACCGGTGACGTGTTGCGTCGCGCGCAGCAGCCACGCGACGTTGAAATGCTCGGCCCACATGCCGGCGACCGAGACGCCATGACCGTCGAGCCATGTTACCATGGCGCCATAAAGCGCCTGATAGCGGGCGGCATCGGTAACCAGGGATTGCCCCACCCGGCCAAAGCCCCAGGCTACGAGCGAGGCGAAGGCGAGACAGGCCGCGATCGTGACGACCAGCGTGATCGCCAGTGCGAGCAGCTTCGGCATCCGTGCCTGCAGCAGGCTCTGCAACGGCCAGACGTTCGCGATGATGAAAAGGGCTAGCGCAAGCGGGGCAATCACCGCGCTAGCTTCTCTGGCGGCGGCCGCCAGCAACACCGCTGCGATGATCCCGACCGCTATCTTCATGCGACGCCAGCCACTTTGGTTGCTACCCCTGCGACTGCGACTGGCCCTGTCGCCCACCCACCTGTTCGACCCTGACAGCTACGGTCAGGGTCTCCATGCCGCCGCCGTAGCGGGTGCCGCGCACCGGTGCGGCGCCGAGATAATCGAGGCCGATGGCGACGCGGGCATGGGCGTCGGTGGTGCAGATGGCGTTGGCCGGATCGAATCCGACCCAGCCGAGATCGGGCACGAAGGCTTCCGCCCAGGCATGGCCGGCCTGCTGCTGGACCATGCCGTCGGAGCGCAGAAAGTGTCCTGCGACGAAGCGCGCCGGCACGCCGCCGGTGCGCGCGCAGGCGATGAAGATATGCGCATAATCCTGGCATACGCCGCGCTTCAGCGCGAAAGCTTCCACAGCCGAGGTGCCGCTGTTGGTGGGGTCTTCGTCGAACGTCATGTGTTCGTTGATCTGCATCATCAGCGCATGCAGGAAGCCGAGCACATCGCTCTCCGATTCCGATCGCAGCTCGTTCGCGAAGTTCGCCATCGCCGGATTGACCTTGGTCAGATCGGTCGAGCGCAGAAAAAAGCTCGGCGGAAAGCGCTCGTCGGTGCCCTTCAGCACGCCGCCGGTGTCGTGGGTCTCGATCAGGCCCTCGACCGTGATGGTGAGGTCGGCGATCGGCCCGTAGGTCAGGACATGCGTGACGTTGCCGAACGCATCCTCGTGCATGTCGAGCCGCGAGTCGGTGGAGACGTCGATCTGCCATTCGGCGACGTACTGGCCGTCATGGCTGCCCGGCGTCATGCGCAGAATCTGAATGACGCCGGTGGCCGGCGGCTCATAGCGATAGCTGGTGGTATGGGCAATTCGCAGGCGCATGGTGTCTTCCCTGTCATTCCGGGGCGATGCGAAGCATCGAACCCGGAATCTTGAGATTCCCGGTGCGCAATTGCGCACCTGAGGTCTGGAGCTTGCGCGCCATCCCGGAATGACGATACTCGATCAGATCAAATACTGCTTGGTGATGATCTCGCCGAGCCGGCCGTTGTCCAGAATGAACTCCTGGATGAATTCATGCACGCCGTGCTGGAATATGTCGTCCATGTGGCTGTGTTCCAGCCGGTTTCGGACGCCACGGGCATGGCGCTGGGCCGCGCCCTGGCGGCCATAGGCGACGCCGATCTGGTCGAGATTGCGCACCAGATTGCCGTAGCAGCTCGCCAGCGAGCGCGGTAGCGAATCGTTGAGGATCAGCAGGTCCGCGATCAGCCACGGCTTCAGGGTCTCGCGGTAGACCCAGTGATAGGCGGTCAGCGCCGAGACCGAGCGCAGGATCGAGGTCCACTGGTAGTAATCGAGCGGGCCGCCGACATGCTCTTCCTCCGGCAGCAGGACGTGATACTTGACGTCGAGGATGCGGGCGGTGTTGTCGGCGCGCTCCAGATGCAGGCCGAGCCGCGAGAACCAGTAGGCGTCGTTGCGCAGCATGGTGCGGTAGGCCGAGCCGTCGAACCGCAGCGAGGTTTCCTGCACGAAGCGCAGGAATTTCGCCAGTTCCTCGCGGGTCCGGGTGCCCTTGCCCCAGACCTCCTGCAGGTCGATCCAGGCCGAGTTGATGTTGTCCCACATCTCGGAGGTCAGGGCGGTGCGCACCGAGCGCGAATTGAGCCGGGCGTTCTCGATGCAGTTCTTGATCGAGGAGGGATTGGCCGGCGAGAACGACAGGTATTCGACCACGTTGCGTTCGTCGGCTTCCTCGTAGATTTCGTAGAAACTGGCGCTGACGCCGGCGGTCAGCAGCGCCGAATCCCATTCGTTGGTCTTGCCGATATAGGTGTTCGGCAGCGCGGTGACCCGCAGCGTCGCCTCGATGGTGCGCGCGAGATATTCGGCGCGCTCGACGTAACGGGCGAGCCAGTACAGGTTTTCGGCGGTGCGTGACAGCATGCAGGAATCTTGCTCTCTCTACTCGTCCCAATCCAGATCTTACTCGTCCAGAATCCAGGTATCCTTGGTGCCGCCGCCCTGGCTGGAATTGACCACCAGCGATCCCTCCTTCAGCGCCACCCGCGTCAGGCCGCCCGGCACGATGGTGACGTGGTTGCTGCCGGTCAGAACGAAAGGCCGGAGATCGACGTGGCGCGGCGCCAGGCCGGATTCGACGCAGGTCGGACAGGTCGACAGCGCCAGCGTCGGCTGGGCGATGAACCCCTCGGGCTCGCGCTTGAGCTTGTCGCGAAACGCCTCGATCGTCGCCTTGGTGGCGGCGGGCCCGATCAGCATGCCGTAGCCGCCGGAGCCGTGCACTTCCTTCACCACGAGTTCGCCGAGGTTGTCGAGCACATAGGCCAGATCCTTCGGCTCGCGGCAGCGCCAGGTCGGCACGTTCTTCAGGATCGGCTCTTCCCCGAGATAGAATTTCACCACCTCCGGCATATAGGAATAGACCGCCTTGTCGTCCGCGATGCCGGTGCCGACCGCGTTGGCCAGCGTGACGTTGCCGGCCGCATAGGCCGACATCAGCCCGGGCACGCCGAGCGCCGAATCCGGCCGGAAGGTGAGGGGATCGAGGAAGTCGTCGTCGACCCGGCGGTAGATCACGTCGACCCGCTTCAGGCCCTCGGTGGTGCGCATGAACACCTCGTCGTTCTTGACGATGAGGTCGCGGCCCTCGACCAGCTCGATGCCGAGCTTGTCGGCCAGGAACGAATGCTCGTAATAGGCGGAATTGTAGACGCCGGGGGTCATCAGCGCCACCGTCGGCTCCGACGAGGCGCTTGATGGCGCCACCGAGCGCAGCGCCGACAGCAGTTCGTCCGGGTACTTTTCCACCGGGGCGACGCGGTGGCGGGCGAACAGGTCGGGAAACAGCCGCATCATGATTTCGCGGTTTTCCAGCATGTAGGACACGCCGGAGGGCGTGCGCGCATTGTCCTCCAGCACGTAGAACTCTTCCGGATTGATGCGCACGATGTCGATGCCGGCGATGTGGACATAGACGTCGTGCGGCACGTCCTGGCCGTTCATTTCCGGCCGGAACACCGGATTCTGGAAGATCAGGTCGTCGGGAATGATGTTGGCGCGCAGGATGTCGCGGCCGTGATAGATGTCGCGCAGGAACATGTTGAGCGCGCGCACGCGCTGCTTCAGTCCCTTCTCGAGGATCGCCCATTCCTTCGCCGCGATGATTCGCGGGATCACGTCGAACGGGATCAGGCGCTCCTGGGCTTCGGCGTCGCCGTAGACGGCGAAGGTGATGCCGATCCGGCGGAACAGCAGCTCCGCCTCCTGGCGGCGATATTCCAGCGCCTCCGCCGGCGTCTCCTTCAGCCAGCGGGACAGTTCCTGGTAGGCCGGACGGATCTCGCCGCCGGGCCCATTCATTTCATCGAACGCAACTGCCATATATCCCGACGCTTTTTCCGACGCTTTTCTTGGCCATTCCAAGACCATGCGAGACAGTGCATGACTGAAAGGGATGGTAGCAAGGGCCGGGCCAGCGCGATATGCATTCACCGAGGGCATTTGGTAGCAAGGGGTTCCATTGGCTGCCTCAAAAAACGGCTGGCCGGTGCTTATTTCGGCAGCAAAACCCCGTGACTTCAAGGCGTTGCTTGCGCACAGTCACGATAAAGGGCGAGGAAGAATGATGAGCGAGATCGTCACCGCGGGCATTCTGGTGATCGGGGACGAGATCCTGTCCGGCCGGACCAAGGACAAGAACATCGGCTTTATCGCCGAATACCTCACCAATATCGGGATCGACCTCAAGGAGGTCCGCATCGTCGCCGACGACGAGCCCGATATCGTCGTCGCGCTGGATGCGCTGCGGCATCGTTACGATTACGTCTTTACCACCGGCGGCATCGGGCCGACCCATGACGACATCACCGCCGATGCCATCGCCAAGGCATTCGGTGTCGGCATCGACCACCACCCGGAAGTGGTGGCGCGGTTCAGGGAGCGCTGGGGCGCGCAGGACCTCAACGAGGCGCGGCTGCGCATGGCGCGGATTCCCGACGGCGCCGAGCTGATCCAGAGCGCGACCATTCTGGCGCCCGGCTTCAAGATCGGCAATGTCGTGGTGATGGCCGGGGTGCCCACCATCATGCAGGCGATGATGGACATCGTGGCGCCGAAGCTGAAATCCGGCGTCCGGATGCTGTCGGAATCGGTTCGCGCCAATGCGCGGGAAGGCGACGTCGGCGGACCCTTGCGCGAAATCGCCAACGCCCATCCCGACACCATGATCGGCAGCTACCCGTTCGTCGACGACGACAAGAAGCCGAACACCAACCTCGTGGTCCGCTCGCGCGATCCGGAAAAACTCACTGCCGCCATGAATGCGGTCAAGGAGATGCTGGCGGGCCTGAACATCACCACCCGCTAGCGGAGAGTGATGATGGCGGACCATCCGGAATTGAGCGCGCAGGAAAAGGCCGGCAAGGCCTTTCCGGTCTCGTGGGACCAGTTTCACCGGGATTGCCGGGCACTGAGCTGGCGGCTCAACGCCGTCGGGCCGTTCCATGCCATGGTCGCGATCACCCGAGGCGGGCTGGTGCCGGCCGCCATTGTCGCCCGCGAGCTCGGCATTCGCGTGATCGATACCGTCTGCATCGCCAGCTACGACCACACCAAACAGGGCGAGCTGCAGGTTCTCAAGGATGTTTCGGCGGAAGTGGCCAAACTCGGCGGCGGCACCGGCAAGGGACTTCTGATCGTCGACGATCTCGTCGACACCGGCAAGACCGGGCGGCTGGTGCGCGCGATGATGCCCGACGCACATTTCGCGGCGGTCTACGCCAAGCCGCAGGGACGGCCGCTGGTCGACACCTTTATCACCGAAGTATCGCAGGACACCTGGATCCACTTTCCCTGGGATACCGCGCTGTCGTTCCAGCCGCCGATCCGCGACGGCGGGGTGTGAGAACGGGCTGTCATTCCGGGGCGCTGCGAAGCAGCGAACCCGGAATCTCGAGATTCCCCGGTGCGCAAGTGCGCACCTGCGGTCTGGTGCTTGCGCACCATCCCGGAATGACGAGGATTGGATTGCTTCGTCGCAAGCGCTCCTCGCAATGGTGGTTGTGACTAACCGATCGAGCAATCGATGCCCCTGCAAAACCGCGTCACTCCCACCGGCGATATCGTCGCCACCCCGCATCGCGGCATGTTCACCGGCAATCGCGGCATCATCCACGACCCCGCCACCAGGACGCTGACGCGGCGCTGGGCCGGCCAGGCGTGGCTGACCTGTGTCTGCGATTTCCGGGGCCGCCGGCGCGTGGTGATGGGCGGCCGGAGCTGGACCGAGCTGTTCTTTCTGGATGAAGCCACCGCGCTCGCCGCGGGGCATCGACCCTGCTTCTACTGCCGCCGCGACGATGCCGTCAGGTTTCGCGAGGCGTGGGAACGGGGCAATGGTGTCGTGAGGCCGAGCGCCCGCGAAGTCGACGCGACACTGCACCGCGAGCGGCTCGATGGAGCCGCGAAGCGACGGCATGAACTGCCGATGCCGCCGGACAAACTTCCCGACGGCGCAATGCTGCAGGAAGGCGCGCAGATCTATCTGATCCTGCAGGGGCGGGCGCAGCTGTGGTCGCACGCCGGCTATCGCGAGGCCGACCATGACTTCGAAGGCGCGCGGCTGCTGACGCCACCCTCGACGCTGCGCGCGATGACGGCCGGATATGTTCCGGTGCTGCATCCGAGCGCAGGGGCTGCAACAACGTGATGAAGTCATTCCGGGGCGATCGCGCAAGCGAGCGAACCCGGAATCTCGAGATTCCGGGCTCGCGCCCAGCGGCGCGCCCCGGAATGACGATTACCCCAATCTCTCCCTTGCCAGCTTGGCGCCCGCGCCCAGCGCCATCAGTTTCGCTTCCGCGATGTCGCGGCGCATCGGCGCCATGCCGCAATTGGTCGTGGCGACGATGTTGCTCTTCGGCACGAATTTCGAAACCGCCTCGATCACCTTGACCACATCCTCCGCGGTCTCGACGGTGTCGCTGGCGACGTCGATCACGCCGGCCTGCACGATCTTGCCGGTGAGCAGCGCCAGCAGGTCCAGCGGCACCTTCGAATTGCGGCATTCGATCGCGACCTGCTGGATCGGGCTCTTGGCGATCGCCGGAAAAATATCCTCGTACTGCCGCCATTCGCTGCCCAGCGTTTCTTTCCAGTCGGTGTTGGCCTTGATGCCGTAGCCGTAGCAGATGTGCACGGCGGTGCCGCAGGTGAGACCCTCGGCGGCGCGCTCCAGCGCCTTGATGCCCCAGTCCGAAACCTCGTCCATGAACACGTTGAAGGCGGGCTCGTCGAACTGGATCATGTCGACGCCGTCGGCCTGCAACGCCTTCGCTTCCTCGTTCAGCAGCTCGGCAAAGGCGAATGCCATCTTGACGCGGTCGCCATAATAGCCGTCGGCAACGGTATCGATGATGGTCATCGGGCCGGGCAAGGTGAACTTCAGTTTTCGCGTCGTGTGGGTGCGGGCGATGCGCGCCTCGTCGGCATGGACGCGGCCCTTCAGCCGCAATGGCGCCACCACCTGCGGCACCATCGCCTTGTAGCGGTCCTTGCGGATTCCCATCTCGACCTTGTGGGCGAAATCGATGCCCTCGATCTTCTCCATGAAACCATGCACGAAATGCTGCCGCGCCTGTTCGCCTTCGGTGACGATGTCGATGCCGGCGTCTTCCTGCAGCTTCAGCGCCAGCAGGGTGGCGTCGCGCTTGGCCCGCGCCAGTTCCTCGCCGCTGGATTTCCAGGGCGCCCACAGCGTATTGGGTTCGGCCAGCCATTCCGGCTTCGGCAGCGAGCCGGCGATCGTGGTTGGAAACAGCATGGTGGGCCTCCCCGAGGGTTATCGTTTGCGCCTGTGTGCCATGTTCGGCAGTCGCCCCACAACCGCCTTGATGACTGGAAGGGCCTGGCGCGGCGGGCTAGGATGCGGGCAACCTCCCATAAGGTGAACCCATGATCGACCTGCACTACGCGCCGACGCCGAACGGCTGGAAAATCTCGATCATGCTGGAGGAACTTGGGCTTCCCTACACCGTGATTCCCGTCGACATCCGCGCCGGCGAACAGTTCCGCCCGGAATTCCTGGCCATCAGCCCGAACAACCGGATTCCCGCCATCGTCGACCATGCGCCGGCGGACGGCGGCGAGCCGTTTTCGGTGTTCGAGACCGGCGCGATCCTGATCTACCTGGCCGACAAGACCGGCCGCTTTCTCCCCACTGACATGCGCGATCGGTCCAAAGTGGTGCAGTGGGTGATGTGGCAGATGAGCGGACTCGGACCGATGCTCGGCCAGCACGGCCACTTTGCCCTTTATGCCGCAGAAAAGATTCCCTATGCGATCGAGCGCTACCGCGACGAAGCGGCGCGGCTCTACCGCGTGCTCGATGCCCAACTGGGCAGGACCGGCGCTTATGTCGCCGGCGACGACTATTCCATCGCCGACATCGCCTGCTTCCCCTGGACCATGACCCACAAGGCGCAGGGCTTTACCCTCGACGATTATCCCGACATCAAGCGCTGGTACGCAATGGTCCGCGCCCGGCCGCAGGTACAGGCGGGGCTGGCGATCGGCAAATTCGTCAAGGAACCGTTCGACGAGGAAGCGCGAAAGTACATGTTCGGGCAGAAGGCGAAGGAGCTGGCGGGGAAGAACTAATGTCTGTCATTCCGGGGCGCGCGAAGCGCGAACCCGGAATCTCGAGATTCCGGGTCTGGTCCTTCGGACCATCCCGGAATGACGGGTCGAGTTTATTTACAAGCGCCAATACCGAGGAAACACCATGATCGAATTCTTCTTTGACTGCTCCAGCCCCTGGACCTATCTCGCCTTTCACAACATCCGGCCGCTGGCGGAAGAGTTCGGCGTCGAGATTTCGTGGCGGCCGATCCTGGTCGGCGGCATCTTCAATTCGGTCAATCCCAGCGTCTACGCCTCGCGCGAGGCACCGGTGCCGCTGAAGGCGCGCTACCAGAAGAAGGATCTCGCCGACTGGGCGCGCTCCGCCGGGCTCGCGATCAAGATGCCGCCGACGGTGTTTCCGGTGAACAGCGTCAAGGCGATGCGCGGCTGCATCTGGCTGGGCAAGGACATGGAGCCGTTCGCGCGCGCGGTATTCGCCGCCTATTGGGGTGACGACAAGGACATCTCGAAGGACGAGGTGCTGAGCGAGATCTGCAGGAGCGTAGGCGTCGACCCCGAACGATTCTTCGCCGGCATCGGCGACCAGGCGATCAAGGACCAGCTCAAGGCCAATACCGACGAGGTGATGGCGCGCGGCGGTTTCGGGTCGCCGACCATCTTCGTCGACAAGACCGACATGTATTTCGGCAACGACCGCATGCCGCTGATCCGCGAGGCGGTGGCGCGCCTGAAGGCGCGGGCGGCCTGATGCCGAGGAAGGTGGTCTGCCGCGAGCTTGGGCCTCCCGAGGGTCTGCAGCTGGAAAGCTTTGCCTCGGTGCCGCTCGCGCCGGGCGAGGTCCGCGTCGCCATCCACGCCGCCGGCATCAACTTTCCCGACGTGCTGATGGCGGCCGGCGAGTACCAGCTCAAGCCGCCGCTGCCGTTCACGCCCGGCATGGAAGCCGCCGGCGACGTGGTCGAGGTCAATGGCGCCGATGGCGTCGCGGTCGGTGACCGCGTCATCGTCAAGATGCGGCACGGCGGCTATGCCGACGAAGCGGTCGTCACGCCGTCGCAATTGACGCCGCTGCCATCGACCTTCGACTATGCCGAGGGGGCGACGTTTCTGGCCGGCCACGGCACCGCCTATCACGCGCTGGTCGATCGCGGCCAGGTTAAGCCCGGCGACGTGCTGCTGGTGCACGGCGCCGGCGGCGGCGTCGGCCTGGCCGCGGTCGAGATGGGCAAGATGCTGGGCGCCACCGTGATCGCGGCGGCGTCGTCGGAAGAAAAATTGGCGGTGGCGCAGGCGAGGGGCGCCGATCATCTGGTGCTTTATGGCCGCGAGCCGTTTCGCGACGCCGTCAAGCGCATCACCGACGGCCGCGGCGCCGACGTGGTGTTCGATCCCGTCGGCGGCGAGACGTTCGAGAACAGCGTGCGCTGCATCGCCTGGGGCGCGCGGCTGCTGGTGATCGGCTTTACCGGCGGCATCGGGCTTGCCCGCACCAACCTGCTGCTGATCAAGGGCGCCAGCGTGCTCGGCGTGCGCGCCGGCGAAGCGGTCCGGCGAAATCCCGCGCTCGGCGAAGTGCGCCTGAAGGCGCTGCTGGAATGGGCGGAAGCCGGAAAAATCCGCCCCAACGTCTCGCACCGTCTGCCGCTGGAAAACTATGCGCAGGCGATGCGATTGCTGGTCGACCGCAAGGCGATCGGACGCGTGGCGCTGATGATGCGGTAAAGCCCCGTCATTCCGGGGCGATGCGCAGCATCGAACCCGGAATCTCGAGATTCCGGGTTCGTCGCTTTCGCGACGCCCCGGAATGACGTTGTGGAGTCACTTCCGGGTTGGCCGCTTCGAAGTGTCGTAGGCTGAGAAAAGGTGTCCTTGCGCCGTGCCCACCATCTTCTTTCTTGCCGCGTCATGGTGGGCACGGCGCAAGAGCGCCTTTGCCCAGCCTACGGATTTCTATTTATATTCCCGCTCGTCCCACCACGGGAAATAGTCGGGCATGTCGGTCGACACCTTGTTCTTGAACTGCGCCGGGCGCTTTTCCAGGAACGACACCACGCCTTCCTTCACATCCTCGGAACGGCCACGGGCGTAGATGCCGCGGCTGTCGACCTTGTGGGCTTCCATCGGATCGTCGGCGCCGAGCATGCGCCACATCATCTGGCGGATCAGCGCCACCGACACCGGCGCGGTCTTTGCCATGAATTCCTTTGCAAGGGCGCGGGCGGTCGGCAGCAAGTCGTCCGGTGCCACGACTTTCGAAACCAGCCTGCCGGCCAGGGCTTCTTGCGCCGGGAACACGCGGCCGGAAAAACACCATTCCAGCGCCTGCTGGATGCCGACGAGGCGCGGCAGGAACCAGCTCGACGCCGCCTCGGGCACGATGCCGCGCTGCGAGAACACGAATCCGATCCGGGCGTTGTCCGAGGCGATGCGGATATCCATCGGCAGCAGCATGGTGGCGCCGATGCCGACCGCCGGGCCGTTGATCGCGGCGATCACCGGTTTCAGGCATTTGAAGATCCGCAAGGTGACCTGGCCGCCGCCGTCGCGCACCTGGGGATCGCTGTAATCGACCTTGCCGTCCGGCAATCGCCTGACCGGCCCGCGCCGCGCGTCGCGATCGAAGGTATCGGCACCGGAGGAGAGGTCGGCGCCTGCGCAGAACCCGCGCCCCGCACCGGTGACGATGATGGCGCGGACATTGTCGTCCTTGTCGGCGGCATCGAACGCGGCGATCAGTTCCGCCTGCATGGTGCCGTTGAAGGCGTTGAGCTTGTCGGGCCGGTTCAGCGTGATGGTGAGAATCTGCTCGTCGATGTCGTATTTGATGGTCTCGTAGGCCATGAAGTGTTTCCTCTCGGTTTGTTTGTTGATTGTTGCGTCGTCATTCCGGGATGCGCCGCAGGCGCAGACCCGGAATCTCGATCGGAGCATGACCAATCGAGATTCCGGGTTCGTCGCTGCGCGACGCCCCGGAATGACGGGGAGTGAGATTATTTCTTCGGCGGCTTCGGCCACGGTTTCTGCGCGCCCCGCAATCCCTCGAACGCCTTGGCCATGCCGAGCACGCCGATGTCGTCGAAGCGGCGGCCGACGATCTGGACCCCGATCGGGAATCCCTTTTTGTCGAAACCGCCATTGATCGAGGCCGCCGGGTTCTCCGCCATGTTCCACGGCACGGTGAAGGCGATGTGCTCGAACGGTTTGGCGGGATCGTTGAGCGGGGAGGCGAGTTCGGCGGCGAAATTCACCACCGGCGAGACCGGGGAGATCACATAGTCGATCTCGCAGAACAGCTTTGCGGCCGCTGCCCGGATCGCCATGGTGGCATTGAAACCCCTGACGACGTCGACGCCGCTCAGCTTCGCGCCGGTCTCCGCCCATTGGCAGATATAGGGCAGCGCCCTGGCGCGCTCGGCCGGCGTGAGTTTCGACAGATCGTCCCACATCCGGGCGCGCCAGAAGGTGTCGAGGCCGTTGAGGATCCCGGGTGTCATCACGCCATCGACTTCGGTGACGACGGCGCCGGCGGATTCGAAGGCCTTCGCAGCCTTGACGGCGACCTCGCGGACCTCCTTCTCCAGCGCCTGGCCGGCACCGGCATCGAGCATCAGCCCGATGCGCAGTTTGCGCGGCGACTTTTCCAGCGCCTTCCAGTTGATGTCGTTGGGCGGCAGGCTCATGCCGTCGCGGCGATCCGGACGCGACAGCACGCTCATCATCAGCGCGGCGTCATCGACAATGCGCGTCATCGGTCCGGCGACGCGGCCGACATAGGGCGGATCGACCGGAATTCGCCCGAGGCTCGGCTTCAGCGCGACCAGGCCGCACCAGCATGCCGGCAGCCGCACCGAGCCGCCGATATCGGTGCCGAGATGCAGCGGGCCGTATCCCGCCGCCGCCGCGGCGCCGGCGCCGGAACTGGAGCCGCCGGGATTCTTGGTCAGGTCCCAGGGATTGCGGGTGAGGGGATGGTAGCTGGAGAGGCCCGATGACAGCATGCCGTAATCCGGCATGGTGGTCTTGGAGAAGATGATCGCGCCGGCCTCGCGCAGCCGCGCCGCGGGCGGCGCATCCCGCTCCGCCGGGACCAGCGGCATGCTCGCGGCGCCCAGCGGCATTGGCACGCCCTTGGTGGCGATATTGTCCTTGATGGTAACAGGCACGCCGTCGAGCACGCCCATCGGCTCGCCCTTCTGCCAGCGTTCGGTCGATGCCTTGGCAACCGCCCGCGCGCCATCGGGATCGAACGCGTAGAGCGCCTTGATGTGCGGCTCCCACGCCGCGACGTGCGTCAGCACGTCCTCCAGGACTTCCGATGGCGAGAACTGGCCGGCCTT
>NZ_JAUYQU010000164.1 GCF_030697065.1 Bradyrhizobium sp.
AGCGCCGCGCAGGAGGCCGCGCCGGCCGAGGAGCCGCCGGGGCCCGTCGCGAGGTCCCAGGGGTTGCGGGTGATGCCCGACAGCGGCGAATCGCCTACGCCCTTCCAGCCATATTCCGGCATCGTCGTCTTGCCGAGGAAGACCGTGCCGGCCTCGCGCAGCCGCGCCGCGGCCGGGGCATCCTCTGCAAAGGCTGCATCAGACGCCATGGCCGAGCCGCGCCGCATCGGCCAGCCGGCGACGCCGATATTGTCCTTGATGGTGACCGGCACGCCGTCGAGCACGCCCATCGGCTCGCCCTTCTGCCAACGGTCGGTCGATGCCTTCGCGACCGCACGCGCGCCGTCGGGATCGAAGGCGTACAGCGCCTTGATGTGCGGCTCCCATGCCGCGACATGCGCCAGCACGTCCTCCAGCACTTCCGACGGCGAGAACTGGCCGGCCTTGAAACCCTCGATCAGGTCGACCGCGCTGAGATCGTGCAGCGAGGTGACCGGTTCTTCGGCTGCCGGTTTATGCATGGGCGGCAGCCGGAAGCCGGGTTTCGATGATGCGCGCGAACATGCTGGCGCCGATCGGCAGGATCTTGTCGTCGAGGACGTAGCCGGGATTGTGCACCGGCACCGAGCCTTCATGGCCGACCCAGAAATACGCGCCCGGCACCACCTGCATCATGTCGGCGAAATCCTCGCTGCCCATCTTGGGCTTCGTGCGGGTGATGACCTTGTCGGCGTCGACCACGGTGCGCGCCACTTCGGCGACCACGGCGGACTGCTCCTCTTCGTTAATCAGCACGCTGAAGCCGTCGCGGATGTCGACTGTGATCTCGACCTGGAAGGAGGCGGCGATGCCGGCGCAGAGCGCGCGCATCCGCTCGCGGATCAGCACGCGGACGTCGTCGGAAAAGGCCCTGACGGTGCCGCACAGCTTGGCTTCGCCGGGGATCACATTGTACGCCGAGCCGGTGTGGATCTGGGTGATCGAGAGCACCGCGGGCTCGTGCGGGTCGACGTTGCGGCTGACGATGGTCTGCAGCGCCTGGCCGAGCGTCATCGCGACGATGACGGGATCCTTGGAGAATTGGGGCATCGCGCCATGCGCGCCGTAACCCGTTATGACGATGTCGAAGAAGTCGGCGCCGGCCATCGCCGGTCCCGGCAGGATCGCGATCTCGCCATGGTTCAGGTCGGGCGCATTGTGCAGCCCGTAAATCTCGTCACAGGGGAATTTTTCGAACAGCCCGTCCTTGATCATGGCGCGCGCGCCGCCGAGGCCTTCCTCGGCCGGCTGGAAGATGAAGTGCACGGTGCCGTCGAAATTCCGGGTTTCGGCGAGGTAGCGCGCGGTGCCGAGCAGCATGGTGGTGTGGCCGTCATGGCCGCAGCCGTGGAAGCGGCCGGGAATGGTCGAGCGCCAGCGCAAATTGGTGTTCTCTTCCATCGGCAGCGCGTCCATGTCGGCGCGCAGCCCGATCCGCTTGCCGCTCGTTCCCTTGCTGCCCTTGAGCACGCCGACCACGCCGGTGCCGCCGAGGCCGCGATGCACCTCGATGCCCCATTGCGTGAGCTTGTCGGCGACGATGCCGGAGGTGCGGACTTCCTCGAATCCGATCTCGGGATGCGCGTGCAGATCCCGGCGGATCGCGGTGAGTTCGTCGGCAAAGCCTTCAATGCGTTCGATCGTGGGCATGGTTGTTATCCGGTTGCAGAAGACGATGGGGGTGATTTGGCGGGAACGAAGGCGGGACCGTTCGGCTTGATGCGGATGCCGGCGCGCAACCGCGTCCAGGGCAGGGTGGCGGTGTCGGCCGGCATCGCGCCCGGTGCTGCGCAGATCAGGAGCGTTTCGGCGATCGGCTCGAAATCGGCGCGAAAATGCACCGAGCTCTTGTTGACCAGGATCGCCTGCTCGGTCGGCTCGATCCCGACATAGCGGTACATCGCCTGGTCCGCGAGCTGCGCCTTGTGCGAGGAGACCACGACCCGGACGCCGCCGATGCGCAGGCACGCCGACGGGCCCATGTCCATGTCGCGGCCGCCGTAATAGGGACCGGGCGCGACGAACTTGCCGTCGGACAATTGTTCGACCACGAAAGTCTCCCGGTATGGCGCGTCGCCTGTTATGCCGGACTTGCCGCCGAGCGCCAGCGTGACGCTCGCGCCGACGCCGGCAGCATGGGCGGCTTTGGCCGATTCAGGGTCGTAGATCACGCCGGTGGCGGCGCGCTGGGCGTTGTTGCGGACCAGCGCGCGCAACATGCCGGTGGTGTCGGAATCGCCGCCGGCGCCGGGATTGTCCTGGGTGTCGGCGATGATGACGGGCCTGCGCGCGGTCCTCGCCAGTTCCATCGCATGCAGCACGCCTTCGTCCGGCGTGTAGATGCGGCCGTCGAAATCATTCTCGTGGCCGACGATGACGTGCGCAATGGTATCGGCCGCGGCGTCGGCGTCTTGCTGCGTCCGGCCATAGGCGAACACGCTCGGGCCGCAATGGGCGAAATCCGCCGCCGGAAATCCCGGCGCAAAGGACAGCGTCGGCACCGCATCGTCCTGCAGCGCCGCGAGCTTCTGGTAGATGCCCATGGTCGGCTGGTCGTTGGTGCATTGCCAGCTGATCGGAATCAGGAACGGCAATTGCCGGAACGCCTTTGCGAATTTCTGTCCCGACTGCAGCAGCAGCGCCAGATGTTCGGCGGCGGCGCGGCCGGTATCGGCCATGTCGACATGGGGATAGGTGCGGTAGGCGATCAGCGCGTCGGCATGCTCGACCATTTCCGGCGTGACGTTGGCGTGCAGATCGAGGCTGACCACCAGCGGCAGATCCCTGCCGATCGCCTGGCGCACACGCGCCAGGATTTCGCCTTCGCCATCGTCGAAATGCTCCGCCACCATCGCGCCGTGCAGGTCGAGATAGACCGCGTCGAGCGGGCCGGCGGCCTCGATGCCGTCGATCATCTCCCTGGCGATGCGTTCATAGGCATCCCGGGTCACATGCGCGCAGGGGGTGGCGGCGGCCGAGATGGTCGGGACCAGCTCCCAGCCATGGGCTTCCGCCGCCTCGATGAACCCTGAGAGCCCGACATTGATGTTGCGCATGGTCTTGAGCACGCCGGCGCCACGCGCCATGGCCGGCCAGCCGCCGCCATGGACGAAGTCGTCATAGGTCGCTTTGGTCGGTGCGAAGGTGTTGGTCTCGTGCAGGAAAGCGCCGACGGCGATACGGGTCATCAATACTGTCTCGATCCGATGTGTGGCGCGACGTTAGACTCGTCATTGCGACCAGCGCAAGCGACGAAGCAATCCCGTTTTGCATGCCGCATGGGCGTGCGGGAGGAGTCGCTGGAATCGATCCGTCATTTCGGACGATGAAACGCGATCTATCACTTCGTCATTCCGGGATGGTCCGAAGGACCAGACCCGGAATCTCGAGATTCCGGGCTCGATGCTTCGCATCGCCCCGGAATGACGTTGAGAGAACTAAGCCCCCGCCACCGCGCCTTCAGCCACCGGCCGGAAATTCGCAAAATCCCACTCCAGTAACGTCCCGACCAGCCTCACTCCAGCACCGCCAGTAGCGCTGCCATCAGGCGGCCGCGCTCGACCAGGCTGTCGACTTCGATATGTTCGTTCAGCGTATGCGCATCCGCGCCGCGCACGCCGAGTCCGTCGAGTGTCGGGATCCCCATCGCGCCGGTAAAATTGCCGTCGGAGCCGCCGCCGGCGCTGGCGTGGGGCAGTTCCTTGCCCATCGCCCTCGCAAGGCCCTGCGCCTTTTCATACAGCGCCATGGTGCCGGCGTCGGGCTCCCATACCGGCCGGGTCACGCCGCGCGTGACCTTGAAGGTGACGTCATTGGCGGTGCCGGACAGCGCCAGCATCCGTTCGACGCCGTGGTCGAGATCGGCCTGGCGTTTCGCCATGCTCAGCGCCTCGCCGGTGCAGGTGGTGGCGACGCAATTGACCCATTGCCCGCCATGCACGATGCCGACCGAGAAGGTGCAGTCCGCCGTGGTCATGCCGTCGATGGCGAGGATCTGGCGCGCCATTTCGCGGATCGCCGAGCGGCCCGAGGACAGCGTCGCGCCGGCGTGGCTCGGCTTGCCGGTGGCCTCCAGATTGAATCGTGCGATGGCGTATCGCCCGGTGACCACGCCATTGTCCGCGCGGCCGGGTTCCGGCACCAGCACGTATTTGTTGCGCGCGGCCTCGGCCTCGATGAGGTCGCGGGTCGAGGGCGTGCCGACTTCCTCGTCCGGCGTGAACAGCACGGTGATCGGCAGCGGCGTCGCGATGGAAGCGCGGGCCAGTTGCCGGATCGCTTCCAGGCTGAGGTAATTGCCGCCCTTCATGTCGAAGATGCCGGGCCCGAAACACTTGTTGCCCTCGCGCCGCCACGGCAGCTTTTCCAGCGTGCCGATCGGGTGCACGGTATCGAGATGCCCCGCGATCAGGATGCCGGGTTCGCCGGCTTTCGGATGCGGAAAGCGGGCGCGGACGCAGCCGGCAAAACCCTGCCGGCCGGCGATGCGTTCGATCGACGCGCCCATGATCGCCATGTCGCGGGCGGCGAGGTCGAGCATGCGCTCGACGGCGGGGGTGTCCCAGGTCGGGCTTTCGCATTCCACCCAGCCGCGCAGTCCCTGCAGCATGGCCTCGGAATCGAAGGGTAGGTTGGCGGGGTTCATGGATGCTCTCTTGGTTCTCGATGGAATGCTCTCGTCGGTCGTGCCTTACGAGAATGAACGACGCGGACCTTGTAAAGCAATAATGCGCCGCAGAATAATATGCGCCGGAAGACGGGCCTCGGCCCTGAAACCTTCGACGCCAAAGCCGTGGTTCCTGACCGCGGAAGGAGCGGCGGCGCCGGCCAAGCTGGCTTCTGGCACGAAACTGGCTTGGTGATTTTGCCGCAGCCCGCCGGGTGACGACAAAACGATGCCGGCTTGGCCGGGTGGGGGTACTGTGTCAATCTTGCTCGATCATCGGCCGGTATCGGTCCTCCGGGCCAAATTGGGCAAGATGTCGATCCCCGGGGTTTCGACCTCCCGGGTTCGACGGGCGAACGGACCAGGGTTCGAGCGACGAATTCGGGATTTTGAGACGACAATGGAGGTGAAAAAAATGAAAATGCTCAGAAACGCCATTCTTGCTGCCGCTTTTACGGCCGGCCTTGCGGTTGCGGCACCGCCCGCCATGGCCCAGACGACCTTGCGCGTCGTCATGCATTCGGATCTGAAAATTCTCGATCCGATCTGGACCACGGCCTATATCGTCCGCAACCACGGCTACATGATCTATGACACGCTTCTCGCCCAGGACGAGAAGGGCGCCATCAAGCCGCAGATGGTCGAGAAGTACGAGACGTCGGCCGACAAGAAAACCTACACCTTCACGCTTCGCGAGGGCCTGTTGTGGCACGACGGCAAGCCGGTGTCGTCGGAAGACTGCATCGCTTCGATCAAGCGCTGGGCAGTCAAGGACTCGCTCGGCCAGAAAATGATGACCTACGTCGCCTCGATCGATGCGGTCGATGCCAAGACTTTCACCATCAAGCTCAAGGAACCGACAGGTCTCGTCGAACTCGGCCTGTCAAAGCCCTCGTCCAACGTGCCGTTCATGATGCCCAAGCGGGTCGCCGACACCGACCCCAACAAGCAGATCGAGGATTTTACGGGATCGGGCCCCTTCGTCTTCGTCAAGGATGAATGGAAGCCGGGCGACAAGACCGTCTACGTCAAGTTCGACAAGTACAAGCCGCGCTCCGAGCCTGCCTCGGGCCTCACCGGCGGCAAGATTGCCAAGGTGGACCGCGTCGAATGGCGCGCCATTTCCGACGCGCAGCAGGCGATCAACGCGCTCCAGAAGGGCGAGATCGATTTCATCGAGGCGCCCAGCCACGACCTGCTTCCCACCCTGAAGAACGACCCGAACGTCACCGTTTTCGTCTCGCCGCTGGCGAAGAACCAGTACGTGTTCCGGCCGAACACGCTGCACAAGCCGTTCGACAATCCGAAAATCCGACATGCGTTGTGGTATGCCTTCAACCAGGAAGATTTCCTGATGGCGACCATCGGTGACGAGAACTACATCAAGCCGTGCAAGGCGCTGTTCATCTGCGACACGCCGCTGGCCAGCACCAAGGGCATGGACGGCCTTCTCACTTCCAACGCCAAGAAGGCGCAGGAGCTACTGAAGGAGGCGGGCTACGACGGCACGCCGGTGTTGCTGATGCACTCCACCGACCTCAAGGTTCTGACCAATCTGGCGCCGGTGGCGAAATCGCTGATGGAGAAGGCCGGCTTCAAGGTCGACATGCAGTCGATGGACTGGCAGACCCTGGTGGCCCGTCGGGCCAAGAAGGATCCGCCCAGCGCAGGAGGCTGGAATGCCTTCCTCACGTCCTGGGTCGCCGCCGACGTGATGAACCCGATCTCGACCGCCTATGTGAACGCCGGATGCGACAAGGCATCGTTCGGCTGGCCCTGCGACGAGAAGCTCGAGAAGCTTCGCTCCGACTTCGCCAGCGAGACCGACCCTGCCAAGCAGAAGGCGATCGCGGAAGAGGTGCAACTGCGCGTCATCGAGTACACCCCGGAGATTCCGGTCGGTGAGTGGGTGGCGCCGGTTGCGATGCGCAAGAACGTCAAGGGGTACCTGACCTCTCCGGTGCCGGTGCTCTGGAACGTCGAAATCACCAAGTGATGTGACGATTGCGGGCGGCGGTTGTCCGCCGCCCGTCTGGTCTCGAGGATCCGCTTTCATGTCGATGTATGGCTACCTGTTCCGGCGACTGCTCGGCACGATCCCCGTGATGCTGGTGGTTGCGGTCTTCATCTTCCTGATGCTGCGACTGACCCCCTCGGATCCGGCGGCGATCATCGCCGGCGACAATGCCACCACTGAACAGGTGGCGCAGATCCGCAGCCAGCTCGGCCTCAACCGGCCCATGATCGAACAGTTCTTCATCTGGTCCGGCAACGTACTGACAGGCGATTTCGGCGAGAGCTTCTTTTTCAAGAAGACCGTGGCCTCGCTGATCGGCGAACGCATCGAGCCGACTCTGTCGCTGGCCCTGTTCACGATCCTGATTGCAGTGCTGGTGGCGGTTCCGCTCGGCGTGCTGGCGGCCCATCGCCACGGCTCCTGGATCGATCGCATCGTGATGGGTTTTTCGGTGCTCGGCTTTTCGGTGCCGGTCTTCGTCGTCGGCTACCTCCTGATCTATCTTTTCGCGGTATGGCTGAACTGGCTGCCGGTGCAGGGCTATCAGCGGATTTCGGAGGGTGTCGGCGGCTGGGTGCAAAGGCTGATTCTGCCCTCGCTGACGCTGTCGGTGATTTACATTGCCCTGATTGCGCGCATGACCCGCACCAGCGTGCTCGAAGTGCTGTCCGAGGACTACATCCGCACCGCCAGGGCGAAGGGGCAGAACGAGCGCACCGTGCTGTTCCGCCATGCGCTGCGTAATGCGGCGGTTCCCATCGTCACCGTCATCGGGCTCGGCATCGCGCTGCTGATCGGCGGCGTCGTCGTCACGGAAAGCGTTTTCACGATTCCGGGCCTCGGCCGGCTCACCGTCGATGCGGTGCTGGCGCGCGACTATCCGACGATCCAGGCTGTGATCCTGCTGTTCTCGTTCGTCTACGTCATGATCAATTTGGCGGTGGACATGCTCTATACGCTGCTCGATCCAAGGATCCGCTACTGATGGCCGATGTGATCCTCGATACCCCGATTGCGGCGGCGCCGGTCAAACCGAACGCGGCTCGCAATCTGGTGCGCAATCCGGGCATCGTGTTCGGCGGCGCCGTGATCGCCATCGTGGTGCTGATGGGACTGCTGGCGCCCTGGCTCGGCACCATCGACCCCACCGCGATCAACCCGATTGCGCGCAACAAGGTGCCCGGCGCGGAATTTTTCCAGCGAACCGACACCGGCGAGCGCATCAAGATGATCGCCCTGTTCGGAACCGACGGACTGGGGCGCGACGTCTACAGCCGCGTGGTCTATGGCGCGCGCGTCTCGCTGCTGGTCGGCGTCTCGGTGGCGCTGATCAGCGTGGCCTGTGGCCTGTTCATCGGGGTTCTCGCGGGTTTCTTCCGCATCTTCGACGCCATCATCATGCGCATCATGGACGGCTTGATGGCGATCCCGGCCATCCTGTTGGCCATCGCCATGGTTTCGCTGTTCCGCTCCAGCGTGCTGACGGTGATCATCGCCATCACGGTCCCGCAAATCCCCGGCGTGGTCCGGCTGGTGCGCTCCATCGTGCTCAGCGTGCGCGAGGAGCCCTATGTCGAGGCGGCGGTGACGCTCGGCACATCGACCCCGAAATTGCTGTGGCGGCATGTGCTGCCCAACACCTTCGCTCCCATTATCGTGCAGGGCACCTTCATCTGCGCTTCCGCCATTCTGATCGAGGCCATCCTGTCGTTCCTCGGCATCGGCGTGCCGCCGGAGGTACCGACCTGGGGTAACATCATGGCCGAGGGCAGGCAGGTGTTCAGCCTGTTTCCGCACAACATCATCTATCCCGGCGTGTTCCTGGCGATGACCATCCTCTCCGTCAACGTGCTGGGCGACGGGTTGCGCGATACGCTCGATCCCAAGATGGCGAAGCGGGTCTGACATGGCTGAACCCGTCCTCGAAATCGCCAATCTTGCCGTCGCCATCAAGGGCAGCGGCGACCGGCCTCACGCCGTGCGCGGCATCAACCTCACGGTCGGCGCCAACGAGATCGTCTGCGTCGTCGGCGAATCCGGCTCCGGAAAATCCGTCACCGCGCAGGCGGTGATGGGCCTCCTGCCGAAGAACGCGATGGAGGTCGAGACCGGTTCGATGCGGCTGCAGGGCGAGGAGCTGACCGCCAAATCGGACGCCGATCTGCGCGCGCTGCGCGGCACACGCATGGCCATGGTATTCCAGGAGCCGATGACCGCGCTCAATCCGGTCGAACGGGTCGGCGACCAGATCGGCGAGGTGCTGGAGGTTCACACCGACCTCGACCCGGCCGCGCGGCGGGAGCGCGTGCTGGAGATGATGCGTGCCGTGCATCTGCCGGATCCCGAGCAGATGATCGACGCCTATCCGCATCAGCTCTCCGGCGGCCAGCGCCAGCGCATCATGATCGCGGCGGCCCTGGTGCTCGATCCCGCCTTGCTGATCGCGGATGAACCGACCACGGCGCTCGATGTCACGACGCAGGCACAGATCCTGAAACTCGTGAAGGAAATGCAGGGCCGGAAGAAGACCGGCGTGCTGTTCATCACCCATGATTTTGGCGTCGTCTCCGAGATAGCCGATCGTGTCGTGGTGATGCAGATGGGCCGTATCGTGGAGCAGGGTCCTTGCGAGGAAGTGCTGCGCAATCCGCGCGAGGACTACACCAGGATGCTGCTGGCCGCGGTGCCGAGCATGACGCCGCCGAGGCGCTCGCCGGTGAGCGGGCCGATTGTGCTGCAAACTGACAAACTGTTCAAGACCTATGGCAAGCGCTCGCTTTTCCAGCCCAAGGCGCGGATCGTCCACGCGGTCAGCGACGTTTCGCTGACGGTGCGGCGCGGCGAAACGCTCGGCATCGTTGGCGAATCCGGTTCCGGAAAGTCGACCGTGGCGCGCTGCGTCGCGCGGCTGGTGGAGGCGACCAGCGGCGCGATCCGGATCGACGACGTCGACATCGCCTCGATGAAGGAAGCGAAATTCCGCCCGATGCGGCGGCGGGTACAGTTCATTTTTCAGGACCCGTACCGTTCACTCAATCCGCGCCGTACGGTCGGCGAAGCCATCATCGAGGGACCGATGAATTTCGGGCTTCCGCGCAAGGAAGCCCTACAGCGTGCCCGGGACCTGATGGCGGTGGTGCACCTGTCGCCGGACGCGATCGACCGCTACCCGCACCAGTTTTCCGGCGGACAGCGCCAGCGCATCTGCATCGCCCGTGCGCTGGCCATGGAGCCGGAACTCCTGATCGGCGACGAGCCGGTCTCGGCGCTGGATGTCTCGGTGCAGGACCAGGTGCTGAAGCTGCTGGACGAGGTGCGCCGCAAGTTCGACCTCGCGGTGCTCTTCATCACGCACGATTTGCGGGTAGCAGCACAGGTCTGCGACCGTATCGCGGTGATGCAGCGCGGAGTGATCGTCGAACAGGGCACGACCAGCGAGGTCTTTGCGGCGCCCCGGCACGAATACACCCGGGCGCTGTTCGATGCGGCTCCGGGGCGTAACCGGGAGTTTTTTGTCGACAAGGCACCGGAAGCCGCCTTGCCGCATTGAACGTCGCTCGCATCCTGTACGTGTCCGGTTTTCAGACGCTGCGAACTTGATCTGCTCGCACAGTTGCCAGGGCCGAATGTGCGTCATGCCCGCCTTTGCGCCGGGCAATTCTTCTCACGGACTATTTTGCGCTCAGCAATGGCTGCTGCGAAGCGGTTCCAGCCCATCGTTAAGGATCGGCGGACCTGTCCGCGTGGATGGCGATGCCGGTGAAGGCGTACCATCCGCTGGCTTGAGCCGTAAATCGGCCGATCGTTTGCGGTGAGTCTCGCTGGGCATGCCGTCTCGCTCCGATTGCTGCGGGACAACATTTTCGAGGCGGCGAGGTTCCGCGGAAGCCTACGACCATCAAAGCCAAAACGGACCGAAGCAAAAGGGCAAGACCGAGGCAACTTCGCGCGCTGTCTTGCTGTCGCAGCTGGTGCGGGCGGTGGGAGTCGAACCCACACGACGTTGCCATCGAGGGATATTAAGTCCCTTGCGTCTACCAATTCCGCCACGTCCGCTTTGGTTACGAGATCAGGTACTTAGCGCGTTTCCTCGGGGGAAGGAAATGGGGTAGGCTGCAAGGCGGGCGACAGGCCCTGCTCGGGCCAGCGCGGGCCACGGCGAAGCCGATGGCCAGGCCTCAATCCCGACATCCCCGCCTGCTTTAGGCATTCTCAAGATTGTCCGTCTACGAAGGCCGCATGACCGTTTCCACGCGCCACCGCCTGCCAATGCCGTTCGCCGCCGCGGCGGCGCTGCTCGTGGCCGCGGGGCTCGGCGGCTGCGCCGGCATGAGCGACGGCATGAGCACGGCGTTCGCCGATCCCGCCAAATACGAGCTCTACGACTGCCAGCAACTCGAGACCGAGCGCAAGCGGCTTGCGACCCGCACCGCGGAGGTGCAGGCCCTGATGGCAAAGGCCGAAACCGGGGCCGCCGGCACGGTCGTGGCCGAACTCGCCTACCGCAACGAATATGTCGCGGTGCGCGGGCAGTCCAAATTCGCCGAGGACGCCTGGCAGCGCAGCCGGTGCCAGAACGCCGCGCCGGTCGCCGCACCACCCGTGCCACCGGTCATCGCACCGGCGCCGCAGCGCTGAGGATTCGTCCGCCGGGTTGATTTCGCGGGCATCCACGGGTGTCATGCGCAAGATTTTTTTCGTGAATGGGCCTTGTGCGCAGCACCGATTTGTCGAGCCGATTCAACACGTCCGATCCGACGGGCAAATCAGTTCTGTTTATCGGAATTCGTGTCAAGCCCCTCGCGCAAAAATAATTCTGTTTACCAGAAATGGTAACCAGGCTATATGACTGGCCATCCCGTCCCACTGCGAGGGGCGTTGCGCAAGGTCACCAGTGCGGGACGGGGATGCGGTGGACGCGGATGGTGCTCCCTGACCAGGGTGCCTGAAACGGATGCGAAATCGTGCGGTCCTGACACCTCGGTGCTGG
>NZ_JAUYQU010000165.1 GCF_030697065.1 Bradyrhizobium sp.
GCCCGGCTTGACCGGGCGACCCAGTTTTGCAGAGCCGCCAGCACTAAATCCGGGATGCCGCGGCGTACTGGATCGCCCGGTCAAGCCGGGCGACGACGGTCTTGTTGTGGCTTGCAATGACGTTGAGTGCGCGCAGACGTCTATCATAGTTCGTCACGCACCGAAGTATCGAAGATCTACAATCCTGTAGGGTCCATCTCGACAGGAATCGAGAATGGACCCCATGCACCCCCATCCGCGCCCACCCGGCATCGCCGTCGAACTGGCGCTGTTGCTGACGCTGGCGACGCTGTGGGGCGCGTCCTACAGTTTCATCAAGGTCGGCGTGGCGACGATTCCGCCGATCACCCTGATCGCGGCGCGCACCTTGATCGCGGGCTTGCTGCTGCTCGTCATCATGCGCTGGCGCGGGATCGTGCTGCCGATGGATGGTGCGACCTGGCGGCGTTTCCTGTGGCAGGCCTGCCTCAACAGCGTGGTCCCCTGGACCATGCTGGCCTGGAGCGTGCGCTCGCTCGATGCCGGGCTCGCCACCATTCTCAACTCGACCTCGCCGATCTTCACTTTCTTCCTGACGCTGGCCATCACCCGCCACGAGGCGCTGGCGCCGCGCAAATTGTTCGGCGTGTGCGCCGGGATGGCCGGCATCTGCCTGATCGTCGGGGTGGAGGCGCTGAATGGGCTGGGCGAGCAACTGGTCGCGCAGATCGTGGCCGTGCTGGCCGCCATCTGCTATGCCGGCGCGGCGATCTTCGGCCGCAGCTTCAAGGGCCTCGATCCGATAGCGCCGGCCACAGGCTCGCTGTTGGCTGGCGCGGCAATCCTGATTCCGCTCAGCCTCGCGGTGGACCGGCCATGGACGCTGGCGCCGTCGGCCGGCTCGATGCTGGCCTTGCTGGTGCTGGCGGTGTTTTCCACCGCGCTGGCCTTCGTGATTTATTTCCGGCTGGTCCAGACGCTGGGCTCGGTCGGCACCACCGCGCAGGCATACTTGCGGGTGCCGATCGGTGTCGCGGTCGGCGTGCTGTTTCTCGGCGAGAGCCTGACGGCGACGGCGTGGATCGGCCTCGCCTGTGTCGTTCTCGGCGTCGCCGCGATGACGATCCCGGCAAGGAGCAGGGCGGTGGCCGGCGCGCCTTCCTGACGGCATTGCCACTACCCGACGGGCAAATCAGTTCGGTTTATCGGAAACCAAAGTCAAGCCGCTCGCGCAAAAATAATTCTGTTTACCAGAAGTCATGATCAGGCTATATGTCTGGCCATCCCGTCCCACTGCGAGGGGCGTTGCGCAAGGTCACCAGTGCGGGACGGGGATGCGGTGGACGCGGATGGTGCTCCCTGACCAGGGTGCCTGAAACGGATGCGAAATCGTGCGGTCCTGACACCTCGGTGCTGG
>NZ_JAUYQU010000194.1 GCF_030697065.1 Bradyrhizobium sp.
CCCACCCCCGACCCCTCCCCACCGCTTCGCGGGGGGAGGGGAGAAGATGCTCCGGAATACCGACCGACGATTACTCGATCAAATCGAAAAAAACGCCTTGCCCATGAAAACCCGCGAACAGATCGCGCAAGCGCTGGCGGCGTCCGGCTATATCGCCGACGCCGAACTCGCGACCGCAATTTCGCTGATGCAGCTCCTGAAGCGCCCGTTGCTGCTGGAAGGCGAGGCGGGCGTCGGCAAGACCGAAGTGGCCAAGGCGCTGGCGGCGGCGCACGCCACCGAGCTGATCCGTCTGCAGTGCTATGAAGGCCTCGATCAATCCGCCGCGCTGTACGAATGGAATTATCAGCGCCAGCTGCTGTCGATCCAGGCGCATCGCGGCGAGGACGCCGACGCCATCGAGCACCAGATCTTTTCGGAAAAATACCTGCTGGAGCGACCGCTGCTGGCGGCGATCCGCCGCGAACGGGCCCCGGTGCTGCTGATCGACGAGATCGACCGTGCCGACGACGAGTTCGAGGCGTTCCTACTCGAACTGCTGTCGGATTTTCAGGTCTCGATCCCCGAACTCGGCACCATCAAGGCCGTCACCATCCCGCATGTGGTGCTGACCTCGAACGGCACCCGCGAACTCTCGGACGCGCTGCGCCGCCGCTGCCTCTATCATTACGTCGATTATCCCGACGTCGACCGCGAGGCGCGCATCATCATGGCGCGGATCGATGGCGCCGGCGCCTCGCTGTCGCTGCAGATCGCCCGGCTGGTCGAAGGCATCCGCAAGGAAGAGCTGCGCAAGGTGCCGGGTGTCGCCGAGACGCTGGACTGGGCGGCGGCGCTGGTCGGACTCGGCGTGAACGACCTGCACGAGGCGCCTGACGTGGTGCACGAGACTTTGATGTGCCTGCTGAAAACCCATGAGGACAAGTCGCGCGTCAGCCGGGAGGTGACCGAACGCCTGCTGGGGAAGGTGGCATGAGCTGCTGCGGCGCCAGCCCTGTATATGACGAACTCGACGAAGTCTCGCGTCTGGTCTCGGGCAAACTCGCGGCGTTTCTGAGAACCCTGCGCGACAACGGCTTTGCCGTCGGCCTGCATGAGGGAAGCGACGCCGCGGCGCTGATGACGGCGGGCTATGCCGAGCGGCCAGGACTGCTGCGTTCCGCCTTCAAGCATCTGTTCTCGGCGCGCAAATCCGACTGGGACAAATTCGACGGACTGTTCGATGCGTTCTGGCTCGGCAAACGGATGAGATCGCGATCGGTCACCATGGGCGCGGCGAAGGCGGCCAACAGCCCGTCGCTGAAGAGCCTGCGCGACAACAAGTCTGATTCATCCGGAAGCGAGGCGGCGACGGACCAGGTGCCTTCCACCGAAGAGGCACCGGAGAACCGCGCCGGCGAAGGCCGCATGGAAGGCGCCTCGCGCGCCGACAATCTTTCCGGGATCGACTTCCGCAAGATGGCCGACCCGGAGCAGGTCGAGCAAGCCCACGCGCTCGCGGTACGGCTCGCCAGAGCCATGCGCACCCGGCTGACCCGCCGCGACCTGGCGCGGCGGCGCGGCTACCGGCTCGATCTGCGCCGCACCATCCACCGCAATATCAGCCATGGCGGCGTGCCGATCAGCCTGATCAGGAGGCAGCGCAAGCCAAAGCCGCTGCGGCTCGTCGTGCTGCTCGACGCCTCCGGCTCGATGAGCATGTATACCGGCGTGTTCCTGCGATTCATCCACGGCGTGCTCGATGAATTCCGCGAGGCCGAAGCCTTTCTTTTCCACACGCGGCTCGCTTACGTCTCCGACGCCATGAAGGAAAAGGATTCCGCGCGCGCGCTCGATCGTCTCTCGATCATGGCGCAGGGCGCCGGCGGCGGCACCCGGATCGGCGAAAGCCTGCAGACCTTCAACCGCTGGCATGCAGCGCGGGTGATTCATTCGCGAAGCTGCGTGATGATCGTGTCCGACGGCTACGAGACCGGCGACGCCGCCCTGCTCGGCCGCGAGATGGCGGCACTGGCCCGGCGCTGCCGCCGCATCGTCTGGCTGAACCCGATGCTGGCCTGGCCGGGCTACGCGCCCGAGGCCGCCGGCATCAAGGCGGCGTTGCCGCATGTCGATCTCTACGCGCCGGCCAACACGCTGCAAAGCCTGGCTGCGCTCGAACCCTATCTGGCGAAGCTGTGAGGGGAGGGCCGCCCATGACGGCGCATGTCGAAGTGATGGATCTGGTGGCGCAGATGAAGGCCGCCGAGCAGGCGTTCGTGCTGGCCACCGTGGTCCGCACCGTGTCGGTGACCGCCGCGAAGGCCGGCGCCAAGGCGATCATTCGCCCGGACGGCAGCATCGTCGCAGGCTGGATCGGCGGCGGCTGCGCCCGTGGCGCGGTGCTGAAGGCGGCGCGGGAGGCGCTAGCAGATGGCGAACCGCGCATGGTCTCGGTTCAGCCGGAAAACCTGCTGGCCGAACTCGGCGTCAAGCCTGGGGAGAACCGTGACGGCGTGCGTTTCGCGCAAAACATGTGCCCGAGCAAGGGCACCATGGATATCTTCGTCGAACCGGTTTTGCCGCATCCTTCATTGGTCATCCTCGGCGCCAGCCCGGTGGCGCTGTCGCTGGCGGCGCAGGCGCGGACGCTCGGCTATCATGTCACCGTGGCGGCGCCGGCCGCCGACCGGCCCGAACCGCCCGATGCCGACATGCTGATCGACGGCTATGCGCTGGGTACGCTCAGCGAGGCCAGGCGCTTTGTCGTGGTCTCGACCCAGGGCAAGGGTGATGAAGCCGCGCTGCGCGCAGCGGTGAGCACCGAGGCCGCCTATCATGCCTTCGTCGGCAGCCGCCGAAAGATGGCGGCACTGCGCGAAAAACTGATCGGGGAGGGTGTCGACGCCGCCGCGTTCGATCGCATCAAGGCGCCCGCCGGCCTCGACCTCGGCGCCATCACGCCGGAGGAAATCGCGATGTCGATCCTCGCGGAGATCACGGTCGAGCGAAGACGCGGCCAGCGGGTAGCCAAGGGGTAGTGCACGCCTGCGTTCCCCGGACGCAGCGCAGCACGTAGTGATGCGCTGCATACAAGGAAATGGTGGGCACGGCGCGAGGGTGCCTTTGCTACCCTGCGGATTCCCGTCATGCTGCCGTACCGCTGCACCGGAGCATTCCCCCATGACCGAACAAATCCCCTCCGACTGGCTTGGCCTGTCCGGCCGCGTCTGCGTGGTGACGGGGGGCGGGGGCGGCATCGGGCGCGCTGTCGCGCTTGGTCTGGCGCGGGCCGGCGCGCGTGTCGCCGCGATCGATCTCGACGAGCGCGGTCTCGACGTGACGCGGACGGAGCTGCTCAAAATATCCGGCGATCCCGTCGTGACGCGCTGCGACACCTCGAGCGCCGACAGCATCGCCGCCGCCGCCGAAACCATCGAAAAGGCGCTGGGACCCTGCGACGTCCTGGTCAACACCGCGGCGGTGTTGCGGCCGGGCGGGCTGGAAAACCTGTCGCTGGCCGAGTGGAACGCGGTGCTGTCGGTCAATCTGACCGGCTACTTCCTCTGCTCCCAGGCCTTCGGCCGGCAGATGCGCGGCCGCGGGCGCGGCAGCATCGTTCACGTCTCCTCGATCTCGGGCAGCCACGCGCAGGGCCAGAGCGGCGCCTACAGCGTCAGCAAGGCCGGCGTGATCATGCTGTCGCGCCAGCTCGCCAGCGAATGGGGACCGCAGGGCATCCGCAGCAATGTCGTCAGCCCCGGAATGGTAATCACGCCGATGAGCCAGTCGTTCTACGACACGCCCGGCGTCACCGAACGCCGCAGCGCGGTGGTGCCGCTGCGGCGGGTCGGCATGCCCCAGGACATCGCCGACGCCATCCTGTATCTCGCCAGCGACCGCTCGTCCTATGTCAATGGCGACGAGATCACGGTGGATGGCGGCTATGCCAACATGCTGATGAACCTGGTACCGCGCCCGGGCTTCGAGTGAGGACCGGCCGCTCGATCAGACGGGGACCGGGAATGAATGAAGCCGCGATCTGGCGCGATGGTCGAAGCAGGCGATGAACTTCTGCCCGCTGACCAGTACCCGAAGCCGCCGCCGCGCGGCGCTTGACCGCTTCAGATCGAACAGACCGGCACGCCAGGCAACACTGTCGGAAATTGCAAACATCATAGCCTCCTGTCGAACGCTTCTACGGCTCTGTGGCGCCGCCTTCGTCCCGGGTTCATGGTCCGCTGCACCAGCGTGAGCCGGCTCACGCTTTTCTGATCGGATCAGTGCACGGGTTCGTGTTCGGACAAGGGGACGGCTTCCCGGTGTTCGACCGAAAGCGCGCGATAATGCGCTGCCATTTCGCGGTAATGCCGTCGTGAAATCGCGTCGGTGGCGCGTTCCGCGCGTTCATCGAACATGCGTGCGCGCTCGATCAGGTCCTTGGTGGCGGGCATCGGACACCTCCATGCAGATACTCGGGTAGCTGATATGGAGGTTGCATGAGCCTGGCGGCAGATTGGTGACGGTTCACATCACCGTGTTGACCCAATTTCGCTGCCCAAGCCCCGTCAGCCGGCCAGATGATATCGGCGCATTTCCATCAAACGGGCGCGGCTGTATTCGCGATAAAGAAAATTGATGAATGCCCGCATGGTCCGATCCTCTTTTGCCGGGCAGTTGTTACAAGCAGCAGGTTTCGGACTGCCTTCGTCAGGACAACAAAATGACTTCATGGAACGAGGAATTGTTTCGTCGCTCTGAAGGATGAAACATGGCTTCCGTTGCGGAGATGCACGGATTGATCCAGCACCATCGCGCGGGTAGGAGCCCTTGCGTCATCCGGCGATTTCCCTGCACTGTCCCGGACCGGAACGCCCGTCCACCCGGAATGTTGTTGCCCGCAAGCCTAAACCGCGAGGTCGCCTTGGACGCCAAAAACCATCCGCTTCCGCTCTCACCCGCGCGGCAAGGCGGCGAGCCGGGTCTCGTGAACTCGGGCGTCTATGCCGACGGCCGCCGGGTCAAGGAGATTCCGGTCGATGAAGCCGGCGAGTGGGCGAGGCGGCCTGGCCATGTGGTCTGGATCGGCCTGTTCGAGCCCAGCCCCGAACTGCTGGCGCGCGTGCAGGCGCAGCTCGGCCTGCACGATCTCGCCATCGAGGATGCCGGCAAGGCGCACCAGCATCCGAAGATCGAGCAATATGGCGACGCCCTGTTCATCGTGGCCCGCACCGCGCAACGGATCGAGGGCCGCATCGCGTTCGGCGAAACCCACCTGTTCGTCGGCAGGGGATACGTCGTCTCGGTGCGGCACGGCGCCTCGATTTCCTATGCGACGGTGCGCGCCCGTTGCGAGTCGTGTCCCATTACGCTGGCCAATGGCGCCGACTACATTCTTTATGCGATCCTCGATTTCATCGTCGACAACTACCAGCCGGTGCTGGAAACGCTCAGCGCCGAGGTCGAGGAGATCGAGGACGGCGTGTTTGCGAGGCCGAGCGGTCAGCTCGACGTCCATCAGCTGCACCTGCTGCGCCGCGAATTGCTGCGGCTGCGCAATGCCGTGGTACCGCTGGTCGAAGTCTGCCGCCGGCTGGAGCATGCCGAGGTGGCGCCGATCGACCCCGCCATGCAGCCGCTGTTTCGCGACGTCACCGATCACGTGCAGCGACTGCGCGAAGGCATCGACGGTATGCGCGAGGTGCTGGCCTTCGCCTTCGAGGCGAGGCTGATGACCGGCCAGGCCGAGCAGACCGAAATCACCCGCAGGCTGGCGGCCTGGGCGGCCATCCTTGCGGTGCCGACTGCAATCGCCGGCATCTACGGCATGAATTTCGATCACATGCCGGAGCTGAAGTGGCAGTTTGGCTATCCCCTCGTACTCGGCGTTATCCTGGCCATCTGCGGCTGGCTGTATTGGCGGTTCCGGAAAAACGGCTGGATCTAATTCTACTCCCCGCCCCACCACGCGCAACGGCGCGTAGGAGGAGGGAAGAGTACTGCGGACGTGCATTCGAGCGGAGCGACAACGATGCAATTGCGGACTTTTGGTCGGACGGGAATGCAGCTCTCTGTGCTCGGCTTCGGCTGCGGCGCCGTCGGCGGCTTGATGGTGCGCGGCGCAGCCGCCGATCAGGAGCGCACGATCGCGCGGGCGATCGCATCCGGCGTGAACTACTTCGATACCGCGGTGCTGTACGGCGACGGTGAATCCGAAACCAACCTTGGCCGCGTCCTCCACAAGCTGAAGCCGGCCGGCGTCGTCGTCGGCACCAAGGTCCGCCTGCAGCCAGGCGAGTTCGGCCGCATCGCGGATGCCGTCACGAACTCGCTCGACGGCAGTCTGCAGCGGCTGCGCCTCGAGCGGGTCGACATCCTTCATCTGCACAATCCGATCACCGCGGCGGGCGGCGGTTCGGCGCTGGGCGTCGGCCAGGTGCTTGAGGAAGTGGTGCCCGCCTTCGACCGGCTGCGGCGGCAGGGCAAGATCGGTTTCCTCGGAATTTCGGCGGTGGGCGACACGGCGGCGCTGCACCGTGTGATCGATTCACGCGCCTTCGACAGCGCGCAGGTGGTCTACAACATGCTCAATCCGTCGGCCGCCGGGCCATTGCCGAAAAACTATCCGGCACAGGATTACGAGGGTTTGTTCGAGGCGACCGCTGCGGCCGGGGTTGGCGTGGTCGGCATCCGCGTGCTGGCCGGCGGTGCGCTGTCGGGCTCGGCCGCGCGGCACCCGGTTGCAGGGGCGGCGCCCGAACCAATCGGCTCGGCGATGCGCTACGATGCCGATGTCGAGCGCGCGCGCCGTCTTGCCCCGCTGGTGGAGGAAGGGTTCGCCGCCAGCCTGACCGAAGCCGCGATAAGGTTTGCGCTGTCGCATCCGGCGATGGGCACCATCCTGGTCGGCATGGCGACGCCGCAACAGTTCGATGACGCCCTCGCCGCGGCCGAAAAAGGCCCGTTGCCGCCAGCCGCGCTCGACCGGCTGACCGCGCTGCGGCAGGTATTCGCCGGCGAAGCGAGATGATCGCCCACCCTTCAGCCGATTCGGTTGAGGGTGCCTCTGATGCTGGTGAATATCTCCCCGATATCCTTCCGCATCGAATCGAGATTCTGGAAATTCTCGAAAATACGAGCCAGTCGCTGGTCTATCTCGGCCTTGTTTTTGACAAGCGCTTCCACGCGTGAGCTGAGCTGTTCATCGCCTTTCAGTTCGATCTCGCCGAGGGTCTTGACCAGGATATCGCGATTTGCGTTCACTTCCTGGATCAGGGCTTCAATGCCGAATGCCGGCGATTGCAGGGGGGTGAGCTCGGCCTGCGACTTCGCCGCTTCTTCCTTGAACCGGGTCAGCGTCGCCGACGTATCCTGCAGCCGCGTGAGGCGCAGGCGCGACTCCACGATGAATTCGTTCAGAGCGTTCTGGCGGTCGATCAGACTCCTGCCGTCCGGATCCGTCTCCACCTCCGCCAGCGCGCGCTCCAGATGCGCCCGGCGCTCCCTCAGTTCGTCGAAGTCGAGGCGGATCGAATTCAGGATGTTGAAGCCGTCGTCGAGACGGGCGACTCGCTGCTCGATTTCGATCTTCTCGCGCGAGAGCGCCTCCACGCGTGCGCTGAGCTTTTCATCTCCGCTGGATTCCAGTTGATCGAGAGAAACAACCAGCCGGTCGCGGCGCCCGCTCAATTCGGAGATCAGGATGTCGAGCCCGCCCAGCGGCACCAGCTCGGCCTCGGTTTTTTCCAGTTCCTCCTTGAAACGGTTCAGCGTTGCCATCGACTCCTGCAGCTGGCTTTTCCGTTCATGGATCACGCCGACGTTATGCGCGAGGTCCTTCAGCCGGTCGGCGATGTTGTTCTTGCTGTCGTCGGTCTCGAGATCCGTGAGCCACCTTTCGAGCTGACGTTGCCGGTCCTTCAACTCGCCGAAGATCGGTTCGGTGACCCGTCGCTTCTCGGCCACGACGCCGATCGTCTCCCGAAGCACCTTCTGTCGGCGCCTCACCTCGTCGAGCCGGTCCCGCATATCGACGGACTCGCTCTGGCCATGCGCCAGCGCGGCCCTTCGCTCGGTCTCGGTGAGCGCCTTCTCGATGGTTGCAATGGCTTCCTCGGGGTCGCTGTCGACGAGATGCTGGACTCCGGTATCGAACTGGGTCTGCGTTTCGTGCGCGGTCAGGGTTTCCTGTCGAAGGCCCTTGAGGCGATCGCGCAACAGCTTGTTCTGGCGCGCGAGACTGAAGGCTTGCCATACGGAGGACCCGATCAGCGCCAGGGTGGTGAACAGGATGGCGCCGAGCGCAAACCGTTGCGGACCCGGTAACGCTGCGAATTGGGAAGTGATCTCCGCCGTAGTGAGATTGAGAGCCGCGCCTGCAAAGAATGCCGAGGCGCCCACCAACACGATCCACGCAACTATCGAAAACCACATTTCACTATCTTTTCAATAAGCTAACTCGGCCGGCAACAAGCGAAGGGGAACCGGGAGGGCGGGCCGTTTCGCTCAATATCACGTCATGTTAACGGTTTTACCGGTTCCAGGGTAGCGGGTTCCCGGCGGGCGGCCTTGGTCTTTAGGCAAATTTGAAGACCCGAAGCCGCTCGGGACGAACCGCCGGACGAGCGATGCAATCTATAAGGGCAGATGCGGAATTATACCCGCGGTAATATCGCTTGCCGGAGTTCAGCCGCCCTGCGGCTGCTGGCGGGCGCGCATCTCGTCGCTCGGCCTGACGTCCTGGGAGCGGCTGTAGATCGCGACCGCCCCGATCAGCACCACCGTGAGCACGCCGAACAGCGCGTGGTAGGCGGTCTCGGAGCGCCCGCCGCCCGGCAGCGGCTCGAAGGCGCCGAGGATGATGCCGGACAGGCTCTGCATGCAGGCAACGCCGAGCATGACCGCGGTGTTGAGCATCGACATGCCGCGCCCGATCAGCCGGTCCGGAATGATGCCGCGGCCATGCGACAGCACCATGGTGCTGGCGGCCGAGACGAAGCCCATGATCAGGATGGCGGCGACCGGCACCCAGAGCGGCGGGTGCGACGCCAGCGCCAGCGTGGCGAGCATCGAGACCGTCACCAGATTGCCGCCGACCGCGATCCATTTGCGGGTGTCGAGCAGGCGGTCGAGCGGGCCGAAGGCGAGCATGCCGAACTGGTAGGTGACCACGGCGCCAAGCAGCACGTTGCCGGCCGCGATCGCGCTCATCCCATGCACCTCGCGCAGGAACGGGCCGCCCCACAGCCCCTGCACCGTGAAGGTGCAGGCATAGCTGCAGAAATTGAGCGCCAGGATCGGCCGAAGCCGCTTGTTGCGCAGCACTTCCATCAGGCCCTGCAGCATCTGGCGCGGGGGCTCCGCGGTGCGTTCCAGGAACGGATGCCCCGGCGGGGCGTCGCGCACCACGACCCAGACCCCGACGGCGGCGAGCGCGGTGAACGCTACCGCGATGCCGAAAACCCCGCGCCAGCCGATCGCCTCCGAGGCCCAGGCCAGCGGCGTGGTGGCGAGCAAATTGCCGATCAGGCCGATTGACAGCACCATCGCGACCAGAGTGGAGAAGCGGTCCGGCGGGAACCAGCGCGATATCACCACCATGCTGCCGATCAGCATGGCGCCGAAGCCGGCGCCCATCAGCACGCGGCCGGTGAGCAGGACCGGCCATGAGGTCGCCAGCGTGAAGATGACGCCGCCGATCGTGGCCAGCACCAGCATGCCGGCCACGGTGCGGCGCGGCCCGAAATGGTCGAACAGCAGGCCACAGGGGATCTGCATCGCGGCAAAGCCGAAGAAGAAAGCGCCGGTCAGCGCGCCCAGCGCTTCCGGCCCGATCGCGAGGTCGCGCATCAAGTCGAGCCCGATGGTGACGTTGGAGGCCCGGAAGAAATGGCTGGCGACATAGGCCGTGGCCAGCGTGGTGACGATGATCAGGCCCCGGCGGTGGGGGAAAGGCTGCCGCTCGGTGCTTTGCATCGTTGGGGGATGTCCGCTTCTTGTCGCAAATCGCTCAGGGGGCGATGTTGCGGCGGAGCCTAGGCGGGATGGGCGGGGGGTTCAAGGAGGGGTGTGTGTGATGCCGGGCGCCGGCGAAGTCCCCGTCGGCCGCGCGGCGCGGTGGTCATATCGCGTCGCGCGAAAAAGGGCCCCACCGGAATGGGGCCCTCGGATTTCGCTTCAGAACAACCGACGACTTAGTTGTAGTCGGAGTACTTGAACTGCGACATCGCCTTCAACTGATCCTTGGTGCCGCTCATTTTGGCGTGGTCCGGGGTCCAGTCGTTGGCATCGGCGGCGCGGGCCGACGTGGTGGTGGTCGTCGTCGTGGCCGTATTCGCAGGCGTCGTGGCCGCGCCTGTGGTGGTGGTGGTGGTGTCGCGCGCCATACCTGCCGGCGCGGTGCCCGTGGGCGCGGTCGAACTGGTGCGAACCGGGGTTTCCACGAACTGCAGCTTGTCCATGGATACGGCGATGTCGTGCTCGCCCATGCCGAGGAAGCCACCGACGCCGATCACCACGGCATTGATCTTGCCGTCCTTGTCCAGGATCAGTTCGTTGATGTCGCCGAGCTTTTCATTGGCTTCGTTGTAGACGTCGAGACCCATGAGCTTGGAGGCGCGCCAGTTGCCCTTGAGCATCATTTTGGAACCGGCGACCTGTCCGGCCGCGACGGCGGGGGTGTTGGTTTGGGCGGTCTGAGCGTAGGCCGGGCCGGCGATGAAGGCGGCGCTCAACAGAGCGGCGGCTGCGAAATGTTTCATTGTATGTTCTCCAGTGCAAGTTATCGATGGTTCTAGAACGGAAGAAGCGGACGAATGTTCCGCCACACAAATCGTCGTTCGCGGTGCAATCGTGAGACATTGAGACACAGTGCGGAACGGAACATCGCGACCCGCATTGTCGCCGCGCATAGGCATGCGGTCTGTGTTTGGCAGAGGGCGCCATGTGCGGGCCATTCGATCGTGGCGCGTATTCACAGGGGCGGCCTTCGCTCTCAGCCCCACGCTTTTGTTCCGAAGTTCCCGGCGCAAACGAGGTTTGCCCGTGACCAAACGCTGTTGCGTTTCTCCGAGTGCCGGCGCTCAAGGCTAATCCAGCCGTCTCACATCCTCACCCAGCGGCCAGCTTGCCAGTCTGACCTCAGGTGCGTTCGGTTCCGAGGTGCTTTCGTCCGCCGGGAGATTCGCCTGTATCTCGAACCTGGCGGCCTGCGCGAGCCAGTACCACTTTTTTTCGGGTTCGCTCTGCGCCCGCTGGCGGCAATCGGACTCCAGTTCTCGCAACCGGGCAATTTCATTCACGGGATAACCTCCGCGAAAACCACGACACATCGACAGACTGGTTTGCGACGCGCCTCATGACAAACCCAACGTGGGGATATGGTGAATCCCTACAACTTTAATCGCAATTTTTCGCGATGATGGGCAATGATGTCAGGACCGTGCCGAGCCCGGCTCGGCGTATTTGCGGTGCTGTCTGGCGAGGAATCCGGCCGGAATGACCTGCGCCATGGCCGACTGGACCCTGTTCTTGAAGCCGCTGACGATGTCGCTGTCGCCCCGCATCATGGCATCGAAGCCGGTCCTGGCGACATCCGCCGCGCTGGCCTTTTTCGCGGCGCCGACATTGGTGTCCAGCATCCCGGCGCGCTCGTGGAATTTGGTTTGGGTGGCGCCCGGCATCAGGCAGGTTACCGTGACACGGCTGCCGCGCAATTCCTCGCGAAGCGCGAAGGAAAACGAATCCAGAAACGCCTTGGTACCGCTATAGACCGCCTGAAAACTGCCCGGAACGTATCCGGCGATCGAACCGACGATCATGATGCGGCCGGCGTCGCGGCGGCGCATGTCGTTGCCGATGCGATGCACGAGGTAGATCGTGCCGGTGATGTTGGTGTCGATCACATGCCTGGCCTGCACGAAATCCTGATCGAGAAATCCGTGGCCGAGGCCGCGGCCGGCATTGGCCAGAAGCGCATCGACGGGACGGCCGATGCTGTTCGCGGTCTCGACCAGCCGGTCGACACCTTCGATGGTCGCGAGATCCGCCTGCACCGTCTCGACCGTGGCGCCGAGCGCGCGCAGTTCCTCCGCCGCCCGTTCGATTTCCGGTTCGTCAGCGGCGATCAGCAGATCGAAACCTTCGGTCGCGCACACCTTTGCCAATTCACGGCCGATGCCGCTGGATGCGCCGGTAACGATGGCAAATTGTCGGCTCACGGACATTGAAATCCCCCTGTGGATAAACTGGAACACCAACCGCTGGCGTCGCCTCTCGTTCCGGACGGCCTTTCTCTCGCTCCGTGAATCTCATCTGTCGTCGCGTCTTTACATTGGGTTCAACGCGGAGATGAAAGAATGAGCGCGCCTGCAGGGCAAGGGCGCCATTCGCCGCAACACGGTTCCATGCGAACGGCACGCAGATGATGCTCGGGTCCGGCTTCCCTGTGCGAGGTCGGGAAACCGGCGGGAACAGGCGGGTCGCCAGAATGTTTGTTGCACTGGAGAACATCGCCATGGCTGAGCCGCTGCCGATCCTGCTCGAAAAATCCATACAGATCGCCTGGGACTATCTGGAACGCACCGGCGAACTCGGCGAGCCGGAGGTGGCCAGCCGCTTCCTGCTGGACAGCATGGAGGGCATGATTCGTCGCGGAGAGCGGCGCCAGCTCGTTTTGTCAAACCGGGCGATCGATTCCTACAAGCGCTTTCGGGCGGAGCGCACCGGCCTTTCCCTGGTCTCGTAACTCACGCGGCCGCGACCGCAAAAGCCTGAGCACTTCCATCCAGCCAATCAGTGCGTGCTGGTGTCGTGCCACTTTTCCAGATCCGGCGTCGTATCGCTCGGCTTCTGCTCTTTTTCAGGATTTCCCTTCCAGGGCTTGTCGGTTTGCTTCGACGACTTCCAGTCGGTGCGCTGGCGCGGGTCATCGTTCGGCTTCTCTTTGCTCATGGTAACTCCTGGCGCTTCAGCAACCCTTGCAGATGCTCTTGACCTTCGCGTTCATTTTGGCGTTCTCGGCGTTGATCTCGGCATCGCCGGCAACGGCCGGCCCGGGATTCGCCACACCATCGATGCGGCCCCCGCCGCCCTGTCCGGCGCGATTGCCGGCCGATCCGGTCGTGGTTCCGGCGCTGCTCGTGCCGGACGAAGGCGAACCCGATGAGCTCGCCGTGCCCGCAGCGTTGGTACCCGGCGCCGTCGGCACCTTTGCGGCATTGCCGGCGCCGCTCGGGTCATTCGCTGAATTGTTCAGGCCCCCGACATTGGCTGGGCCGCTTGGTACGCCACTGACCCCCGCGGTGCCCGCACCGGCGGAGCCAGCGTTCGGCGAACCCACGGCGCTGCCCGTTCCCGCCGAGGGACCGCTCGCGGCGCCGCCGGCCGAACCTCCTCCGGTCCCGCCACCCGAACTTTGAGCATGGGCCGCCAGCGGGCACATCAGCGCGATCACGATCAACCATTTTTGCGCGGTCAGAATTTGCATTGCCGTTACCCTTGCCAATACCTCTCCATTCACAATGCCGGGCAGGTTGACCTTGTTCCAGCGACGCTTCCCGGTTTCAGATGACAGGCGCGGGGCGGGGGCATTGCCGGCGGGTGCATCCGCGTTCGACGCCGCCAGCGTCGAGCCGGAAGGCCGCGGCATGCAAGATCGTCCGGTCAAGCCGGCGACGACAAATGCGACGCTATGCGGGTGCTGTCCGCAGAACTCAGTCGAACAGGCTGGACACCGATTCTTCCGCGGCGGTGCGGCCGATGGCTTCGCCGATCAGCCCTGCGATCGACAGGGTGCGGATATTGGGCGCCTTGCTGACCGCGTCGGTCGGCAGGATCGAGTCGGTAATGACGAGTTCCTTCAGCCGGGAGCCGGCGATTCGCGCGGCGGCGCCGCCGGAAAGCACGCCATGGGTGATGTAGGCGTAGACGTCCTTGGCGCCGTTGGCGAGCAGCGCGTCGGCGGCGTTCACCAGCGTGCCGCCGGAATCCACGATGTCGTCGATCAGGATGCAGGTATAGCCGGCGGTATCGCCGATCACGTTCATGACTTCGGATTCGCCGGCGCGTTCGCGGCGCTTGTCGATGATCGCCAGCGGCGCGTTGATGCGCTTGGACCGACCGCGGGCGCGGACCACGCCGCCGACGTCGGGCGACACCACCATCAGGTTGGTAAGGTCGAAACGCTCCTTGATGTCGCGCACCATCAGCGGCGAGGCGTAGAGATTGTCGGTGGGGATGTCGAAGAAGCCCTGGATCTGCCCGGCATGCAGATCGAGCGTCATGACGCGGTCGACGCCGGCATGGGTGATCATTTGGGCGCCCTGATTGGCCGAGATCGGGGCGCGCGAGCCGACCTTGCGGTCCTGCCTGGCGTAGCCGAAATAGGGGATGACCGCGGTGATGCGGCGCGCGGAAGCCCGGCGCAAGGCATCGGTGATGATCAGCAGCTCCATCAGATGGTCGTTGGCCGGAAACGACGTCGACTGGATGATGTAGACGTCCGAGCCGCGGACGTTCTCATGGATCTCGACGAAGATTTCCATGTCGGCGAAGCGCCGGACCACCGCCTTGGTCAGCGGCAGGCCCAGCCCCTGGGCGATTTCCTCGGCCAGCACAGGATTGGAATTGCCCGCGACGAGCTTGATGGAGCCGTTCTTGGCCGACATCAGGGCTTCTCCTCGCGCCTTGCTGGATACGATGTTCAGCATCTTGAAATACCCACGGAACCGGCGCGTTTCGACGAGCGAGGTGATATCAAGCAGGGTATCCGGCTGGCAACCGCCGAATCGGGTTTTCTCGGGTTTTCCTGCGCAAAATCAGGTCCCGGGGCGTTTTTCGTTAACGTGCGCTGTAACCGAGGGCGCTGTCGCTGCCGAGCGCGCTAACCGTAAATCCATCCACCGCCGCGGCGGGGCCGCTCGCCACCGCCGGGCCGCGCCGGGCGGGTGCCGGGGCGGGCGGGGGCGCTTCCGCCGGCGCCGTTCCGTTGATCATGCCGGAGAGGCCGGAAAGGCCCGCCTGGGCGATTTTCCGCAGGATCAGATCGTCGGCGGCGGCCCAGGCGTCGCGCCCGGCCTTGCCGGCCGGCTCCTCTCCGGAAAGCCGCAGCGCGCGTTGCTGGTCGCGGTCGTAGACGTCCCAGACCCAGGCGATGGTGGTGCGGCCGCGGCTGACCTGGGCGGCGAGATAGCTGCGCACCCGGTAGGAAGCCGCGCCCTCGCGGGAGACGATCTGCAGGCTGCGCAACTTGGATTCGCTGTCGAGCACGTTGACCATCCGCTCGAACACCTGCGGCGGCGGACCGTCGATCGATTCGAACGCCACCGTGGGTCCGCTGCCGGCCATCGCAAACGAGCCGCCGCCCGGGGCTCCGCCGCCGGCGCAGCCGCCGAGCCCGCAGGCGAGCGCGAGCCACGCCGCCGCGGCAACGGCGCGCGCCGGTCTGGTCCGGAACAGGGGTGCGAGAGTGGCCCTCATCGGGTCCAGCGATATCGTTAAAACACGTTAAGGTCTAGGGCAGCGGCCTTGTCCGGGCCCGGGAAGTCACTCCCGCTCGAGCGCGATCGCGTGCACGTGGCGGCCGTAATCCGGCTCCCGGCGATGCACCGAGCGGCGGTAGCTGAAAAAGCGCTCGTCGGAATAGGTGTCGATGCCGGTGTCGTCGATCACGGTGATGCCCGCATTTTCGAGCCGCATCCGGATGAAGCCGGCGAGGTCGAACATCGAATGGCCTGATCGGGCCGAGGGAAGGAAGAAGCGCCCGTTGCCGGCATCGGCCTCGATGAAGCGCTCGACGAATTCGCCGCCGACTTCGTAAGAGGGCTGGCGGATCAGGGGGCCGATCGCCGCGACGATGCCGCCGCGGTCGGCGCCGAGCTTTTCCATCGCGGCGACCGTGGATTCCAGAACGCCTGTCAGCGCGCCCTTCCATCCCGCATGCGCCGCGCCGATCACGCGCGCGCCGGGATCGACGAACAGCACCGGCCCGCAGTCGGCCGCGGTGGCGCCGATGGCGAGGCCTTCGGTGCGGGTGACGACGGCGTCGGCGCGCGGCCGCGACGGACCTTGCCAGGGCTCCGACGCCACCACGACATCGGGCGAATGGGTCTGCCAGAGGGTGAGAAAATGCGCCGGCCCGACGCCGAGTTGCTCTGCCATCCGGCGGCGGTTTTCCTCGACATGGGCGGGATCGTCGTTCGAGCCGACGCCGCCATTGAGGCTGCCATAGAGGCCGCCGGAGACGCCGCCTTCGCGGGTGAAAAAGACGTGGCGCAAGCCGGGAATGGCCGAGAGCAGAGGCGATTCCAGCGTCATGACACCGCCGCCCCGGCGTCCGGCGTCTCGCTATTCTCGTCGTGGAACCCGGCCACGTCGGCGAGGTGGGGTTCGGTGATCGCCAGCACCTTGAACATCGATCCCATGCCGCCGCGGCCGCCGCCGATCAGGCGCTTCAGCGCGCCCGAAATGTCCTCGGAAACCTCGTTGCTGGCTTTTGCCATCAGGGTCACCGCGCGGGTTTCGATACCGAGCCGCTTGAGAAAATCGCCCTGCGGCACCGGGCCGTGGACCCGTGCGCCCAGGTCCTCGGCGGCGCGCACCAGCGCCTGGAAATCGACATGCGCGGTCACGTCGGCCTGGCCGGGATTGGTCAGGGGATCGGTGAAGCTGTGGCGGGCGATGGCCTGAAAGGTATCGCCGGCGTCGCTGCGCAAATGACCGTAGTCGATGATCAGCGCCGCGCCATCCTGGTCGCGCACCCTTGTCGCGATCTTCATGATCTCGGAATCTGGCCGCCACTCGAACACCGCGCCGACCGGCGCGGCGCGCACCAGCGGCGGCAGCAGCACCTCGAAGCGCGGTATCGGCTGAGGCGCTGCGCCGAACGCCAGCTTGCCGGTGTCGTCGATTTCGACGGTGCGCTCATGCCAGCCGGTCTCGCGCTTCACCACCTGGTGGATCGGCAGCACATCGAAATATTCGTTGGCGAAGATCACCGCCGGCCCCTCGGGCACGGCGTCGATGCTCTCGTGCCAGAAGATGTTGCGCACGCCCGACAGCGTCGACTTTTGCTTGTCGCGCAGCACCGGATTGATCTCGACCAGGTGGATGTTGAGCGACTGGTAGAGCGGCGGTAGCACCCGCAGCGCGCGCAGCGCGTCCGCCATCATGGTGCCGCGGCCGGGCCCGAGTTCGATCAGCCGCAGCAGCGGCGGCGAACCGATCGCCTTCCACACCGACGCCGCCCACAGCCCGAGCAATTCGCCGAACATCTGGCTGACTTCGGGCGCGGTGGTGAAATCGCCCTCGCGCCCGAGCGGATCGCGCGAGACATAATAGCCGTGCCTGGGATGTGTCAGGCACAGCTCCATGTAGCGCCAGACCGGCATCGGACCGGACGACTTGATCAGCTTCCTGATCTCGGACTGCAGCGGCGAATATTCGGTCACGATGTCCCTTATGCTGTCCCTTGCGGTGTCGCTACAGTGTTCCCTGGCTGGCCAATCGGTTGGCCGGTGGCCGGCGCCATGCCGCCACGATCAGGATCGCTCCGGCAATGATCATCGGCACCGACAGCAGCATACCCATGGTCAGCCCGCCCCACAAAAATCCGAGCTGCGGGTCGGGCTCGCGGAAAAACTCGCTGGCGATGCGGGCAAGGGCGTAGAACGCAATGAAACTGCCGAGGATCAGGCCCGGCCGCCTCAGCGCGCCCATCCGGATCATCACCGCCAGGATGATGAACAGCAAAATACCCTCGAGCCCGGCCTCGTAAAGCTGGCTGGGATGGCGCGGCAGCGGCCCGCCATTGGGAAACACCACCGCCCAGGGCAGGCTGGCATCGGCCGGGCGGCCCCACAGCTCGCTGTTGATGAAATTGGCGAGCCGCCCGAGCAGCAGCCCGATCGGCGCGACCGCGGTGGTGATGTCGCCGAGCGACAGGATCGGTATGCCGTTGCGGCGGGCGAACCACATCACCGCGGCGACGCAGCCGAGGAAGCCGCCGTGGAACGACATGCCGCCCTTCCACACTTCGAAGATCTCGGCGGGGTGCTCGATGAAGAACGGCAGATTGTAGAACAGCACGTAGCCGGTGCGGCCGCCGACGATGATGCCGAGCGTCACCCAGAGGATGAAATCGTCCATCTGCGGCAGCGTGATCGGCGCCGGTCCGCCCCACAGTCTCTGGTTCTTGATCAGCGCGCGGGCGTACAGCCAGCCCAGCACGATGCCGCCGATATAGGCCAGCGCATACCAGCGGATCGCGATCGGCCCGATCGCGACGGCGATCGGGTCGAACACCGGAAAGGCGATGGTGAGGAGTTGCATCGGGCCTGCGGCTTACTTCGTGAGGTTGCGGCGGTACAGCGCCAGCAGCCGTTCCCAGTGCCGCTCGGCCGCATCGCGGTGGTAGACCGGTCGCTTTGGAAAGGCAAAGCCGTGATGGGTGCCGGGATAGACCTCGACCTCGGCATTGGCGCCCTTCACGCCACCCGTCACCTTGTCGATGATCTCCTGCGGCGCATAGATGTCGGTTTCGGCGCAGGCGAAATAGAGCTCGGCTTTGGTCTTCTGCCCGGCGAGATGCGGGCTGTCGGGCTGGTCGGTGGCCAGATGGGTGCCGTAGATCGAGGCCGCCGCCTTGACCCTGTCCGGAAAATGCGTCGCGGCGTTGATGGCGTAGCGGCCGCTCATGCAATAGCCGACGGCGCCGACGATCCTGGTGTTTGCCGCCTTCTGGGTGTCGGCCCAGGCGAGCAGGGCGGTGGTGTCTTCCATCACCATGGGGATGTTGATCGAGTTCATGTAACCGAACATCGCCTTGCGCTCGGGCGCTTCCGGATCGGGCGGGATCGGCCCGAGCTCCATGACGCCGGAGCGGTAATACAGGTTCGGCAGCATCACGTAATAGCCCGATGTCGCGAGCCGGCGCGCCATGTCGCGCAGTTCCTCGCGGATCGCCGGCGCATCCATGTAGAACAGGATGACGGGGAACGGGCCGTCGCGCTCGGGATGGGTGATGAAGGTGGTGGTGTGGCCGTCCCTGGTCGGAATCTCGATCTGCTGGTCAATCATGGAGCGTTTCTTCTCGTTTCCGGTTGGCGGTTTTTCTGGTTGGGCAATGCGATACGATTGCAAGGAAACCGGATCATGACAAGGCAACTTGACCCCGATCGGTCTTGAACCCCGCCTTCAGGATCGCCATTGTCATACCACGCGTTTTCCTTCGCAGCCGACCGGAGATTTCCTGACGATGACCCAGACCAGCAATCGGTTTTTCGACGAGATCGGGCGTCTGATGAACGACGCCGCCGGCGCCGCCCAGGGCGTCAAGCGCGAGGTCGACACCGTCGTCCGCAACCAGGCCGAAAAAATTCTCAACGACCTCGATATCGTCAAGCGCGAGGAGTTCGAGGCGGTCAAGGACATGGCGCGGCTGGCGCGCGAGGAGAACGAGGCCCTGAAGGCGCGGATCGCCGCGCTGGAAGCGAGACTGGGCGCGTCCCCGGCGGCGCCGGATGCCGGTGGCCCGAACACGGCCGGCAGCGCGATCTGAACCGACACCCTCGGGGCGCACTCGCTAGCGGTCATTCCGGGGCGCGAGCCTTCTGGCGAGCGAACCCGGAATCTCGAGATTCCGGGTTCGATGCTACGCATCGCCCCGGAATGACGATGAACCGGCCATGACATGGCTTTGCGATCTCGCGGCGGGTTTCGCCCGAGGTTTGCCGGAAATTTCCCGCCCTCTCCAAACAGAGGGCGCGGGGAATGCCGGGCGCCCGATGCGCCCGATAGCCACGTGTGCTATGGGTAGTGGTAGATGCACAGTCAGGTCACACCGGGCACCCGGCACTCCCCGCGCGATGGTTTAGGCTTATACGTGGTCTCCCCGGCGATCGGCTTTCTTGCCACCGTCACTTGCGGGTCTTACCGCAAGCTTGACACCAGCACCGAGGTGTCAGGACCGCACGATTTCGC
>NZ_JAUYQU010000316.1 GCF_030697065.1 Bradyrhizobium sp.
CCCGAGAGGTCGAATTCGATGTGCCAGGTTTCCTTTTCGGATCCGGCCTGGTTGAGCAGGCGGCGGGACAGGAATGTCGCTGCGACCGGATTGTCGCGCGAACGGCCGGGCTCCGCCGTGACTGAAGGCGCGGCCGCTGCAGGTGCTATCGCCGCCGGGCCGGATGCCGGAGCCTTTTCCATTTCCTCATGCAGCGCCTTTAGCATCCGGGCGGTTTCCTTGCCGCCGGGGACGCAGAGGTTGAGGCGCGGCTCGGCCTTGCTCGCGATCGCGTCCGAATAGTCGTGGCAATTGTAGCCGCACTGGCCGCAATCCTGTTGCGCCATCGCGGCCATCATGCGCCGGCGCAAGGGGCGGCCTTCCGCCAGTTTCATGCGATCCGACATCGGCATGGTCTGGTCGTGCCAGGGCGCCTCGCCGTCGTCGCCGTCGCCGGGCGGGCCCTGCAGCATGGAGGCGCCCTGCTCCGGCGACAGCGGCGTCGGGCCGCCATCGGTCAGCAGTCCGGCAAAGAAGCCGTTCAGCCAGGAGCGCTGCGCATCGGAAAACGGCGCGCTGGAGGGAATGATCTCGATTCTGGGCGGCGGTGTCATCTGGTTCATGTCGAAGCCTCGGCATCGGCCAGTTTGCGCAGCGTCTCGCCATCGTGGCGGCGCGCGAAGGTCAGGAACGTCTCGTCGGGCGACGTGCGATGGGAGACATAGGCTTTCAGCAGCCGCTCCACATACGCTGGTGCATCCTCCGCCGTGACATCATGAAGGACCTCCTGCCCGACCTCGGCGTCGGGACCGAACCCGCCGCCGGTGAAGATGTGAAAACCATCGACGGTATCGTCGCTGTCAGCGACCGAAATGCGCGCGGCGATCATGCCGATATCGCTGATGTTATGCTGCGCGCAGGAATGGTGGCAGCCGGTGAGATGGATGTTGATCGGGGTCTCGATCGGCACCCGCGATTCGCACCAGTCCGCGATCCGGGCGGCGGTGCGCTTGGTGTCGGCATTGCCGAACTTGCAGCCGGCGCGGCCGGTGCAGGCAATCAGCCCGGCGCGGATTTCCGTGGTCTCGATCGCGAGCCCGATTGCCTCGATCGCGGCCGTGGCCAGCGCCACCTTGTGGTCGGAGACGCCCGATATCAGCAGGTTCTGCCAGACCGTGAGGCGGATATCGCCATCGCCGAGGTCCTGCGCGATTTTGGAAAGGCCGCGCATCTGGTCGCAGGTCACCTTGCCCAACGGCAACGCGACACCGATCCAGTTCAGACCGTCCTGCTTCTGCCTGTGCACGCCGATATGGGCGGTGCGGTCGAACGCCGGACGGGGCGCGAGCGCTTCCGGCGGAACGCGCGTAAGGGCATGGCCGAGTTTTTGCTCGACCAGGACGAGGAATTTTTCCATGCCCATGCCGTCGATCACGTATTTCAATCGCGCCTTCAGCCGGTTGGTGCGGTCGCCGAGGTCAATGAAGACGCGGACGATGGCGTCCGAAACCCTGGTCGCATCGGCCGGCTTGACGACAATGCCGGTATCGGCGGCGAAATCCTTGTGGCCGGTGATGCCGCCGATGCCGAGCTTGAACCAGACGCCAGGATCGACATCGAAACCGTCCTTGACCTCGACCGCGGCAAAGGCGATGTCGTTGGTGTCTTCCAGCACCGCTATCTTGCCGGCGCCGTCGAAGGCGACGTTGAATTTGCGCGGCAGGCCGGTCAGCGAACGGTCGTTGAGGATGTGATAGTGCCATTCGCGGGCGTATTCGCGGGTGTCCAGCAATTCCTGCGGATCGATACCCGCCGTCGGCGTGCCGGTGACGTTGCGGATGTTGTCGGCGCCGGAACCGCGCGAGCACAGGCCGAGGTCCTGGATGCCTTCGATCAGCATCACCGCGTGCTTCGGCGGGATCTCGCGCACCTGCAGATTGGCGCGGGTGGTGACGTTGCTGAACGGTCCGCACAGCGGTTCGATCAGATCGGCGAGCCCCGAAAACTGCCAGTGCTTCATGATGCCGTTCGGAATCCGCAACCGGCACATGTAGGAATCCTGCGTCGGTCCGACGTAGAACAGCCCGTAATACCGCCAGCGGAAATTATCCGCCGGCGACGGCCGCGCATCGGCCAGCGCCTGCTCCTTCAGCCGCGGATAGGCGTCGAACGGATGCTGCTCGCGTTTCCACTTTTCCTGGTCGACGAGCTTCTTGCCGGAGGCAAGCGTGCGGTCCTGCGCCTTGACGTGTGACGCTTCGGGGCCGGTCGGCTCCGCATTCGTCTTGCCCGCGGCGGCGCCACCGAGGCCGCGCCCGACCCGGCTGATCTGCAGGCCGGTCGTGAACCCTTCGAGGTAGCGTTTCTGCTCGTCGGTAAAGTCGACTGAGAGCGTTTCCAGTTTCATGGTGCGCGACGAAGCTCCTGCGGCCACGACGAGTGGCTTCAACGGGAAGGGAATGCGGCCGCGTTCATGTCGTTCGAACGGGCCTGACCAGCTTCGTTGCTGCGGAAATCCATCTAGGACGTGGCCAACGGACATCTGAGACGGCTGGCCCCACTGCAACATACAAGTTGCGTGCCAGTCTGATTCCGATCAAATAACCAATAATTTCAATTGGTTGGATTTTGCGGCGGGAACCTGGCGACGCGACCCCACCGCCGTTTGCAAGCAGCCAGCCTAATAATTAGCCGGATCGGCTGGATGCCAATGTCGGTCCACGTGCCCGATTCAGGGTCTCTGACGCCCGATCTTGAAGGCGGCGAGATGTCCGGCAATGTCGTTGGCGTCGAAAGCGGGGCCAGCGAAGGCGCCGATCCCGCTGGATGCCTCGTCCGACTTCTCCGACTTCGCCTGGCGTCCGAGGGCGGCGTCGTACAGGTCGGGCCTGAATACCGCCATGGCGACTTTCAGCGCCTCCGGGCTGACCTCGGTTTGCCCCCATCGCACCATCTGGGCGTAGAGCCAGGCTGCCTGCACGGGGTCCGGCCGCGTCGCGCCCTGTCGTCCCACCAGAAGATAGCGGTTGCTCTCGCGCATGGTTCCGTCCGGAGAAATCTTGAGGCGACCGTCGAGCGTGCGCTGGATCACCTCCGGATCGACGCCGATCCGCTCGGGCGCGCCGAGGATCTGCGCCGCCTCGGCGCGGTTCTGCTTCTGCTCGATGAAATCGGCGGCGCGGTCATGCGCCCGGATCAGGGCGGCCAGCACGTCCGGATTCTTCTGCGACCAGTCCTGCCTGACCGCCAGCACCTTTTCGACGGCGCGGACCAGAATGTCGGCCACGAAATGCAGGATATGGCCGACGCCGAGATCGACGGCGATGGAATTCCAGGGCGCGCCGACACAGAAGGCGTCGACATGACCGTTGGCCAGACTGTCCACCATGTAGGGCGGCGGCAACACCACCAGACGAACATCCTCGTCGGGGTCGACGCCGCCGGCGGCCATCCAGAACCGAAGCTGATAATTGTGGGTCGAGAACGGAAACGTCATGCCAAAGGTCAGCGGTTCCGCGCCGCTTTTCCGACGGTTCGCAACGACGCGGGCCAGCGCCAGCGCGGTCGCCATCGGGTCGAACGGATCGCCCGACAATTCCGCCATGATATCAGCATGCAGCGCCGGCGATACCGTGATGGCATTGCCGTTGAGGCCGAGATTGAAAGGGGCCACGATCGGCACCTTGACGTGACCGAGCCCAAGGCTGGAGGCGATCGCCACCGGCGCCAGCAGATGGGCGGCGTCGAACAGGCCGAGATTGAGCTTGTCGCGCACGTTCGACCACGACACTTCACGGATCAGTGTGACGTCGAGCCCTTCGGCCGCGCAAAACCCCTTGTCGACGGCGACGATCAGGGCCGCGGCGTCGACTAGCGGAATGAAGCCTATGCGCAGGGGTTCGGTCATTTCAGCAACTCCGAAGCGGTCAGGATCGACTGCGCGATCTCGCCGATTTTCTTTTTCTCGCGCATCGCGGTGGAGCGCAGCAGCACATAGGCCTCGTCTTCGGTGAGGCCCTTCAGTTTCATCAGGATGCCCTTGGCGCGGTCGATTACCTTGCGGTCCTCGAGCGCGGACCTGGCGCGATCGAGTTCGCCCTGCAGCTTGGAGAAGGCGTTGAAGCGCGAGATGCAGAGATCGATGATCGGCTTGATCCGCTCTTTTTTCAGGCCGTCGACGATATAGGCGGAAACGCCCGCATCGACCGATGCCTGGATCGAGGCGGAGTCGCTCTGGTCGACGAACATCGCGATCGGCCGGCGTACCGCGCGGCTGACCTGGAACATCTGCTCCAGCACGTCGCGGCTGGGGTTTTCCAGGTCGATCAGGATGACATCGGGATCCAGCGCATAGATCCGGGCCAGCAGGTTGTGCATCTCGCTGATGTGGGCGACACCGGTAAACCCAGCCTCCCGCAGCCCCTCCTCGAGGATTGCTGCGCGGATCGGGCTTTCGTCAACAATGACGATTTTCGGTGACGTCTCGGAACCCATCGACCACTCGCATTCCGGCAAAACACCTCTTAGCACGCCCGAAGCCGGCTTAAAGCCTTGTAATTGCGGACGATTGGGACTAGCTCCTGCCCTTCAATCAGGCATTTCAGACATGAACCAGGCCGCCGCGCCCAAAGTCAGCTTTGTTTCCCTGGGGTGCCCCAAGGCGCTGGTGGATTCCGAGCGCATCATCACCCGGCTGCGCGCGGAAGGCTATGAGCTGGCGCGCAAGCATGACGGCGCGGACCTCGTCATTGTCAACACCTGCGGCTTTCTCGACAGCGCCAAGCAGGAATCGCTCGGCGCAATCGGCGACGCCATGGCCGAGAACGGCAGGGTAATCGTCACCGGCTGCATGGGCGCCGAACCCGAGCAGATCGAGGCGGCCTACCCCGGCGTGCTGTCGATCTCAGGACCGCAGCAATATGAAAGCGTGCTGGATGCCGTGCATCGCGCGCTGCCGCCGGTGCATAATCCGCACCTCGATCTGCTGCCGCCGCAGGGCATCAAGCTGACGCCGCGGCATTACGCTTACTTGAAGATATCCGAAGGCTGCAACAACCGCTGCAGCTTCTGCATCATCCCGAAACTGCGCGGCGATCTGGTGTCGCGCCCGGCGGGTGAAGTGCTGCGCGAGGCGGAAAAACTGGTCACGGCCGGCGTCAGGGAATTGCTGGTCATCTCGCAGGACACCTCGGCCTACGGTGTCGACATCAAATATGCCGACAGCCCATGGAAGGACCGCCAGGTCCGCGCCAGATTCTTCGATCTCGCCAAGGAGCTCGGCGAACTCGGCGCCTGGGTCCGGCTGCAGTATGTCTACCCCTACCCGCATGTCGACGAAGTCATCGGTCTGATGACGCAAGGCAAGGTGCTGCCCTACCTCGACATCCCGTTCCAGCACGCCAGCCCGGAAGTCCTGAAAGCCATGAAGCGCCCGGCCGCGCAGGAAAAGACGCTGGCGCGGATCAAGAAGTGGCGCGAAGAATGCCCCGATCTGACCTTGCGCTCCACCTTCATCGTCGGCTTCCCCGGCGAGACCGATTCCGATTTTGCCTATTTGCTCGACTGGCTGGAAGAAGCCGAGATCGACCGCGCCGGCTGCTTCAAATACGAGCCGGTCGCGGGCGCCACCTCGAACGCGCTCGGCAACCACGTGCCGCCCGAAATCAAGCAGGAGCGCTGGAATGCGCTGATGGCGCGGCAGCAGAAGATTTCCGCCCGCCGGCTGAAGCGCAGGGTCGGCACGCGGCAGCAGATCATCATCGACGAGGTCGGCCCGACGGTTTCAAAGGGCCGATCCAAGGCTGACGCGCCGCAGATCGACGGCGCGGTTTACGTCTCGAGCCGCCGCCCCCTGAAAGTCGGCGAAATCGTCACCGCGAAGATCGAACGATCCGACCAGTACGACCTGCACGGCAGCGTCGCGGGATTCTGACACCGCTTGACAGCGTTCGCCCTTCGGCTGTATGGCCCCGCCCCATGATCCAGTCCCGGACCAACACCCGCGCAGCTTTCCGTCGTCGCTCTGTCGACGATGATGGGTCGCGCCGTGTCCGACGACAACGCTGAAACACTAGATCAGCAACGTTTTCGAGAAGGCCGCACCCGCAAAGTGCGGCCTTCTTGCGTTTCAGCCCGCTTTGCATCCCAATCCCGCTGAGGAGTTTGATATGAGCAACGCCACGCATTCGTTCGACGCATTGATGGAAATCACGTCCCGGCCGCCGACGGTTTTCGTGCGCGGCGAAGGCTCATTGCTGTGGGACGACAGCGGCAGGCGCTATCTCGACTTCGTCCAGGGCTGGGCGGTCAACTGCCTCGGCCACTCGCCGCCGGCCATTGCCGACGCGCTGGCCGCCCAGGCAAGGCTGCTGTTGACGCCGAGCCCGGCGTTTTACAACGGCCCCAGCCTCGAACTCGCCAAGGCACTTGCCGAGCGCAGCTGCTTCGACCAGGTGTTCTTTGCCAATTCGGGCGCGGAGGCCAATGAAGGTGCGATCAAGCTCGCGCGCAAATACGGCGCGCTGCACAGGAACGGCGCTTACGAAATCATCACCTTCGAGGGCGGCTTCCACGGCCGCACGCTGGCGACGATGTCGGCATCCGGCAAGAAGACTTTCGAATTGCTGTTCGAGCCCAAGGTGTCAGGCTTTCCGAAGGCCCGGCTGAACGATCTCGACTCGGTCAAGCGGCTGATCACGAACAACACCATCGGCGTGATGCTGGAGCCGATCCAGGGTGAATCCGGAGTTTGGCCGGCGACGAACGAGTTCCTGCAGGATTTGCGAGCCCTGACGAAGGAGCATGGCCTGCTGCTGATCCTTGACGAAATCCAGACCGGCATGGGCCGCACCGGAAAGCTGTTCCACCACGAGCATGCAGGGATCGAGCCCGACATCATGACGCTGGGCAAGGGCATCGGCGGCGGCGTGCCGCTGGCGGCGTTGCTGGCGACGAACAAGGCCTCCTGCTTCGAACATGGCGACCAGGGCGGCACCTTCAATGGCAATCCGCTGATGTGCGCGGTGGGCCTTGCCGTGCTGACCGAGGTCAGCAAGCCCGCCCTCCTGAAATCGGCCGTCGATGCCGGACTGTTTCTTGAAAGCGAGTTGCAGCGGCTTTCGGCACGGCACGGTCTCGGCGAAGTCCGCGGCCGCGGGCTGTTGCTGGCGCTCGACCTCAAGCACCCGATCGGTGCTTCCATCGTCGCACAGGCTCTGGCGGACGGCCTGCTACTGAACTCGCCGCAGCCGGACGCGCTGCGCTTCATGCCGGCGCTCAACGTTTCGCGGGAAGAGATTTTGGAAATGATCGATGGTCTCGACACAATCCTGACGCGGATGGGGGCGGCCAGGCGGGTGGCGTAGTGGACGCTTCGGTCATTCCGGGATGGTGCGCTAGCACCAGACCCGGAATCTCGAGATTCCGGGTTCGATGCTTCGCATCGCCCCGGAATGACGAACTCAGCTACGGCTTCAAGATCGACGCACCTGTCGTGGCCCGGCTTTCCAGATCGGTATGCGCCCTGGCCGCATCCTTCAGCGCGTAGGCGTGATTGATCGGCACGTGCAGCTTGCCGTTGATGACGGCCGAGAACAGGGTGTCGGCGCCTTCCAGCAGATCCGAGCGCTTGGCGATGTAGTCGTTGAGTTTCGGGCGGGTCGCGAACAGCGAGCCGTGATTGTTGAGTTCGGCAATCGAGAACGGCGGCACCGGGCCCGAGGCGTTGCCGAAGCTCACGAACAGTCCGCGCGGCTTCAGGCAGGACAGCGAACCTGGAAAGGTGGTCTTGCCGACGCCGTCATAGACGACGTCGCAGAGTTCGTTGCGGCTGATCTGCTTGACGCGGGCGACGAAATCTTCCTCGTTGTAGAGGATGACGTGATCGCAGCCATTGGCGAGTGCGAGGTCCGCCTTGGCCTGGGTGCCGACGGTGCCGATGACATGCGCGCCCATCGCCCTCGCCCACTGGCACGCCAACAGGCCGATGCCGCCGGCCGCGGCATGAATTAGCACCCGGTGGTGAGGCTCGACCTTGAACGTCTTGTGCAGCAGGTACCACACCGTCAGTCCCTTCAGCATCAGGACGGCGCCCTGCTCGTAGGTGATATGGTCGGGCAGCTTCACCAGCTTGTCCCAGGGAATGTTGCGTTCGGTGGAGTAGCCGCCGAGATTGAAATAATAGGCGACACGGTCGCCGGGATGAAAATGGGTGACGCCCGGCCCTACCGCCACAACCTCGCCGGCGGCTTCGTTGCCGGCGATGAAGGGCAGTCCCGGCGCCTTGTAGAGACCGGTGCGGTAATAGACGTCGATGAAGTTCAGGCCGATGGCATGCTGGCGGATGCGAACCTCGCCGGGTCCGGGCGCGGGCACGTCGACGGCTTCGTAAACCAGGGCTTCCGGGCCCCCCACCTTGTGCACGCGCACGGCCTTGACCATATCAAGTTCTCCCAGGGCAAATTTCCTCGGTCGAGCGAAAGCCATCGGCACAGCGTTGTCAACTCGCCGCGGCAGCTATGTTTCCGGGCTGGTGAACAAGTCGATCAAGCCCTGAGAAATCTCACGATCCGGATCGCCGCATCGCTCGCCACGACATAGAGCGCGATCGCGCAGAGCCCGATGGTTACGACTGCGCCGGCATCGAAATCACGGGCCAGCGCATAGATCGCAAGCACCGCCCAAAGGCCCATCAACGACAAGGTGAGGCCACGCAGCCGCACGACGCGGACCGGATGCATCACATTGATGGGGACGAAAGTCAGCACGATCAGAACCGCGACCATCAGGCTCGCCAGCCAGGGCCGCGGATGCAGCAGGAACAGATAGAAGGCCGCGGCGTTCCACAGCGCCGGAAACCCGCGAAAATGATTGTCGTCGGTTTTCATGCGGCGATCGGCAAAATACAGCGCGCCGGATACCACGACCCCGGCGCCCAGCAGCGGCGCCATGACCGGGAGCAGCAGGCCGCTGGCGGTGATCGCATAGGCCGGCACGAAAACATATGTGATGAAATCGACCACGAGATCGAGCACCTCGCCCGACCAGTTCGGCTGCAGGCGTACGACATCGAACCGCCGCGCGATCGGACCATCGAGCGCGTCGACCACCAGCGCCAGCCCGAGCCACGCGAACATCGCCGCCCAGTGCTCGCGCACCGCTTCCAGCATCGCGAGCAGGCCGATGCCCGCTCCCAAGGCCGTGAAGATATGCACGGAAAAAGCAGCGACGCGCTTTCCCGGTGTCGCATGCGGTGAAGACTCTGGCTGGTTCGACTGGTCCATCGGCCCGCACTGCTATCAGGAATCGCCCCGATTTGCACACCGCTGCTTGCGGCGTTCGGCCGCGCAAATCGAAAGCACATTCCACGGGGCGATGCCGACTTGAAAATGCCACCGGGAAGGTCAATTGTCCCGATATGAATGACGGATCCGGTATCTATGACGTCGTCGTGATCGGCGGCGGCCCCGCGGGACTTGGCGCTGCGGTCGCGCTGGCGCAAACCGGCGCGCGCACCGCGCTCGTCGCCCGCCGCCTGCCCTATGCGGACAACCGTACCACGGCGCTGTTGGGTGATTCCGTCGGTCTGCTGGAGCGGCTGGAGGTGTGGTCGAACTGCAAGGACCACGCGGCGGCGCTCCGTGTCATGCGCCTGGTCGACGATACCGGCCGCCTGATCCGGGCGCCCGAGGTCCGGTTCGCTTGCGACGAAATCGGCCTCGATGAGTTCGGCTACAATATCGAGAACCGCACGCTGATCGAAGCGCTGGAACTGCGCGCCGCCGGACTTTCAGGTTTGACGCGGTTCGACGATGAGGCGGCGACGATCAGCCCTGATGACGCGGAGGTCACCGTCCACACGCGCGGCGGCCAATCATTGGCTGCGCGACTGGCAGTCGGCGCGGACGGACGGCACTCGTTGTGCCGGCAGGCAGCCGGTATCGAAGTCAGCCGCCGCAGCCTCAACCAGGCGGCCTTGACCTTCAACATCCGCCATTCGCGCCCGCATCGGAACATCTCCACGGAGTTTCACACGCCGCAGGGTCCCTGCGTATTCGTTCCCCTGCCCGGCGACCGCAGCAGCGTGGTGTGGGTCGCCGCGCCCCGGGAAGCCGAACGGCTGATCGCGTTGAGCGACGGCGAACTGTCGGAGGCCGCGGAACGGCAATCGCATTCCATTCTCGGCCGCGTCGCGGTCGAGCCCGGGCGGCATCTGTTTCCGCTCGGCATCGAACAGCCCCGGCAGTTCGCCAAGGCGCGCATCGTGCTGGTCGGCGAAGCCGCGCATGTGCTGCCGCCGATCGGCGCGCAGGGCCTGAACATGGGATTGCGCGACGCCGCCGACATCGCCGATATCGTCCGCGACGCGATGCTGGCTGGCGAAGACCCGGGGTCCCCGCAGGTGATCAAGCGTTACGATGCGGCGCGGCGTGGCGACGTCGCCAGCCGGACCTTCGCGATCGACATCGCGAATAGCTCCCTGCTCAGCGATTTCCTGCCGGTGCAGTCGCTGCGCGCCGTCGGCATGCATCTGATCGGCTCGGTCGGCGCGTTTCGGCGTCTGGCCATGCGCGAGGGACTGGCGCCGTCGTGGAGGGTCCGACGCGCGGTCACGGAAACACCAGCCGGCCGCTCTGAATGAGCCACATCACGCTGGTCAGGGTAATGACCGAGGCGAATGTTCCGATCAGGACGGCGACCGACGCGGGCTCGACCCAGGTGTCGTGCTGCCGCGCGATCACGAACACACTGAGTGCCGGCGGCAATGCCGCCATCAGCACCGCGGTCGCCGCCCAGGGCTGCGGAAACGGCCCGAATTCCAGCATCAGTCCGAACACGATCAGCGGGTGGATCAGGAGTTTGACCGCGATGGCGCCGGGCACTTCCCAGGGCACCCCGGCTAGCGGTCGCAGTGCGACCGTCACCCCCAGCACGAACAGCGCCACTGGCGCTGCCGAGTTCTGCAGGAACAGCAGCGTGTTGTCGATCGCCGCCGGCGGTCGAATATTGAAGGCAGCGGCGAGTGCGCCGGCGCAGGCCGACATGATCAGGGGGTTCAGCACGATTTGCCGCCCCACCATGCCGAGCGTGCGCAGCAATGACTGGTGTTCGCGGTCGGTGAGCGCGATCAACAGCGGTACGACCGTAAAGAGGAAGATGGCGTCGCAGCAGAATATCAGCGCGGTCGGCGCAGCCGCCTTCGAGCCGAACACGGCCAGCGCCAGCCCTGGGCCCATATAGCCGATGTTGCCATAGCCGCCCGCAAGACCCGCCAGGATGGATTCCCGGACCGAAAGCCTGCCGGTCAGCTGGCTGAAGAACATCGCGAGGAAGTAGACGCTGGCGGTGCCGAAGGTGGTCGCAATCAGGAATGGCGGATTATTCAGCTCGGCGAACGGCGTCTTTGCCATAATTCCAAACAGCAGCGCCGGCAGGGAGACATAGAGCAGGAAGAAGTTCATCCACGCCAGCCCGTCCTCCGGCAAGGCCTTGGCCTTGCCGCAGGCAAACCCGATGAAAATCAAGCCGAAATAGGGTAGTGCGAGGTTCAGAATGTCGATCATCGGGAAGGGTCTTCTTCATCATTCTTGCCCCGCTCGACAGCCTGGACGGACCGGCACGGCAAAGGTTAATTCGGCTGTTTGCCTCTAGCATCGGCCACAATCATGGTCTATTCGACGAGATATGATAAAAGCGCGGACCGCCAAATTTCAGATCGGACAGATCGTCCGGCACCGGATCTTTTCGTTCCGGGGCGTTGTCTTCGATATCGATCCGGTCTTCAACAATACCGAGGAATGGTGGCTGTCGATCCCCGAGGAGGTCCGGCCCCACAAGGACCAACCGTTCTATCATCTGCTCGCGGAGAATTCGGAGTCCGAATACGTCGCCTATGTTTCCGAGCAGAACCTGCTGCCCGACGATTCCGGCGAGCCGATCCGGCACTCGCAGGTCTCCGAGATTTTCGTCAAGGACAAATCTGGCGGTTACCGCCCCCGCAATCCGTCGCTGAATTAAGGCGCATCATCGCGAATTCGTAACCTGGATGAAGCCAGCGGTCGGCGCCAAGCGCTGCCCGACGGCGAAATCCGGGGCTTGCTTTCCTGCATTGCGCTTCGCTTCATGCGGGCTACAAGAATTTCCGCGCCCAACGAAAAAGGCGCCCGATCCGGGCGCCTTTTTGTTGTCGACAGGATCGCCCTGCCCCTTATTTAGCAGCCGGATTGGCCGCGGGCGGATTGGCCTCGAGCTTCTTGCGGGCCTCCTCGGCGCGCTTTTGCAGCTCTTCCTGCAGCTTCTTCTGGGTTTCCTCGAACACCTTGGGGTCGGTCGGGGGGCCGTCATAGGCCTTGGCGAATTCGGCCAGCGGCAGCGGCAGCGTGAGCGGCGCGCCGTTCGAGTTGATCGCCTGCACCACCAGGTTCTGCCCCTTCTTCATGCTGGCGAGCAGTTCCGGCGTGACGTCATAGTCCGACATGCAGCCATTGGCGAAGCAGATCACATACGGGCTCTGCGCCGGCGCATTGGCGTCGACGATCACCCGGGTGCCGTGAACCAGCTGCATGCCGAGCGGCAGCGTGACGCGCAGGATCTTCTTCGGCTCGCCTTCGGGCTCGATGATGACGGCGGCGATGACGGGCTGGCCGGACTCGATGCGGCCGTCCTTGCCGGTGAAGCAGACCTGCTTGGCGCCGGCATCCTGGCCCTTCAGGCAGAACTTGGTCCAGGGAGCGTAGATCAGCTGAACCTGCTGGTCGGCCGGCTGGGCGCCCGCGGCGGGAGCTCCGGCCGGCGGCGCGGCAGGCTGCTGGGCAGCCGGAGCCGGGGCTTTCGGGGCAGCCTTCGGCGCGGCCTTCGGTGCGGGCGCGGCCTTGGGCGCGCCGGGCGCCGGGGCCGGCTGCTGGGCCTGCGCGCCGGAGGTCAGCAACGTGGCAGACAGTGCGGTCGCCGCCAACAGGGCGATAACCCGCCCACGCGGCCGGACCTGCGCGGCCAAGATACGGAAATTCATTGCGGAAAACCCTTTCTGAACGGAAGCGGCAGAAACCGCTGCAGGCACCGACCCTAGCCGTTGGGCGGCTGTCTCTTTGCCAAATGAGGCGGATACGTGACAGGCCCTAACGTCTTGGTCAATCGCCCGCCTTCAATACAGCGGCGGGCGAAAAGATCAATGCCGACAGGCTTCCACGCCACCTGCCGGGACCGGGTGTGATGGCTATGGTAAAAGCGGCTGTGAAGAAAATCGAATCAATTCCGCGCGCTGCATGGCACGGTTCCGGGCGTCGGCACATTCGAGCCGCGGTCTGCGTTTTCCTCGCTTTGGCTGGCGGCTTGGCGCTCGCCGCCGGCATCTGCCGGGCGGCCGAACCGCGCCATGCCATCGCCATGCACGGCGCCGCGGCCCTGCCGGCCGATTTCACCCATATGCCCTATGCCAACCCCGACGCGCCGAAGGGCGGCCGGCTCGTGCAGGGCATTCTCGGCACCTTCGACAGCCTCAACCCGCTGATCGTCCGGGGCCTCGCGGTGCAGCAGGTCAGGGGCTTTGTGGTCGAAAGCCTGATGGCGCGCGGCCATGACGAGGCCTTCACGCTGTACGGCCTGCTGGCCCAGCACGTGGAGACCGACGACAGCAGAAGCTACGTCACCTTCCATCTTGATCCCAAAGCGCGATTCTCCGACGGCAGGCCGGTTCTCGCCGAGGACGTGCTGTTTTCCTGGGCCCTCCTCCGTGACAAGGGCCGTCCCAATCATCGGCAATATTACGCCAAGGTCGCCAGGGCCGAAGCAACGGATACGCGCACGGTGCGGTTCGACCTCGCCGGCGCCAACGACCGCGAACTGCCGCTGATCCTCGGTCTGATGCCGGTCTTGCCCAGGCATGCCGTCGATGTCGCGACTTTCGAGGAAACCTCGATGACGGCGCCGGTTGGTTCCGGTCCCTACCGCATCACCGCGGTCAAGCCCGGCGCCAGCGTCACGCTGATCCGCAATCCCGACTATTGGGGCCGCGACCTGCCGGTCAATCGAGGGCTGTGGAACTTCGACGAGATCAGGCTGGATTTCTACCGCGAGGCCAACGGCGCGTTCGAAGCCTTCAAGCGCGGCCTGTACGATTTTCGCGTCGAGACCGAGCCGCTGCGCTGGCACGACGGATACGATTTCGCGGCCGCCCGCAGCGGCGAGGTCATCCGCGATTCCATCAAGACGGGGATGCCGCAACCCGCCGAATTCCTCGTGTTCAACACGAGGCGTCCGGTGTTTGCGGATGTCCGGGTGCGCCAGGCACTGACCCTGCTGTTCGATTTCGAATGGATCAACCGCAATTACTTCTTCGGGCTCTATGGGCGTACTGCGAGCTTCTTCGCGGGCTCGGTGCTGTCGGCCTACGGCCGCGCGGCAAACGATCGCGAGCGGGAACTCCTGAAACCCTACCTGGCGCGCATGCCGCCCGACATTCTCGACGGCAGCTATCGCCTCCCCGTGACCGATGGCTCGGGCCGCGATCGCGCCACGCTGCGCGGCGCCCTCAAGCTGTTGTCGGAGGCCGGCTACGAGCTCGACGGCACAGTGCTGCGGCATCGTTCGACCAGGATTCCCCTCACCTTCGAAATTCTGGTGACCACGCGCGATCAGGAGCGGATTGCGCTCGCCTATCAGCGCGACCTGAAGCGCGCCGGCATCGAGGCGTCGGTGCGCGCGATCGACGCCGTCCAGTTCGACCAGCGCCGTCTCGCCTTCGACTTCGAGATGCTGCAGAATCGATGGGATCAATCGCTGTCGCCCGGCAACGAGCAGTCGTTCTACTGGGGTAGCGAGGCCGCGGGAATTCAGGGCACCCGAAACTACATGGGCGCCCGGGACCCCGCCATCGACGTCCTGATCGCGGCCCTGCTGGAGGCGCGCGAACATACCGATTTCGTCCCCGCGGTGCGGGCGCTGGACCGGACCCTGATGTCGGGCTTCTACGGTATTCCGCTGTTTAACGTTCAAGAACAATGGATCGCGCGCTGGAATCGGATAGAACGGCCTGACGCCACTGCCCTGACGGGATACCTGCCGGAAACCTGGTGGCAGCGACCCGACGCCCAACCGAAATGACCCCCGTGATCCAGACCAACACCTCGCCGACGCTCGACGGATTGTTCAAGCGGATCCTGGCCCGCAAGCCGGATGCTTTGGCGTTGCTCGATCCCATCAACAAGCAGCGCATCACCGGCCAGCCGGCAAGGAACCTGACCTTTGCGGAAGCCGACCGTGCGATCACGGCGCTGTCGGCGCATTTTATCGAATCCGGCCTGCCGTCCAATTCCGTGATCGCGGTGCAACTACCCAATACTGTCGAATTCGCGCTGACGGTGCTGGCCGCGCATCGCGCCGGCCTCGTGGTGGCGCTGTTCCCGCTGCTGTGGCGGCAGGCGGAACTGACGGTCGCGCTGAACCGTACCGGGGCGCGGGCGATCGTGAGCATGAGCCGTATCGACGGCGTGGTGCATTCCGATCTCGCCATGAATGCCGCGGCCGAGGCCTTTTCGATCCGTCATGTCTGCGGGTTCGGCAGCGACTTGCCGGAAGGCATGGCCTCGCTCGATATGGCCCTTTCGAGTGGCTCCACCACCTCGCGGTCGGTGGTGCAGGACGGCCGCAAGGCCGCGATCATCTCGTTCGACGTCACCGGCGAGGGCTTTCGTCCCGTTCCCCGCACGCATCTGAACCTGATCGCCGGCGGCCTTGCTCTGTCGCTCGAAGCCGATGTGCCGCAGGGCTCGACGGTCATGTCGGCATTCACCCCGTCGTCGTTCGCGGGCCTGACTTCGTCGCTTGTGATCTGGCTGTTGTCGGGCGGAACCCTGGCGCTGCATCACCCGTTCGACGGCGACGTGCTGGAGCAGCAGATCGTCGAGAATAGCTGCGACACGCTGGTCGCGCCCGCGCAACTGGCGTTGCGGCTGGGCGAGATCGACATGGCCTCGCGTCTGCCGACCCTGCGCACGATGATCGGCCTCTGGCGCGCGCCGGAGCAAGTGGCCTCGTCACCGTCCTGGACGCAACCGCGGGTAGCGCTGACGGATGTCTATCTGTTCGGCGAAGCCGGCCTGTTCGGAGTCCGCCGCAATACGGCCGATGGCGCGCCGGCAACGGTCCGGCCGGGGCCGCACAGCGCGCCGCGGGAAGCTTCGGGCTCGTCGATTGCAGGCGAGATCTTTCTGACGCCCCGGGGAACGCTGGCGCTGCGGGGGCCGATGGTATCCGCAGCGCCCTACGCGCCGCCGCCGCCGAGCGACTCCCTGATCGCGCAGCCGCCGCGCGATTATGTCGACACCGACTATGCCGCCCGGATCGACCGCTCGACCGGAGCGATCTGCATCACCGCGCCACCCACGGGTATCATGGCGGTCGGCGGCTACCGGTTTCTGGCAGGGGATCTGCAGGAATGGGCCAGGCGGCTCGGACAGGGCGCGCTGCTGACGGCGTTGCCGGACCGTCTCAGCGGTCACCGGTTGGCCGGACGCGCCCAGGACAATGGCCGCGCCCGCGAGGCGCTCGCCGAACTCGGGCTCAACCCGCTGATGGTGGAGGCGTTTCGCGACCGGGCCAGCCAGCCTTGACTGAAATCCACAGCTCTCGTTGACGCGGCATTAAGGGCGGGGAACTAGGGTTCGCGCGTTCACCTGACGCGTAATCCGGGTTTCAGATGTCCCAGCAAGGCCCGCTCATCGTCGTATCGACCGCCGGGCGCCCGTCATTCGCCCGCACCCTCGACGACGCCGGCATGTTCCCGATGATCGATGCCGGCTGGGCGGATGCATCACGCGCCGTCGAGCAGTTGCACCCGGCCGCGGTCCTCGTCGCGATGGACGAAGCGACGGTACCCCGCCTCGACGCGCTGGCCCAGCAGATCGCCGCACAGCGGCCCTATCTGCCGCTGGTCGCGGTCGACCCCACGACATCGTTGCCCGACAACGCCATTCCATTTTCCCAGACCGGCGGCAGTTTCGATCGCCTGCCCGCGCGGCTGCGCGCCAGCCTGCGGGTTCGGGCGCTCGACATCACCGTGATGCGCCGCATGGACGGCGAGCCGCTGGCGCGCGCCACGGCGTCCGATTTCGATCCGGCCCGCGACGCCACCGTGCTGCTGATCGGCCGCGGCGCCGCCTACCCCGCGCTCTCGGTATCGCTCGGCGAACGCATCGGAGTGGTCGGCGCGCTCTCGATCGAAGCGGCGGCGAAGCACCTCAATACCCGCGACATCGACGGCATCGTGCTCGGCGAAGGGTTCAGTCCGCGCGTGGTGGATGCCTTTCTCACGGTGCTGACCGAGGATTCACGCTTTCGCAATCTGCCCGTGGTGATGACGTCGGATGCGCTGGCGCCTGCCTATGATCTGCCGAACCTCGAAATCATATCCGGCGAGCCTGCCCATATCGCCGCCAACGCGCTGCCGCTGATCCGGCAGCATGCCTTCGAAGCCCATCTGACCCGGACGCTGCGATCGATCGACGCCGACGGCCTGATCGATGTCAGGACCGGTCTGTTGACGCCCGCGGCGTTCAGCCGTGACTTCGCCACCGCGGTCTATCAAGCGCTGTCGCGCGGCGGCGGGTTCTCGGTGGCGCGCTTTGCCTTCGATCCCGCCCATCCGCGCGCCCAGCTCGACGGCGCGCGGATCATCAGCCGGCTGATGCGGCAGATGGATTTCGGCGCCGCCCAGGACGACGGATCGGTCATTGTCGCATTCGCCGACACCGATCTGCGCAACGGCCACATGATCGCGCGGCGGCTGTCCAGCGTGATGCGCCACACCCGCCACGGCAAGCGCGACGCCCGCGCCGAGCCGGCGGTGACGGTGGCGACCATGATGCCGGACGATACGGCGAAGTCGCTGCTGGCCCGGCTCCATGACGAAGCGCGCCGCGCGGCGTCGTGAAGGCTTCCTCAACGTCACTGCGAGGAGCGCTTGCGACGAAGCAAGCCATTCCTTCTTTGCTCGGTAAGATGGATTGCTTCGCTGCGCTCGCAATGACGTTGAGAGCGTATCGCGATCACGCCGCCTTCTTGTTCTCGGCGAGGTTGGCGAGCTGCCGCAGTATCTCCGTCGTGCCGTACAGGCGCTCCTCCGGGGTCTCCCAGACCTGCAGGAACACCACCTTCATGTCTGGCCGCACCTTCGCGGCGTTGCCGTGCTGGCGGATGAAGTAGACAAGGCGGTCGGGCTGCGCGAACTTGTTGTCGCGGAAGGTGATGACCGCGCCCTTCGGCCCGGCATCGACCTTCTCGACATTGGCCCTGCGGCAGTAGCCCTTGATTGCGGCGATCTTGAAGAGATAGCGCACCTCGTCCGGCAGCACGCCGAAACGGTCGCGCAGCTCGGCGGCGAAATTGTCGATCTCGTCGTCGGTGTCGAGATCGGCCAGCCGCCGGTACAGCGACAGCCGCACCGCGAGGTCGTTGACGTACTCCTCCGGGATCAGCACCGGCATGCCGACCGTGATCTGTGGCGACCAGCGGTCCGCCGCGGGCTCGACCACGCCGGCCTTGAGGTTGAGGATCGCCTCCTCCAGCATCGACTGGTACAGTTCGAAACCGACCTCCTTGATATGGCCCGACTGTTCCTCGCCGAGCAGATTGCCGGCGCCGCGGATGTCGAGATCGTGCGATGCCAGCTGGAAGCCGGCGCCGAGCGTCTCCAGCGATTGCAGCACCTTGAGCCGCCGCTCCGCCTGCGCCGTGATCTTCGCCTGCGCCGGCAGCGTGAACAGCGAATAGGCGCGCAGCTTGGAGCGCCCTACCCGGCCACGCAACTGGTAGAGCTGCGCGAGGCCGAACATGTCGGCGCGGTGCACGATAAGGGTGTTGGCGGTCGGGATATCGAGGCCGGACTCGATGATGGTGGTCGACAGCAGGATGTCGTATTTGCCGTCATAGAAGGCCGACATGATGTCCTCGATCACGGTCGGCGGCATCTGGCCATGCGCTACCGCGACCTTCATCTCCGGCACGTTCTTGTCGAGAAAATCCTTGACGCCGGCGAGGTCCTCGATCCGCGGCACCACGTAGAACGCCTGTCCGCCGCGGTAACGCTCGCGCAGCAGCGCCTCGCGGATCATCAGGGGATCGTGCGGCGCCACGAAGGTGCGGACCGCCAGCCGGTCGACCGGCGGCGAGGCAATGATCGAGAGATCGCGCACCCCGGTCAGCGCCAGTTGCAGCGTGCGCGGGATCGGCGTGGCGCTCAGCGTCAGCACATGGACCTGGGCGCGCAGCTGCTTCAGCTTCTCCTTGTGGGTGACGCCGAAATGCTGCTCCTCGTCGACGATCACGAGGCCGAGATCCCGGAACTTGATCGCCTTGCCGAGCAGTGCGTGGGTGCCGATCACGATGTCGACCCCGCCTTCCGCGATGCCTTTCTTGACCAGCGTCAGTTCCTTGGTCGGGACCAGCCGCGAGGCCTGCGCGACATTGACCGGGAAGCCACGGAAGCGCTCGGTGAAATTGCGGCTGTGCTGGCGCGCCAGCAGCGTGGTCGGCACCACGACGGCAACCTGCTTGCCCTCGAGCGCGACCGCGAACGCCGCCCGCAACGCCACCTCGGTCTTGCCGAAGCCGACGTCGCCGCAGATCAGCCGGTCCATCGGCCGGCCGGTTTCCAGGTCCTTCAGCGTGGCATTGATGGCGCCGAGCTGGTCTTCGGTTTCCTCGTAGGGGAAGCGCGCACAGAACTCGTCGTAGAGATGCGGCTGCACCGGCATCTTCGGCGCTTCGTGCAGATGCCGCGCGGCGGCGATTTTTATCAATTCGCCCGCGATCTCGCGGATGCGGTTCTTGAGCTTTGCCTTGCGCGCCTGCCAGCCGCTGCCGCCGAGCCGGTCCAGCTCGACATTGGCGTGGTCGGAACCGTAGCGCGACAAGAGTTCGATGTTCTCGACCGGAAGGAACAGCTTGGTATCGGCGGCATAATGCAGCTCGAGACAGTCATGCGGCGCGCCGCCGACCTCGAGCGTCTGCAATCCGATGAAGCGGCCGATGCCGTGCTCGACATGCACCACGAGATCGCCGGTGCTGAGGCTGGTGACTTCCGAGATGAAATTGTCGAGCTTGCGGCTGGCCTTGCGCGGCCGCACCAGCCGGTCACCCAGAATATCCTGCTCGCTGATGACGGCGACATGCTCGGTCTCGAAACCGGATTCCATGCCGACCACCGCCAGCATGGCCTCGTTGCGCGGGGTTGCCTGCACCGTGCGCCACGAGTTGACGCTGGTGAGCTGGCCGAGCTTGTGGTCCTTGAGCATGCTGCCCATGCGATCGCGCGAGCCTTCGCTCCACAGCGCGATCACCACCTTCTTGCGCTGGGCGTGCAGCGCCTGGACGTGGGCCACGACCGCCTCGAACACGTTGATCGAGGTATCGGCGCGCTCCGGCGCGAAATTGCGGCCCTGCCGGGCGCCTGCATCGACCGTGCCGGCGCTGCCTTCAGGCACCGCGAACGGGCTCAGCCGGGCCAGCGCCGCTTCGTCCAGCCGCTTGCCCCACTCGTCCTCGGTCAGATACAGCCGGTCCGGCGGCAACGGCTTGTAGATCGCGCCGCCGCCGGGATGCTCCAGCGCCTCACGCCGCGCCTCGTAGTAGTCGGCGATCTGCCTGAAGCGTTCGCGCGCGGCGTCCTCGCTTTGCGGTTCGATCGCGACCGGCGCGCCGTCGAGATAGTCGAACAGCGTGTCCATCCGGTCCTGGAACAGCGGCAGCCAGTGCTCCATGCCGGGATGGCGGCGTCCCTCGCTGACGGCTTCGTACAACAGATCATCGCGTCCCGGCGCGCCGAAGGCTGCCACATAGCCCATCCGGAAACGGCGGATGGTCTCGGTGACCAGCTGGAATTCCGAGATCGGCACCAGATCGAGCGAACGCATCGGCAGCAAGGTGCGCTGGGTTTCCGCGTCAAAGCTGCGGATCGATTCCAGGCTGTCGCCAAAGAAATCGAACCGCACCGGCTGGTCGAGTCCGGCGGGAAACAGGTCCAGAATGCCGCCGCGCACGGCATATTCGCCAGGTTCGCGCACCGTGGAAGAACGGTTATAGCCGTTGTGCTCCAGCCACGACACGATCGAGGCCATCGGCACCACATGGCCGGGCGCCACCGACAGCGCCTGCGCCGCCACGGTTTCGCGCGCCGGCACCCGCTGCACGATGGCGTTGACCGTGGTCAGCACGATCAGCGGCTTGTCGCTGCCGGCAAGCCGCGACAGCCGCGCCAGCGTGGTCAGCCGTTGCGCCAGAATGCCGCCATGCGGCGATACCCGGTCATAGGGCTGGCAATCCCAGGCCGGGAACTGCATCACCGGCAGATCGGGCGCGAAGAATTCCAGCGCGCGGGCAAGCTGCTGCATGCGCGGACCGTCGCGGCAGATCACGGCGAGGCTGACCGCCGGCGGGTTCGGCAGCGCCGCCACCGCACGCGCGAGGTCCGAGACCACGAGGCCTTCGGCGCCCTCGGCGACATTGGCAAAGGTCAGCGCCCGGCCGGGCGCCAGCAATTTCGCCGGCGATTGTGTCGGAGACTTCATGCGTCGTGGTCCACCGCGCCACGCGCCCTGATACGCTCGAACAGCGCGCCGGCATATTCCGGCAAAAGCGGCTTGTTGCCGGTCAGCGCCGCGTACAGATCGGCATCGGGCAACTCGATCAGATGTTCGAGCTGCGCCAGTTCATCGTCACCGAGGATCGCGATCTCGGCATCGGCAAAGCGGCCGAGGATGAGATCCATCTCGCGGGTGCCGCGATGCCAGCAGCGAAACAGCAGCCGCTTGCGGCGGTCATTGAGGCCGTCGCTCGATCGTGTCGATCCCGTCATTGATGATTCCCATGCCAACGCCAAAAGCCCGGACGAGCCGGGCGGGGTTGATATAGCCATGCTTCCGGCTGTTGTCAGCAGCCGTTCTCGCATTGCATTCACGCCAAAATGCATTCAAGGCTTGCCAAATCGAGCGTCGGTCAACCCGTCGAGTCCCTTGATGCGCCCTGCCCTGCTCAATCCCCTGTTCGCGCCGGTCACGACCCTTGGCGGTGTCGGACCGAAGCAGGACAAGCTTTTTCGCTATCTGCTCGGCCGCGATGAGACGCCGCGGCTGGTGGACCTCCTGCTGCACCTGCCGGCCAGCGTGATCGACCGCCGGGCGCGGCCGAAAATCCGCGATGCCGCCCAGGGGACCGTGGTCACGCTGGAGGTCACCGTCGACCGTCACCGTCCCCCACCGCCGCGCAACGCGCGCGCACCGTTCCTGGTCTATGCCAGTGACGACACCGGCGACCTGGTGCTGACTTTCTTCCGGGCCAAGCCCGGCTACGTCGAGAAACTGCTGCCGGTCGGCGCCAAACGCTACGTCTCGGGCACCTTGCAGATGTATGACGGCGTCCCGCAGATTGTGCATCCCGACCGCGTCGTCGATGAAGAGGGTTTTGCAAAACTGTCGGGCATCGATCCGGTCTATCCCCTGACCGAGGGGCTGGCGCTGGGATCGCTGCGCCGCGCGATGGCGCAAGCGCTGCAGAGGCTTCCCGCGCTGCCGGAATGGATCAGCCCGGAAGTGATCCGCCGTTGCAATTTTCCGCCGGTGGCGGAAGCGCTCAACCGCGTCCATGTGCCGGTCGAACTCACCGACATCCTGCCCGATGGCGCGTTCTGGTCGCGGCTGGCGTTCGACGAGCTTTTGGCGGGCCAGTTGGCGCTGGCGCTGGTGCGGGCGCAGTTGCGCCGCCCGGCCGGCGACCGCCACGCCGGCGACGGGCATTTGCGCAGCCGGATCATCGACGCGCTGCCCTATGCACTGACGACCTCCCAGCGCGAGTCAGTCGCCGCCATTACCGAAGATCTGCGCCAGCCGGTGCGGATGCTGCGGCTGCTGCAGGGCGACGTCGGTTCCGGCAAGACCGTGGTGGCGGCGCTCGCGGCGGCACGCTGCATCGACGCCGGCTACCAGTGCGCGCTGATGGCGCCGACCGAGATCCTGGCCGCGCAGCACTTCGGCAAGCTCGTCGGCTGGCTCGACCCGCTGCTGGCAGA
>NZ_JAUYQU010000038.1 GCF_030697065.1 Bradyrhizobium sp.
CCACCCTGCTTCCTGGCGGGCTTCTGCTTCTTATCGGCCCCTGAGGGCCGTCTGGGCGGTTTGCGCCTGGGCACTCAGGGGTTCGCGCGAGATCACCAGATCCCTTCCGCGCTCCGACAGCAGCGCACCAGCTAAAGGAATTTTGCAATGACCCCCGCTCCGAAGTCCGACAAGGACCGTGTCATCATTTTCGACACCACCCTGCGCGACGGCGAACAGTGTCCCGGCGCCACCATGACCTTCGAGGAGAAGATCGAGATCGCCGAGATGCTCGACGACATGGGCGTCGACGTCATCGAGGCCGGCTTCCCGATCACCTCCGAGGGCGATTTCCAGGCGGTCAGCGAGATCGCGAGGCGTTCGAAGAATTCCGTGATCGCCGGCCTGTCGCGCGCCAATCCGAAAGACATCGATCGCTGCGCCGAAGCCGTGAAATTCGCCCGCCGCGGCCGCGTCCACACCGTGATCGCGACCTCACCCCTGCATATGCGCGTCAAGCTCAACATGACGCCGGAGCAGGTGATGGAGCTGTCGATCGCCAACGTCACCCGCGCCCGCAACCAGATCGACGACGTCGAATGGTCGGCCGAGGACGCCACCCGCAGCGAGATGGACTATCTGTGCCGGATCGTCGAGGCCGTCATCAAGGCCGGCGCCACCACGGTCAATATTCCCGATACCGTCGGCTACACCACGCCGGAAGAGTACGGCCACTTCATGCGGACGCTGATCGAGCGGGTGCCGAACTCCGACAAGGCGGTCTTCTCCGTGCACTGCCATAACGATCTCGGCATGGCGGTGGCGAATTCGCTGGCCGGCATTGCCGGCGGCGCGCGGCAGATCGAATGCACCGTCAACGGCATCGGCGAGCGGGCCGGCAACGCCGCGCTGGAAGAAGTCGTGATGGCGATCAACGTCCGCAACGACGTGTTTCCATGGTGGAACCAGATCGACACCACGATGCTGACGCGGGCCTCGAAACTGGTGTCGGCAGCGACCTCGTTCCCGGTGCAGTACAACAAGGCCATCGTCGGCCGCAACGCGTTCGCCCATGAGAGCGGCATCCACCAGGACGGCGTGCTGAAGGATGCTTCCACCTACGAGATCATGAAGCCGGAAATGATCGGATTGAAAAAGTCCTCGCTGGTTCTCGGCAAGCATTCCGGCCGCCACGCCTTCATCCACAGGCTGGAGGAAATGGGCTACAAGCTCGGCGCCAACCAGCTGGAAGACGCCTTCGTGCGCATGAAGGCGCTGGCCGACCGCAAGAAGGATATCTACGACGAGGACATCGAGGCGCTGGTCGACCAGGAAATCGCCAACGCGCATGACCACATCAAGCTGACTTCGCTGACGGTGATCGCGGGAACCCATGGTCCGCAGCGCGCCACCATGAAGCTCAGCATCGACGGCGTGATCAGGATCGAGGAAGCCGAGGGCAACGGCCCCGTCGACGCGGTGTTCAACTGCATCAAGCTGCTGGTGCCGCACGAGGCCAAGCTGGAACTCTATCAGGTCCACGCCGTCACCGAGGGCACCGACGCGCAGGCCGAGGTGTCGGTGCGGCTCGCCCATGAGGGCCGTTCGATGACGTCGAAGGCGTCCGATCCGGATACGCTGGTGGCCTCCGCCAAGGCCTATCTCGGCGCCCTCAACAAGATCGTCATGAAGCGCCAGCGCGACATGCCGGCGCAAGCGGCGAGCTGATCGGCTCAGGCGCGTGCGAGCCTGACAATCCGAAGGCAGCGCGGCGCCCCCGGCGCCGCGTTTTGCGCTGTGGCTGCCGCGCACGTTCGGCATGCTGTGAGGGAGACGCCTGCAAGCGCCTCGCAACTGCAGATTACATCTTGGTAAGAGTAGTCACTCTGTCCAAACTGTAAGTTGATCGGCGGGCCGGGCGCCCTCATCTTCAGGCAACACCTCCAGGGAGACTCGCATGAAGAAGTTCGCCATCGCCGGGGTAGCGGCGCTCGCCATCGCCGGTTCCACCGCGGTCTATGCCCATCAGTACCGTCCGTGGTCCCACCACCACCACATGCGGATGAACCCCGAGGACAGGGCGGCCCTTGCCGACGCGAAGATCGCCGCGGTCAAGGCCGGCCTGAAACTCAGCGCCGAGCAGGAAAAGCTGTGGCCGCCGGTCGAGGCCGCGGTGCGGGATTTCGCCAAGTTGCGGATCGATCGCGCCAATGCGCGGATGAATGCGCGGCGCGACGACCGGGATGGCCCGAGACCCGATCCGGTGACGCGCCTGCGCGACCGCGCCGACACCATGGCGACCACGGCGGCGGCGATGAAGCGGATCGCCGACGCGGCGGATCCGCTCTACAAGACCCTCGACGACGGCCAGAAGCGCCGCCTCTCCATACTGACCCATATGGAAGGCCGGTCCGGCCGCGGCGGCGGGCGCGATCACGGATATCACCGTGGCATGGACCGCGACGACCGCGGCCGCGACCGCGGTTTCGAGCGGGATCGGGACGGCGATCCGGGCAAGGATCGCGGCGACCGCGGCGGACCCGAGCGGCTGTAGCCGCGGGCCCGGCTTCAATCGATCAGAATGCGCCAGAAGCCGCCGGAATCCGGCGGCTTTTTCGCCCTTCCGCCCCCGCGACATGGCCGGGGAATACCCCGCCAGTCTGCTGGACATCGAGGAATCGCTTTGCTAAACGACGCCCTCTTGTGAAGGCTTTTCCGGGCCAGTTCCGGGCGCATAGCTCAGTTGGTAGAGCAGATGACTCTTAATCATCGGGTCCCAGGTTCGAGCCCTGGTGCGCCCACCAAGCTTTTCAAGCACTTACCGAAATAGGGAACGAGAGAATTGGCCGCGGTTTACACCACGGTTTACAGTTTTGTTCTCTTTTCGAGCTTCAACACCGCCGCTTCAGCAAGCTGCACGTCGCGGCCGAGGTAGTGCGCGTCGAGGATCGCCTCGACGTCCTTGAGGCTATGGCCGGTGAAGGTCGCAATCTGGGGTACCGTGGCCTCGGCGAGCGCCAACCGCACCACGGCCGACCCTCTCAGATCATGAAAGGTCAGACCGCTGACGCCGGCACGGGCGCAGGTCTTGGACCACGAGGTGCGAAAGCCATCAGACGTCCAGGGGCGGCCGTAGGAGTTGGTCAGGATCAACGGGCTGCGTCGTTCCGTGACATCCAGAACCGCTCTCAGCGGCTCGCCAACGGGCATCGTCATGCGCCTGCCGGTCTTGGACTGCCGAAACCGAAGATGGCTGGCGTCATACGCCGACCATGGCAGCCGCAGTAGGTCGCCTTGGCGTTGCCCGGTCCACAGGGCCAGCACCAATGCCAGCTTGATTTCCGGCGACGCGACTGCAAGCAGGGCGGCTATCTCTTGCTCACCCCAGAGCTTGTCTGCCCGGTCCGCCACATAAAGGCGGCCACCCTTCTCGCAGGGATTGGTGGCGATCGTCCCACGATCCTTGGCAAACGACATGATGCGGGCCAGCACCGTCCAGGCGAAGTCGGCCTTTCGCGGCGTCGCAGCAAACCCATCCCGCCAGGTCTTGAACTCGCCGCGCACGCGACGATCGACAAGCGCCGCGAGCGGCAGGTCGCCGAACTCGTTCTCAATCAGCGCGATGTAGAGAGAATAAGAGCGCCGGGTTGATTGAGCTAGTCGCGTAAAATCCGGCGATGCCTTGTACTCGGCGATGATGGTCATCAATGTGCCGGCGCGAGGTTGCCGGATGTTGGTGTGAGCTTCGTTGTAGGCGCGAACGAATTCTGGAGTACCGGGTTTGGCCTGTATGGCCGGACCGCCACGCCAGGCATAAAAATGGAGCCTGGTGTCGCCGTTCGCGAGGCGTCTTTTGACCTTATGAATTCCCTTCAGAACGACACGCACGAGCTTTTCTCCATGAGTCTAGTGCTAACGCTTCATCCTGGCCAATGCCACTGAGCGAGTCTAAGGCAAGATCTATCGCCTTCAAATCCCACCGGTTTGTCCCCGGGATTGACTGCGGTAGCCGTCCGGTAGACACCCAAACGCTAAAGCCTTGAGTCGACAGTGAGCAATACTGCGCCGCTCCTTCGCGAGTCAGGAGACGAGGACAAATCGGGCCTGCGTCGGCATTCTTAACGGCCGAGGCTCCGTGATGGAATTTTGTGGTTTTTCGACAGTGCGCCCGACACATGGCTGAAGATGACTTCATTTGGTTTGCATACGGAGGTTCGCATGACTAATACGCCCTCACTTCACACGCTTGATAACCTCGGCCTTCTCACGGACCGGGTTAAGGTGCATCTGAAGTGCCGCGAGGCGATCAAGGAACTCGATCTTTAGGTCGGTCACGGCTCCGGACTTCCGAAGCACTGCAATCTGCAGGCGGAGCGTCTTGCAGAGATTCTCTAACCTAGCTTGGCGGACGAATCTTGACAGAGCGGCTTCTTGATCGCAATACCCGCGGCTCATATTGCCGATCGCGTGCAAGGCACTACGGGACATTTTCCGAGATCGGTCATCGAAAAATGCAGAAGCGAGCGTTGGGATCGCGTGCAGTCCGCTGACTGATAAGGAAATTACACAAATGGAGTCAGTTGGCTGACTGATAAGCTTTGGCATAAAAGCTTATCAGTTGCCGAGCGACCCCTTATGGCGCGCAAAGCGGCCGGTCCTGCACATGTCCGCTCCCGGCGGCAGAACGGACATGCCTCACCGGAGGGCTCGGGTCTCGGTTTAGCCAAGGCCGACATGCTGTCTTCAATCACCGCGCGAACAACTCGGCCTATTTACCATCGCGACGCGCGTGGTACGATCCGCTTGCGCGTCGCGAGTTGAGGCAACCGCCACGAACTCTTTGGGACGGAAAGGTCCAGACGACATGGCATCCTTGCTCACTTCGAATCCGCTTTACAGGAGGGAACCTTGAGCATGAAAACTATCCGGTCGCCCAAGGTGGCGGAAGCGCCGCCGCAGACTTGGTCCAACATGAAAGTGGCAAACGGATAACACCCGATCATCGGTCACTCCGTCATGCGCTAATCCAGCTTGAAGCCCTGACGGCGAACGAAGGCGCCAAAATCCTGCCGTTCGGGCACCGAGACCTGCCGGGCCTTGTCCTGCGACCAGCCATAGAGCGATGGCTTGCCGAAACGCTCGACCTGGCGCCAGTCGCTCTCGGGAATGCTATGGCGGGCATCGCGGCGGCGGTCGTAGCCATCGATCTCGGCCTCGAAGTTGGTATCGTCGTAGCGGTCGACATGCACCGTGAGCGCCATGGGCAGGCGCATGCTGACAAATCCCTCGCGTGACGGCCAGCCGAGGCAAAGGCCTGCCAGCGGAAATACATGATCGGGGAGCGCCAGCAGTTCGGCAATGCGCGTTGCATGATTGCGGATCACGCTGATAGGACATGCGCCAAGCCCCACCGCGCTTGCCGCGCGGATCAGATTTTGCAGCACCATGGCGGCGTCGCTCGCGGCATTCAGGAAAGCATCGAGGTGATCGTTCGCGAACGGGATGCCGCGCAGTTCGCAGACACGCCGAATGCGGCGCGAATCGCCGCACACCACCAAAAAGCGCGCTGCCTGGGCGACCCACGGCATGGCTGGCAGCAACTCGGCGACCGCCCGGCGGATGCCGGGGTTCTCTACGCGAAGGACAGCCACTTGCTGCAGATCCGATTTTGCCGGCGCCGACAAGCCGGCGGCGAGCACTTGCTGCATCAAGTCCTCGGAAATCGGCATGTCGGTATAGCGGCGGTGGGTTCGGTGACTGAGGATCGCCGCCAGCTCACCCTCCGCGGGGGTGTCGTGTCCCACCGTGCTTGGAAGACCAAACCGTTGCTCGATAAGTTCAGCAATCATTTTCTTCATCTGTGAGCTCACCGCATCGTCGCAAGCTGTACTGCGAGCACACACGCTCGATCGTACTCGTCGAGATTGACCCATTCGTCGATCGTGTGCGGCTCGTTTTGCCCCGCGCCGAAGGTCACGGTCGAAACACCATGGCGGACCATCCAGTTCGCGTCGAGGCCGCCATTCGCGGCGCGGATGGCCGGCGTTCCGCCGATGGCGGAC
>NZ_JAUYQU010000014.1 GCF_030697065.1 Bradyrhizobium sp.
CGGACATGAGCGAACCTTGCATGCGGTGCGGACGGAGCCCGCAGGAGCGAAACCGCGCCATCTTTGGAACAAGGACCGCCAAAACGCAACATGGCGCGGGCGCCCAAGGGAAGCGGGACGCCGCCTCGCCTCTCGTTGCCCGACATCCTCCTACTCGATGCACCGCGAGCCGCCCTCTCCGCCGTGCTACCTCGCGGAAATGGTCGGAATCGGGCTCGGCGATGGCCCGGGCCAGCCGGGACAGGCGTTCATCGTCGCTCAGCGCCGGAAGATCGCTTGGAACGATCGACGGCGCCGGTTTTGCAGGATGGTCAGGACATCTGGTATCGAATCACCACTCAGGTCCGGTTCCTCAATGATCCCCCGACGAAAGGGCCCTTCTGGCGGCTGATCCCCGGGGAATGCCGAGGTCAGAAAGCCAAGGGCCAGACGCCGGTAGCGCCGCAACGACAATAAATCGTTGTGCCGCAGGCAGTTTCGCAACCTGCTTGATGTCGCGTTGGAGCGGGCTATTTCGTCCTTTGCAAGCCGGGAAGGCTTTGTTATACGCAGCCGGCTTGCGAACGATTGTTTCGCCTGTTCCTCGGTAGCTCAGCGGTAGAGCATTCGACTGTTAATCGAATGGTCGCTGGTTCGAATCCAGCCCGGGGAGCCAAACAGCTTCGATCTGTTACAAGACCGACGCGTCGCTTCGAGCGACCAACACGTCGGCAACTTCAGACGCCACGCATCAAATCCCTCACTGCTCGAACACCGCCCGGCACGCCTCGCTGAGGCTCGCCTTCTGCCGGCGCAGGCAGTTGGTGATGGCGCGGACGTTGGGGATCTCGCCCGCACAGAGGCGATAGACGTCCGGGGTGCAGGCCTTGCGCTGCTCCGGCGTCGCCAAAGCGGCTGACGCCGATTGCGACGCCGATACCGCCATGAGGACGCCGACCGCACCGGCAATATTGGCCCGGCTCGTTTTGGCCCAGGTTCGTGCAAATCTCGCGCGCATTGCCGCTCTCCCTCGTTGACGGCTCGCCAAAGCCGTGATCATTTCGAGGTACGGCAAATTTTTTCAGCGAAATGTGATTTTCCTCACAAGGGGCCGCGGGCGGAACCGCCTAGGTTGCCCGCGGGACCTTAAGACATCAGTAACCAAGACGGCCGCGATCGCTCGATCGATACAATTTGAGCAATCCGTTCAATCTGGAACGCAAACACTTTTGAGATGGTGCGCTCTCGAACGAGGGAGAGCGCCATGAGCGAAGTTGAATACAACCGATTGCTGGAGAGCGTCAGGATGGCGATTGAACCCGCGCAGCAGGAAGACTTCCTGGCCGAGCTTCCGCTGTTTGAACAGCCGCCGAAAGCCGCCAATGACAACCAGATGGCCTGGCCGCTGGTGCCGTTTCCGGACGGCTGGTACGCCGCCTGCTGAAGTCCGCACGACTTTCACCGGGCTCTGAGATAGTCGACGCAAACCGTTGATTGCATTGACGGAGGCCACGACCAGGGTTGTTACGGAATGATAAGTTCCTTGACGCGAAACCTTCGCTGGGCGACCGGTCCCTCGTCGCTGCAGATGTCGTCGTCATCGCTCAACGCGTAGATTCCTGCGGGACTATCAAACGATATCAGCGCCTCCGGTTTGATGCCTGCAATGTCGATGTCCTTGACCTCGCTTGGCTCGAGATCGTCGGCGCGGCCGGACCACCAGAACAACCTGAACGGCCCCTCGCCGTCCTTCTCGGGACCGGCCGACAGCAGATAGCGCCGGTTCCCGCTCCCAACCCTGTCAATGCTCCTGATGCCCAAACCGTCGAGCTTTAGCCGGATGACCTGGCCAAAGCGCGGCGTTGCCGAACCGTTGATGACGTCAGCAGGGTTCTCGAATGGCACCACGACGGCCTCGTTGTTAACCAGCGGGCCGCGAAGAGCAATCAGAAGGCCGCCGCTTTCGGTCGCTGCCAATCCCTCGATATTGAGTTTTGCTGCTGAAACGCCTGCCGCACCCGTCAAGGCATCGCGCAAACCAGTAAAGGGACTACCCGCCTCCCTGAGTTTCGGCGCACCGGATCCGGCGATGATATCGGTCGCAAACAGCAACTTTCGCTTTGCGCGATCGACCCCGGATTTGTTGAAGGAGTGAGAGCTGATCCAATAGATACGCGAACCAATCCGGGCAGCGGCTTCAATATCCGACTTGTCGAATGTGGTGAACGGTTCAACGTCAAGCCTCCCCACGGCGTCGGTGCTGCCGCGTCTGTAAACGAGAATGACATTCGTCTCGTCGCTCGCGACAGCGAAGTGGTGGTCATCCAGCGCAGCCGCGCCTGACGCTTCACACAGACCTTTGTACTCGAATTGCGCCGCGGGATTTCCGCCGGCTGCGCCGGCGAATCCGAAGTTGATGGCAAGAAACCAGAAAAGGAAAGCTCGCATGCGGCGTCTCACTTTTCGCGAAGGTTCATGGAAATCCAAACGAACGCACAACGCGAGAGACGGCAATATCAGGCAAAGCATTGCCGACCGCAATTAGAACGTGTGTCATCACCATCATGCGCTCGACTCATCCCTCCGGGACGCCCGGGGGCGGAAACGGTCCTGCGGGAGACGGCACGAAACGGCCGTCGCCGCACAATCCGGCAGCGGTCCAGAGCAAGGAAAATTTTCTATAAAAATCAGATAGGTGAGGTGGAGGCCACGACCAGAATTGAACTGGTGTACACGGTTTTGCAGACCGTTGCGTAACCACTCCGCCACGTGGCCCCATTGGGGGCGAACTCATATACGGCCTGCCCGGGATAGGCAACCGAGAGGTCTCATCCCCCGGATGATGCGGCTTTGCCCGGCAATGCCTGGTTCAGGCCCGTTTGCGCCGGCGGTAGTCTTTCTTTTTGGGCTTGGGCGCGATCTCCGGCATGGTGTCCTGCACCTCCCGATACCGCGCCAGCATCCGCTCGAAACTGGCATGCAGCGTTTCGGCGATATCGGGGCGCTTCTCGAGGCCGGATAGCAGCATCGCCGCCGCCTCGATGGTGGACAGGCCATCGCCGCGCGGCTCCTTGCGCAGCTTGCCGTAGCGCGACGGCTGCGCCGGGCCGAGGATGACGCGCTGGCATTTCAGCATCCAAGCATTGCGCCACCACAGCGCCTTGGCCTGGCTCCAGGTGCCGTCGAGCAGCACGATGCCCTCGATATCCTTCAAGATGGCGCGCTGGTTTTCCTCGGCCCTGCCCTTGTGGTCGATGGCGACGATATCGCGGTCGGTTTCGATCTCGGCGACCTTGGCGGAGCCGAGATAAAGCACCGCCCAGCGCGAGGGGTCGAGCACCCGGCGCCCCAGCGCCTTGGACAGGCTCGGCCACGACAGCCCGATCCTGAGCACCGCGTTCGGAAAATGCAGCGCCGTTAGCCGCGCGGTGCCCAGCAGCCTGTCCTGCTCCTGCGGATGCTGCAGGATCAGGAGCTGCACCTTGTTCTCGATCGGCGTGATGCTGTCGCAGATGCACAGCGGCAGCGGCTTCTGGCACTGCGGACAGTCCGGCACCGCCTCCGCGGCGGCGGCCAATTCAGGCTCGGGGTGTTTTGACATGGGCCCGCTATACGCTTGCCGGGCGCGCGCTTCAACAACGCAAAGGCCGGTCCGGCGCTATTCCGCCGGTGCGGCGACCGCCTTGGGCTCGAATCGCCAGCGCCGCCGCAGCCGGTCGATCAGCAGGTAGATCACCGGCGTGGTGTAGAGCGTCAGGATCTGGGAGACCATCATCCCGCCGATGATGGTGATGCCGAGCGGCCGGCGCAGCTCGGTTCCCGGACCGGTGGCGATGACAAGCGGAATGCCGGCGAACAGAGCCGCCAGCGTCGTCATCAAAATGGGACGGAACCGGGCGCTGCAGGCCTCGAAGATGGCGTCGGCCGACGACAGGCCGCGGTGACGCTCGGCGTCGAGGGCAAAATCCACCATCATGATGCCGTTCTTCTTGACGATGCCGATCAGCAGGATGATGCCGACGAAGGCGATCACGGTGAGCGGCGTATTGGTCACCTGCAGCGCCAGCAGCGCCCCCAGCCCGGCCGATGGCAGCGTCGAGATAATGGTCAGGGGATGGGCGAGGCTCTCATAGAGCACCCCCAGCACGATATACATCGCCACCAGCGCGCCGAGGATCAGCAGCGGTTGCCGCCCGGTGGTCCGGTTGAAATCGCCGGCATTGCCGTCGAAACTGCCCCGGATGCCCTCCGGCATGTGCAATTCATCGACCGCGCGCTGGATGTTGGTGGTGGCGACTTCCAGCGGCACATCGGGCTGCAGGTTGAACGACACCGTGGTCGAGGGAAACGACTGCGAATGGTAGACCGCCAGCGGCGACAGTCCGCGGCTGGTGCTCACCACGGCCGACAGCGGCACCTGCACGCCATTGGCTCCGGCGACGAATATCTGCTCGAGATTGGAAGGATCGGCCTGGAATTTCGGATCGATCTCCAGCACCACCATGTACTGGTTGCGCTGGGTATAGATGATCGAGATCTGGCGCTGCGAGAACGCGTTGTTGAGCGCGTTGTCGATGTCCTGGACGCGGACGCCGAGGCTGGAGGCGGCCTTGCGGTCGATCGCCAACGTCAGTTGCAACCCGCCGGGATCGCGGTCGCTCGAAACATCGGTGATGCCCTCGACGCTCTCCATCCGCTTGCCGACGATCGGCGCCCATTTCTGCAGCAGCGCGAGATCGGGACTGGTCAAGGTGTACTGGAAATCGGAATCGCTCTGCCGGCCGCCGGCGCGAATGTCCTGTGCCGCGAACATGAACAGCCGGATGCCGGCGACGCGGTAGAGATCCTTGCGCAGCCGGTCGATCACCATCTGGGTCGACTGGCCCGACCGCTGCTCCGGCGGCTTGAGGCTGATGAACATGGTGCCGCGACTGGCGCCGCCGCCGCCGGGGCCGCCGCCTCCCCCCAGCATCGACCCGATCCCCGCCACGGCCGGATCGGCCATCACGATATCGGCGAGCTGCTGCTGCAGCTTCAGCATCGCCTGGAACGAGGTGTCGGCCGAGGCCCGGGTCGAACCGATCACGAAGCCTGAATCGTCGGCCGGGAAGTAACCCTTCGGGGTCTTGATATAGAGCACCACCGTCAACGCGATGGTGGCGAAGAACACCATCAGGGTCAGGATCGGGAAGCCCAGCACCACCCGCAGCGTCCGCATGTAGAAAGCGACGATGCGCGAAAGCGTGCCTTCGACGGCGCGGTCGAACCAGGTCGCGTGGGTTGAGGTCGCCGTCCTGATGTACTGCGCGCAGATCATCGGCGTGACCGTCAGCGACACCACGGTGGAAACCACGATGGCGAAGGTCAGGGTCAGGGAAAATTCCCGCAGCAGCCGGCCGACGATCCCGTCCATGAAGATCAGCGGGGTGAACGCGGCGATCAGGGACAGGCTGATCGACAGCACCGTGAAGCCGATCTGTTTGGCGCCCAGGAGTGCCGCCAAATACGGCTTCATGCCCTGCTCGAGGTTGCGGTACATGTTCTCGATCATGACGATGGCGTCGTCGACCACGAAGCCGACCGAGATCACCAGCGCCATCAGCGTCAGGTTGTTGATGGAAAAGCCGGCGAGCCACATCCCGGCGCAGGTGCCGGCCAGCGCCAGCGGGACTGACACTCCGGCGGCGATGGTGGGCGTGGTCCGGCGCAGGAAGGTGAACACCACCACCATGACCAGGAACGCGGTGGCCAGCAGCGTCCACTCCATATCCAGCACGCTGGCGCGGATGGTTCCGGTGCGATCGACCAGCGTCGAGATTTCGACCCCGGCGGGAATCCATTGCTTCAGTTCGGGGATCAGCGCCTTCACCCTGTCGACGGTGTCGATGACGTTGGCGTTGCCCTGTTTGGTGATTTGAATCAGCACGGCCGGTTGCTTGTTGAACCAGGCGATCGAGCGGCTGTTGCGCACGGAATCCTCGACCTCGGCCACGTCGGACAGCCGGACGTAGTTGCCGTTCGAACTCTTGATCAGGATGTCGCGGAATTCGGCGGCGGTCCGCATCTGCGGGTTGGTCGACAAGGTCTCGCTCTGGCGGTCGCCATCGAAGGTTCCGACCGGTCCGAGCGGATTGGCGGCGACGATCGCGAGCCTGACATCCTCGGTGGCAATGCCGGCATTGGACAGCGCGACCGGGTTGAGCGCGATGCGCACCGCGGGCTGGTCGGCGCCGCTGACGGTCACCTCGCCGACCCCCGGCACCTGCGAGATGCGCTGGGCGATCACGGTGTCGGCCACGTCGTACATCGCGCTGGAGGCGATCGTCTTCGACGTCAACGCCAGCACGAACACCGGCGCCGCCGCGGGATTGGCTTTGCGGAAGCGTGGCAAGGACGGCAGATCGGTCGGCAGGTCCGCCAGCGAGGCGTTGATGGCGGCCTGCACGTCGCGGGCGGCGCGATCGATGTCGCGGCCGATGGCGAATTGCAGCTGGATGCTCGCCGTGCCCAGCGAGCTGGTCGAGGTAATCTGCGTAATGCCGGCGATCTCGCCGAGCCGGCGTTCCAGCGGCGCCGCCACGGTCGCCGCCATCACCGAGGGATCGGCGCCCGGGCGCGACGCCGACACCCGGATCATCGGGAAGTCGACATTGGGAACCGCGGCCACCGGCAGGAACACGTAGGCGACCATGCCGACCAGAAACAGCCCGATCGCCAGCAAGGGGGTGCCGACCGGCCGGCGTATGAACGGCTCCGAGAGCGATGCCATTATTGCATCCCCTCGGTGGCTCCCGCGACCGGCTTTGACGGCAATTCCGGCGCGGGCGGCATCGCCTTCTCGAACCGTCGGTTAAGCCGGTCGAGTGCGAGGTAGATCACCGGCGTCGTGTAGAGCGTCAGGAGCTGGCTCAGCAACAAGCCGCCGATGATGGAAATGCCGAGCGGGAAACGCAGCTCGCTGCCGGTGCCGCTTTCCACCGCCAGCGGCAACGCGCCGAACAGGGCGGCCAGCGTCGTCATCATGATCGGGCGGAACCGGAGCAGGCAGGCCTGCACGATTGCGTCGGTCGGCGACATGCCCTCGTTCCGTTCCGCGTCGAGTGCGAAGTCGATCATCAGGATGGCGTTCTTCTTGACGATGCCCATCAGGAGAATGATGCCGATCAGCCCGATCACCGACAGGTCCTGCCCGAACAGGAGAAGCGCGAGAATGGCGCCGATGCCCGCCGACGGCAGCGTCGAGAGAATCGTGATCGGATGAATGTAGCTCTCATAAAGCACGCCGAGCACGATATAGATGGTGACGATCGCGGCCAGGATCAGCCAGGGTTGTCCGGCCAGCGACTTTGAAAATTCGGCGGCGTCCCCGGCAAACAGGCCGACGATGCTGCCGGGCATGCCGATGCGCTGCTCGATCGATTTGACGGCGTTGACGGCATCGCCGAGCGCTTCGCCCGGCGCCAGGTTGAAACTGAGAGAGACGGCGGGAAACTGCGCGTGATGGGTGATCGCCAGCGGTGCGGTGGTGCGGGTCAGTGTCGCCACCGCCGAGAGCGGCACCTGCGCGCCGCCCGCCCCCGGCAGATATAGCTTCGAGAGGATCGAGGGATCGCGCTGGTAAATCGGCATCGCCTCCAGCACTACGCGGTACTGGTTGGCCTGCCCGTAGATAGTGGAAATCTGGCGTTGCGCAAAGGCGTCGTTCAGGGTGTCGTTGACGGTCTGGATGCTGACGCCGAGCTGGCCGGCGCGCTGCCGGTTGATGTCGAGCGAAGCGCGCAGACCGCCATCCTGGGCCTCCGAGGAGACGTCGCGGAACAGCGGATCCTTGCGCAGTTCGGCCACCAGCCTGTTGGCCCAAAGGCTCACAAGGGCCGCGTCGGTGCCGGTCAGCGTGTATTGATACTGCGAACGGCTCGACTGCGTCGAGATCTGCACATCCTGCACCGGCTGAAAATAGATCGTCATGCCCGGGATCGACGCCGTTCGTTCCTTGAGGCGCAGGATCACCGCGGAAACATCGTCGGGGCGCTCGCCGCGCGGTTTCAGCGTCATCACCAGGCGGCCGACATTGGTAGTCGGGTTGACCGAGCCCGCGCCGATCACCGAGACGACGCCGGTCACGTCGGGATCGGCCTGGATCGCCGCCGCCGCCCTGCCCTGCCGGGCCTGCATTTCCGCAAACGAAACGTCGGGACCGGCCTGCGTCACCGCCGTGATCGATCCGGTATCCTGCAGCGGCAGGAAGCCCTTGGGCGCGATGACGTAGAGGATCAGGGTCGCGGCGATGGTGACGAAGGTAAACAGCAAGGTGGCGCGCTGGCGCTGCAACACCCACAGCAGCGTGCGGTGATAGAACTCGATCATGCGGTCGATGCCGCGAGAGACAGCGGCAAGTCCGGGAACCTCGAACTCCTCGTGAACGTGCTTCAACAGCCGCGAGCACATCATCGGCGTCAGCGTCAGCGAGACCACCGCCGACGTCACCACCGCGATCGTCAGCGTCAGCGCAAACTCGCTGAACATGCGCCCGATCAAACCCTCCATGAACAGCATCGGGATGAAGACCGCGATCAGCGACACCGTCAGCGAAATGATCGTAAAGCCGATCTCCTTTGCACCCTTGAGCGACGCCTCCATCGCGGAGTCGCCGTTCTCCATGTGCCGGACGATGTTCTCGATCATCACGATGGCGTCGTCGACCACGAAGCCGGTGCCGATCGTCAGCGCCATCAGCGACAGATTATCGAGGCTGAAACCCGCGAAATACATCACGCCGAACGAGGTGATAAGCGACAGCGGCAGCGCCACGCCGGCGATCAGCGTGGCGCGCAGCGAGCGCAGGAACAGGAGCACCACCAGCGTCACCAGCACCACGCTCAGGATCAGCGTGAACTGCACATCGTGCACCGAGGCGCGGATGGTGACGGTGCGGTCGCCGACCACGGTCAGGTTGACGCCGGCCGGCATCGCGCGCTGCACCTTGGGAATTTCGGCACGGATCTGGCGCACCACCTCGATGACGTTGGCGCCCGGCTGTCGCTGGATGTCGATGATGACGGCCGGCGTGCCCTGATACCAGCCACCGGTGCGGTTGTTCTCCAGCCCGTCGATGATGACGGCGACGTCGCCGATGGTGATCGGCGCGCCGTTGCGATAGGCGATGATGATCGGCTTGTAGGCCTCGGCCGCCGCGATCTGGTCGTTGGCGGCGATGGTGTAGGCCTGCTGCGCGCCGTCGAGCGATCCCTTCGGACCGGAGACGTTGGCGCCCGCGATCGCGTTGCGCAGATCCTCCATCGAGATGCCATAGGCGGCGAGCCGCGCCAGATCGGCCTGCACCCGCACCGCGGGCTTCAGGCCGCCCAGCACCGCGACCCGCCCGACACCGGAGATCTGGCTCAAGCGTTGCGCCAGAATGGTGTCCGCGAGATCGCTCATGGCGCGCAGCGAAATCGTGTCGGAGGTCAGCGCCAGCGTCATGACCGGCGCGTCGGCTGGATTCACCTTGGCGTAGACGGGCGGATACGGCAGATTTCTCGGCAGGATTCCGGCCGCGGCGTTGATCGCGGCCTGCACGTCCTGGGTCGCGCCGTCGATGTCACGCTTGAGATCGAACTGCAGCGAAATCTGGCTGACGCCGAACGAGCTGGTCGACTGCATCGAGGTCAGCGACGGGATCTGCCCGAGCTGGCGTTCCAGCGGCGCGGTGATCAGCGAGGCGACCACGTCGGGGCTGGCGCCCGGCAATTGCGTCGACACCTGCACCGTCGGGAAGTCGACTTGCGGCAGCGCCGACACCGGCAGCGCCCAGTAGCCGAGCGCGCCGCCGATCAGCAGCGCTACCCCGAGCAGCGAGGTCGCGATCGGCCGGCGGATGAAGGGTTCCGAGACGCTCATGGGTACGCGCTCACGCTTGCGAAGTCACACATTCAATCGGTCGATGGTTCGGTCATGGCGGCGACTTCGCTCCGCTGCCCGACTTGACGCTCCCCTCTGCCGGCGCCGGTCCGGTCTGACCCTTTTGATCGCCCTCGCCCTTCTTGCCGGGGCGCTCGCCGGCGCCGTCCTTGCCTTTCGCGTCCGGGCCCCGGCTGCGCTTGCGCGGGGCGAGATCAGCCGATGGAACGGAACCCTCCTTGCCGATGATCACCTTGGCGCCATCGGACAGATTGGCGAAACCGGTGGTCACCACGCGATCGGAAGCCGACAAGCCGCTCGCTATCACCGCTTCGGTTTCATTCTGCTGGGTCACCACGACCGGTTTCGCCGTGACGACATTCCCCTCGCCGATCACGTAGCTGAAGGTCCCGACCGGGCCGCGCTGCACCGCGGAGGTCGGCACCACCAATGCCTTGGGGAGAGTCTCGACCTTCAGCCTGATATTGACGAACTGGCCCGGCCACAGCTGGAAGTTGGCGTTGGGAAATTCGGCCTTGAGCTTGAGCGTGCCGGTGGTCGGATCGACCTGGTTGTCGATGCCTTTCAGTGTCCCGGTGTCGACCACCGTGACGCCGTCATTGCCGAACACATCGACGGCCAGCGCGCCCCTGGCGGATGCGGCGTTGACCCGCACGATCTGTTGCTGCGGCAGGCTGAACTGCACGGCGATCGGCTGCAACTGGGTGATGATGACGAGACCGGTCGCATCGGAAGCCCGGATGATGTTGCCCTGATCGACCTGCCGCAGCCCGGCGCGGCCCGACAATGGCGCGATGATTTTGGTGTAGCCGAGCATGGCCTGCGCATTGTCGATCGCGGCCTGGTCGGCGGCGACCAGCGCCTCCTGCTGCGCCACCACGGCGCGCTGGGTGTCGGCCTGCTGCTTGGAGCCGGCATTGGAGGCGGCGAGCTGCTGATAGCGCTCGAGGTCGAGCCGCATATTCGCAAGCTGGGCTTCATCCTGCGCCTTCTTGGCGACGGCCTGATCGTACTGCGCCTTGTAGATCACGGGGTCGATTTCGCCGAGCACGTCGCCCTTCCTGACGTCCTGCCCCTCGGTGAAATTGACCGAGAGCAGCTTGCCGTCGACCTGGGCGCGCACCACCACGTTGTTGAGCGCGCGGACCGAGCCGACGCCGTCGAGATAGACCGGCACATCCTGGACGCGCGCGGTCGCCGCCAGTACCGGCACCGGCAGATCGCGCGGCATGCCGCCGCGGCCGGCTGTCGGCTTTTGCTGCAGCGCTGCCCAGCCGACGTAGCCCAGGCCGCCGAGGATCACGAGCGTCAGCGTGATCGAAACCATGCGGCGGCCGGCGCTGCGCGCGACGCTGTTGCCGGTGGTCTTTGCAGTGTCCGACTCCGGCTTAAAGAGCATCGACCGGTCTTTCCATCCTCGGCTCCCAGCCGCCCCCCAGCGCCTGATACAGGCTGACGATCGCGAGCAGTCGGGCCAGTTGGGCCTGCGACAGCGAATCTTCCGCCTGGAATAACGTCAATTGCGTATTCAGGACAGTAACGATGTCCGCCGTGCCGGCGCGCAGCTGCTGCTCGGCCAGCTCAAAGGCCCGTCGCGAGGCCGCGACCACCTCGCGCTGCAGCCGCAGCCGGATCGTGGTTTCGCGAATCGCGACCAGCGCGTTGTCGACGTCGGCAAACGACTGCACCACCGTCTTGCGGTAGGCCTGCAGCAGTTCATCCTGTTGCGCCTTGGTGAATTCGAAATTGCCCAGGATTCTTCCGCCGTCGAAGATCGGTTGCGTCAGGCTGCCGACGACGTTGAAGAACGCCGCCTGCGGCTGGAACAGCGCCGCCAGCGACGAACTCTGATAGCCACCCGACCCGGTCAGCTGGATCGAGGGAAAGAACTGCGCGCGGGCGCTGCCGACATTGGCGGTGGCGGCGGCGAGCTGCGCTTCCTGGCGCCGGATATCCGGGCGCTGCGTCAGCAGTTCCGACGGCAGGCCCGGCGTGACGCGCGGCGACGCGATCCGGTTGAGCGTGCCGCCGGTGACGCGCACGCTTTCCGGCGGCCGCGCCACCAGCGTGGCCAAGGCGTTGACGTTCTGCGCCAGCGTCTGGCGCAGGGTCGGCACCGCGGCGCGCTGATTGGCCAATACGGCTTCCTGCTGCGCGACGTCGAGGTCGGTCCCGGTGCCGGCGCTCAGGCGCTGCCTGATGGCGTCGAGGATGCGCCGCGCGCTGGCGATGTTGCGCTCGGCGGTGCGAATCCGGTCCTGCGCCGCGAGCACCTGGAAGTAGGCATTGGCGACGCTGACCAGCGCGGTGAGCGCCACCACGTCGCGATCGAAGCGGGTGGCGATGGCGGTTTCCTCCGCCGCCTGGGCGGCGTCGCGGTTCTTGCCCCAGAAATCGAGCTCGTAGCTGGCGCTGAGCGAGGACTGGTAGTTGACGACTTCGCGGCCGCCATTGGTCAGTCCGCTGGAACTGGAACCGGAACTGCGGGAATAGGTCTGCTGACCGGTGCCGCTGAGGCTCGGCAACAGCGCGGCACCGGCCACGCGCGCCTGGGCGTCCGCCTGGATGAAGCGCGCGGTGGCCGCCGCGATGTCCAGATTGACGGTCTGCGCCTCCTCCATCAGTCCGGTCAGTTCCGGCGAACGGAAGCCGCGCCACCAGTCCAGCGTCGGCGGCGCGTCAGCGCGGGTCAGTCGCGCGGCCTTGTAGCCCTCGGGGATATCCAGCGCGGGGTCGGGCAGATCCTTGGTGAGAATACAGCCCGCGGAACTGACCACCATGCACAGCGCGGCCAGCCATCGTGCGACGCGAGTTCCGCTCGGGATGGGCGCAGGCAGGCCGTCCACGGCCACCTCGGCGCGCTGGCTCACGTCCGCCCTCCACCGGGCGCAGCACCCGGCATCCAACGATGCGAGGCACACCCTGCCGATTCGCTTCTGACGCTCGTGGAGACGGCCTGCGACACGGTCACCGCTGTGATATTTCCCTTGAAAACCCGGTTGTCATCCTAGCCGGGCGATGACCGGGCGGACAGTCCTGTTCCACCCGTTATCCCGGCGCTGTTGCTGTCCACGGCGGACGAAAACCGCCCACTTAGGCCCTTGATACAAGGGTTTTTGAAGTTTCGACGCGACCGGAAGACGCCGCAGCCTTACCAAGATTTCATGTCGCGCGACGGTCGCGGCGCTCGAATTGATGTCCAGGCTCCCGATCAGGTCCCCGACATCCGGATTCCGCCCGTGATCCAGACGGCGATTTTCGTCGTTACAGTGCTGCGTTCACCGGATCCGATCGATGTCGCTGCGGCGTTGGTCCAGCATTGGGCAATTCTCATGATTTATATCACCGCTTACTTGTCGACCTTGGTGGTTTTCGTGCTCGTCGACATGGCCTGGCTCGGAACCATGGCGAGCCGCCTCTATCGTCCAACGCTGGGCGATATCATGCTGGCGACCGTCAACCTGCCGGCCGGAATCGCGTTCTATCTGATCTACCCGGTCGGGCTGGTCTATTTCGCCATCCTTCCGGCGCTGAAATCCGGAAGCCTTGCCCAGGCGGTGCTCGGCGGTGCGCTGTTCGGGTTCTTCACTTACATCACCTACGACCTGACGAACCAGGCGACACTGCGGAACTGGACCACGCAGCTCACCGTCATCGACGCGGGCTGGGGAACGCTGCTTGGTGCCATCGCCGCGGCGGCCGGCTACTGGGTGACGGTCAAGTTCGCGGTCTGACCTGCGAACCTGATCATCCCTTCCTGATCATCCCTTGGGGAACGGAAAGAATGCCCGCGTGCGGGCCTGAACGGCGCGGAACTGATCGCCGCGTGTTCGCAACATGTGGGCTTCCAGCGGCGGAATGCCGGAAACATGCACCAGCACCCAGTACATGCAGGCGGGTGCCAGTAGCGAGATCCAGCCAAGCGGGTTGGCCCCCGACAGATCGATCGCGATCAGCGGATAGGCGAGCCAGCAGAGCCATTCGAAGAAGTAGTTCGGGTGGCGCGACAGGCTCCAGAGTCCATCCTCGCAGATCCGCCCGCGATTGGCGGGGTCGGATTTGAACTGTCGCAATTGCCAATCCGACACCGCCTCGCCGGCCAGTGCGCCGACCAGAAGGGCAAATCCAAGAAAATCCTGCAAGCCGAGACCGGGACGTGTATTGTTCGCCGCGAGCGCTACCGACACCGCCAGGATCAAGCCGACTGCCGCCTGCGACTGCAATTGCAGGAACATCCGCAGATCAGCGTTGGCGCCCCATTGCCGGATGAGGTCCCGGTAGCGCGGATCGTCACCGACTTCCCGGGTGCGCAGCAGAATGTGCCCGCCGAGCCGCATCGACCAGAGCGCTATCAGCGCCGCGACCATGATCTGGCGCGCGCCCGGGTGACCAGCCTGGAAAGGCGCCAGGCTGCCGAGCGCTGCGACGAGGCCGGTCCCAAAGGTCCAGCAGACGTCGATCCAGCCGGTATGGCCGGTGGTGCGCTGCACCTGCCAGGCGACAGCCATTATCGCTGACAATGCTATTCCCATCACCGCAGCAAGCAAAGCCAGATGGAGCAGACTCATAGCTGGTTCTCCGTCGGGCGCCGGCTTGCCGCAGCGGCTTGTGAAATCACATCCGGATCAGCGGCTGGAGCAAGCGGCCGATCATGCCATTCAGTTTGAGATCGCCCTGCATGGCGATCAGGCAGATGCAGTCATCCGCGGAATCGATCATGATCTCGTGATCGTCCGCGCCGTCGCCGAGATCGAAATCGCCCGGCCCGAAATGCCCGCCGGCATGAACAAAGCTTCCCGACAGCACGCAGCTCATTTCGAACCCGGTGTGGGTGTGCTCGATCATTTTCGTGCCTGGCCGGGATTTCAGCAGAAAAACCCGGGTTTCGCTCGCTTCGGGCAGCTCGATAGGTCGCATATGCACCTTCGGCGCGATCCACTTCCATGGACCGGCGGGGTATTCGCGCACGAACTTCGGCAGACCAGGGACGTCGGAAAGTCCCGTGGCACGTCGTGGCGGCGATGCGACGGCAGGAACGATCCCGTCCAGTCGCGCCTTGATCATGGCCAGCGCGTCGCCGGACATTGCTGTCGGCGGCAGGCCGGTCAGCAGGGCGCCGCCGACATGCTCCATCGTCCGCACCGTATCGCGACAGCGCGGACAACCGACAAGGTGCGTTGCGATAGCCACGTGCTGGCCCAGATCGAGCAAGCCCGCCGCAAACGCCGCCAGCAGATCCTCCGGGGGATGATGATGGATCGTCATGAGAAGTCACCCAACAATCCGCGCAACCGATTCATCGCCAGCCGCAGTCGCGATTTCACCGTTCCGAGCGGGATCTGAAGCGTCTGCGCAATTTCCGCATGAGCCTTGTCGTCGAAGAAGGACAACTCGATCACCCGCAGTTGATCCCTCGACAGCAGGGTCATGGCATTGCGGACCCTCGATTCAAGCTGTGACCCGGCCAGGATGGCATCCGGCTGCGGGCCTTCATCGACATGAAACTCGGGGTCGATCTCGACCGTATGATCCCTGCCGGCTCGCTTTTCACGGCGGAGGCCGTCGATGCGCAGATTACGGGCGATCGTGAATATCCAGGCCGAGGCACCGACGCTGCCGGGATCGAACAGCCTGGCCTTCGACCAGACCGCAAGCAGCGCTTCCTGCGCCAATTCATCGGCGCCTTGCTCGCTCGCGCCGGAGCGCCGCATGAAGGCCTTGATTCGCGGTCCAAAATATTCGAACAGCGTCGCGAACGCCTCGCGATCCTCACGCTTCGCCACGGCCTCGATCAGGGCGGCCCACCTCGCAGCGTCCGACGCCGCGCTGTTGGGTGTCTCTTTCACCATGCCGCCAGAACGCTCCGATCCGCCTCCACGTACCCGTCGTGAGTACCGGATCGCCGTGGCGCTGGCCAGAGCGCCGTTCGGAGGGAGATGTCGCGCCAGCGTTTGCATACCGACGAAACGCAGGGTTGCCGGGTTTGGATCACCCGGCGGTGATCCAAATCCACATGCGGTTCGTTTTGAATGATGTGTCGAGCTGGCCGCTGGGCGGTCTGAACCGATGGAGTGGATCTGGTGCGGGATGGTAACCGATTGAAGGTGGCGGTGGTTGGAACCGGAATTTCCGGCCTGTCCGCAGCCTGGCTGCTGAGCCAGCGCCACGATGTGACGGTCTACGAGCAGGCCGAGCGGATCGGCGGCCATTCGAACACCGTCGTTGCGCGCGTCGGCGCGCTCAATATTCCGGTCGATACCGGGTTTATCGTCTTCAATCGCCCCGCCTATCCCAATCTCTCCGCGATGTTCGGGTACCTCGGGGTTCCCACGCAGATCTCCGACATGTCGCTTGCCGTGTCGCTGCGTGACGGCGATCTCGAATATTCCGGCACCGGCCTGCGGGGCCTGCTCGCACAGCCGCAAAACCTGATCCGTCCGCGCTTCTGGTCGATGCTGCGCGACCTCGTGAAGTTCTATCGGCAGGCGACGCGGGATGCGGACCTGTTAAAGGACGAAACCGTCAGCCTCGGCGATTATCTCGTGGCCGGCGGCTATGGCGCGGCGTTCCGTGACGATCACCTGTTGCCGATGGCAAGCGCCATCTGGTCTGCCCCGGCGCGCGAAATCCTGTCATTCCCGGTCGCGACCTTCATTCGCTTCCAGCGCAATCACGGCCTGCTGCAGCTTACGCGGCGGCCCGCCTGGGAAACCGTGTCCGGCGGAAGCACCGTTTATGTGCAGCAACTCATTCAGCCCTTTGCCGACCGGATCAGGCTCAATACCGGCGTCGTCAGCGTGCAGCGAACCGCGGAGGGCGTCATCGTGACGGACTCGCGCGGCGGATCGACCCGCTACGACCATGTCGTCATGGCCACCCACGCCGATCAGGCCTTGTCGGCACTCGCCGAACCGACTGCGGAGGAGACCGCCCTGCTCGGCGCGTTCCGCTACAGCCGCAACCTTGCGGTGCTTCACTCGGACCCGGGCTTCATGCCGAAGCGACGTGCGGCGTGGTCGAGCTGGAACTATACCGGCTCGCGCGATCGATCCGCCGACAGCGTCGGCGTCACCTACTGGATGAACCGGCTGCAAGACATTCCCGATCATTCGCCGCTGTTTCTCACGCTCAATCCGCCGCGTCCGCCGCGCGCCGGGACGCTGCATCACAGCGAACTCTACCATCACCCGATTTTCGATGCCGCCGCGATATCGGCGCAGCGCCGGCTGTGGTCGTTGCAGGGAAGAGGAAATGTGTGGTTCTGCGGCGCTCATTTCGGTGCCGGATTCCATGAAGACGGATTGCAGGCGGGCCTCGCGGTCGCCGAACAGCTCGGCGGGTTGCGGCGGCCGTGGACGGTGCCAAACGAGTCCGGACGCATCGTGCTCGGACCCGAGGCTGCGCGCACCGCAATCCCGGAACTGCAGCGATGATGTGCCGATCCGCCCTTTATATCGGCGCGGTGACCCACCGGCGGCTGCGGCCCAGGGTGCATCAATTTCGCTATCGCGCCTTCTGGCTGTTGATCGACCTCGATGAACTGCCGGCCCTGACGGCGCGGCTGCGGCTGTTCTCGCACAACCGCTTCAATCTGTTCGCCTTGCACGAGACAGACCTGGGCGACGGCAGCGCCACACCGCTGCGCATTCAGACCGAACGGCTGCTGTCGGAATCGGGAATCGACATTGCGGGCGGCGCCATCCGCCTGCTCTGCATGCCGCGAACGCTCGGCTACAGTTTCAATCCGATCAGCATCTACTACTGCCACCGACCCCAGGGGGAACTCGCCGCGATCATCTACGAGGTTCACAACACATTCGGCGAACGCCACTCCTACGTGGCCGCCATCGAGACCGAACCCGACGAGATCCGGCAAAACTGCCGCAAGGCGTTCTACGTATCTCCGTTCATGGATATGGATCTGGTTTACGACTTTCGGCTGACCGAACCCACCGGGCGTGTCACGCTCGGCATCCGCGCCAGCCGGGCCGGTGAACCCGTCCTCCACGCCAGCCTCGCCGGACACCGCCGGGAGTTGAGCGATCGAGAACTGTTGCTGATCTTCCTCAAAATTCCGCTGATCACCGCAAAAGTCACGCTGGCGATCCATTGGGAGGCACTGCGCCTCTGGCTGAAGGGAATCCGGTTGCGCACCAGACCCGCCGCGCCGGTGCACCACACCACCCCCGTCATCAACACGTCGAACCGGATCGATCCGCATGTCATCTGAGAGCCACCAAGCCGCGCCCGGGTCGCTCGACCTTTCGGGGACGCCGACCTCACCTGCCCTGCTCACCTCCTTCATGCAGCGTATGCTCCGCAAGATCGACTGCGACGAGATCCTGCTGCAGACGCCCGGCGGACGGCGCATCCTGATCGGCGGCAAGCGATCGGGAGAACAGGCCCAGGTGACGATCCACAGCTGGAAATGCATGATGCGCCTATTGACCGGCGGCGATCTCGGTTTCGCCGAGGGATATCTGGGCGGCGAGTGGTCGACGCCCGATATCTACTCGTTCCTGAGCGCCGCGGGGCGCCGTTCCAACGATGCAATATCGTTCGAAGGCTTGAAGCCGCCTCAACCTTTGACAAAATTTCGCCACGCGTTGAACCGCAATACCAGGCGCGGCAGCCGCCGCAACATCGCGGCTCACTATGATCTCGGAAACGAATTCTACCGATTGTGGCTCGATCCCAGCATGACCTATTCGTCGGCGCTCTATTCGTCGCCGGGCGAGCGCCTCGAGGATGCACAACGCGCCAAGCTCGATCGCGTGATAGACCTGCTGGGGCTCGGCGGTGGCGAACGTATTCTCGAGATCGGCTGCGGCTGGGGCGGGCTTGCCGAGCGCATCATCGAGCGCACCGGCAGCCATGTCACCGGCTTGACGCTATCCACCGAACAGCTCGCCCATGCGCAACAGCAATTGGCGCGGCGGGGTTTTGCCGGTCAATCCGATCTCCGGCTGCAAGATTATCGCGACGTCGGCGGCACCTATGATCGCGTGGTATCGATCGAAATGCTGGAAGCCGTCGGCGAGGCCTATTGGCCGACGTTCTTCGCGAATCTGCGACAAAGGCTCAATCCAAAGGGCGCGGCCGTGCTGCAGGTGATCACGATCGACCAGAGCCGTTTCGAAAGCTACCGCCGGCGACCGGAGTTCATTCAGCGCTACATCTTCCCGGGCGGAATGCTTCCCACCACGGCGATTCTCGAGCAACAGATCGGGAATGCGGGATTGCGGCTGGCTTCCTCGGAGTTCTTTGGCGACAGCTATGCGCTTACCCTTGCCGAATGGCATCGCCGGTTTCTGGAAGCCTGGCCGTCCATCAGCGCGCTCGGCTTCGATCTTCGCTTCAAGCGGATGTGGGAATATTATCTGGCTTACTGCCGCCTCGGCTTCGAAATCGGCGTCCTGAACGTCGGGCTTTATCGAATCGAACGACGTGACTGAAGGTCGCAGAGCGGCGGTCGCGGTGCCGCCTGCTCATCGATGGAGCAGCTTTCTTCCCAAAGATGTTTTCCGGCAATTTTATGCCATGTGGGGTCCGGCCGGCAGTGTGATTTCGATGCATGGCGCACCCGCGCCAGCATGGCCTGCGTCAGCTTGTGCCTCCGGCAGCGGTCCTTTAGGGTCATTTCCGGTGAGGAAACAACTGGCAATTCTCGGATCATGACCATCAATAACGACGTCGTTCAGGCGATCGGCAACACGCCGCTGATCAAGCTGAAGCACGCCTCGGAGGCGACCGGCTGCACTATCCTCGGCAAGGCCGAGTTCATGAATCCCGGCCAGTCGGTCAAGGACCGCGCCGGCAAATGGATGATCCTGGAAGCGGAGAAGCGCGGCGATCTCAAACCCGGCGGCCTCGTGGTGGAGGCAACTGCGGGCAACACCGGCATCGGTCTGGCCGTGGTGGCGAGCGCACGCGGCTACCGGACGCTGATCCTGATTCCGGAAACCCAGAGCCAGGAAAAGAAGGACATGCTGCGGCTGTGCGGCGCGGAGTTGATCGAAGTGCCGGCGCTGCCCTACAGCAATCCCAACAATTATCAGCATGTCGGCAAGCGGCTGGCCGCCCGACTGCGCCAGACCGAGCCGAACGGCGTGCTGTTCGCCGATCAATGGAACAATCTGGATAACGCCAAGGCGCATTACGATTCGACCGGCCCCGAGATATGGCAACAGACCGGCGGCAGGATCGATGGCTTCATCTGCTCGGTCGGCACCGGCGGCACGATCGCCGGCGTCAGCCGCTACCTGAAGGAGAAGAACGAGGATATTACCATCGCCTGCGCCGATCCGCACGGCGCGGCGATGTTCGAGTTGTTCAACAACGGCGTCGCCAGGTCGACGCCGGGGGGATCGATCAGCGAAGGCATCGGCCTTGGACGTGTCACGCCCGTCATCGAAACCGCCAGGGTGGACACCGCCTTTCTCATTCCCGATGAAGAATGGGTGCCGATGATCTACGACCTGCTCGAACACGAGGGGCTGTGCCTCGGCGGCTCCACCGGAGTCAACGTCGCCGGCGCCATCCGTCTCGCCAGGCAACTTGGGCCCGGCAAGACCATCGTGACGATATTGTGCGATTCCGGCGGGCGTTACCAGTCCAAGCTGTTCAACCCGGAATTCATGCGTTCGAAGAACCTGCCGGTGCCGGCGTGGCTGGAGAAGCGCAGCCAGATCGAAGTGCCGTTCGAGAAGGCGTGAGCGGCACGCACGCCTGAGCGGTCATTGCGAGGCCGAATCGACGACACCATCCATCGTGCGCGCGACACGATAGATTGCTTCGCTGCGCTCGCAATGACGGGCGACTATCCCCGCAAGATCTGACTCAAGAACAGTTTCGTCCGCGCGTGCTGCGGATTGGCGAAGAACTCCACCGGCGTGTTGGACTCGATGATCTGCCCGGCGTCCATGAAGACGATGCGGTTGGCCACCTCCCTGGCAAATCCCATTTCGTGGGTTACCACCAGCATGGTCATGCCCTCCTCGGCGAGGTCGACCATGGTGTCGAGCACTTCCTTGACCATTTCGGGGTCGAGCGCCGAGGTCGGCTCGTCGAACAGCATGACCTTCGGGCTCATGGTCAGGGCGCGCGCGATGGCGACGCGCTGCTGCTGGCCGCCGGACATCTGGCCGGGGAACTTGTTGGCCTGATGCGGGATCTTGACCCGTTCGAGATATTTCATCGCGGCGGCTTCGGCGTCCTTTTTCGGGATGTTGCGCACCCAGATCGGCGCCAGCGTGCAGTTCTCCAGCACGGTTAGATGCGGAAACAAATTGAAGCTCTGGAACACCATGCCGACCTCGCGCCGGACCTCGTCGACGCGCCGCAGGTTCGGCCCGAGTTCGATGCCGTCGACGACGATCTGACCTTCCTGGAATTCCTCCAGCGCATTGATGCAGCGGATCAGGGTCGATTTGCCCGAGCCCGACGGGCCGCAGATCACGATGCGTTCGCCCTTGGCGACATCGAGATGGATGTCGCGCAGCACGTGGAAATCGCCGAACCATTTGTTGAGGCCGTCGATGGTGACGATCGAATTCGCAGTCATGTGATTACTCAGTTACGGCTGTGTGCATTGAGCCTGTTCTCGACGAACAGCGAATAGCGTGACATTCCAAAGCAGAAGGCAAAGTAGATCAGGCCGGTGAAGGCGAAGCCCGTGAACAGCGTCGTTGGCGTCGACCATACCGGGTCGGCGAAGGCGGCCCGCAACTGTCCCAGCAGGTCGAACAGCGCGACGATGGATACCAGCGACGTGTCCTTGAACAGTGCGATGAAGCTGTTGACCAGGCCGGGGATGACGTGGCGCAGCGCCTGCGGCATCACGATCAGCCCGGTGGTCTTGCCCCAGGACAGGCCGAGCGCGTTGGCCGCCTCGACCTGCCCGCGCGGGATGGCCTGCAGGCCCCCCCTGATCACTTCGGCCTGATACGCCCCGGCAAACAGCGCGATGCCGATCAGTGCGCGCATCAATCCGTCGATGGTGAAACCCGCCGGCACGAACAGCGGCAGCATGTAGGTCGCGAAGAACAGCACCGTGATCAGCGGCACCCCGCGCCAGAACTCGATGAACGCGATCGAGAAAATCCGGATCAACGGGATCGTCGAGCGCCGTCCCAGCGCCAGGGCGATTCCGACCGGCATCGAGGCCACAATACCGACGACTGACACCACCAGCGTTACCAGCAGACCGCCCCATAGCCTGGTATCGACGACCGGCAATCCGCCGCGGTCGAGGCCCATCACCGATATCACGATGCCCACGCTGGCGAAGATCGCCAGGCTGACTATCAGCGCGCGCCAGCCGGTTCGGAAGCCGCCGCTCAGGAAGAACAGCAGCAGCGAAACCATCACGGCGGTGACGGCAAAGTCGGTCCAGACCGGACTGGCGGAGGTCTGAATCTGGTCGCGCAGCCAGGTCAGTGGCCACAGCACGAAGGAAACGGCGAGGCTGAGCCAGACGAGGAGTTTGCCGAGCAACCAGAGCAACGATCCGATCACCGGAATGGTCTGGCTGAACGTCGCGAGAGTGTCGCCACCACCGCCGATACTGTCGTTGAACCCCGACAACAAGGCGGCCGCCCAGCTGACGCCGAACCCTTCCAACCCGCCGCCATAAAGCAGGAAGAAGGCGACGACCGGAAGCGCAATGAAGAACAGCCCGGCATTGAGCCCCTTGGCCGGCAGCCGCGGAATCAGCAGCGGCAACAGCAGCACCGCGGCGAGCACGAAGGTCAGGTCGACCCGCCAGCGCTCCGCCTCCGGATAAAAGCCGTAGATGAACTGGCTGAACTTCGCCTGGATGAACGGCCAGCACGCGCCGACCGGCCGCCCGACGGTCTCCGCAAGACAGGCGGTGCGGTCCTTGCCGGTCCAGACGGCGTCGATCAGCAGGAATTTCACCGAGGGAACGACCGTGAACCACAGCAGCAGGATGCCGCCGATGGTAAGCAGGACGTTGGTCGGCGAATTGAACAGCCGGGTGCGCAGAAAGCCGACAAAGCCGGTGGTCTTGATCGGCGCCGCGCGTTCGGCAACGAGTTCCCGGCGAACGAAGGCCCGGGTCGAGAGTTCGCTCTCCATCTCGCTCATGGCCCGACGCTCCTCATGGCCCGAGGCTCCGGCCAAGCCGCCATCCGTAGAAGCTCATGATCGCACTGGTGACCAGCGAGATCAGCAGATAGACGCCCATGGTAAGGGCGATGATCTCGATCGCCTGCCCGGTCTGGCTCAGCGCTGTGCCCGCGAAAACCGAGACGAGGTCGGGATATCCGATCGCCACCGCCAGCGACGAGTTCTTGGTGAGATTGAGATACTGGTTGGTGAGCGGCGGCAGGATCACCCGCATGGCCTGCGGCACCACGATCAGCCGCAGCGTCGAACCGCGCTGCAGCCCGAGCGATGAGCCTGCTTCCATCTGTCCCTTGTGCACCGACTGGATGCCGGCGCGCACGATCTCGGCGATGAAGGCCGCGGTATACGTCGACAGCGCCAGGGCCAGCGCCACGAATTCCGGAATGACGCGCGAGCCGCCGGCGAAATTGAATCCCTTGAGCTCGGGAATTTCGAACGTGACCGGCGCGCCGAACAGCAACGAAGTGAGCAGCGGCAGCCCGATCAGCATCCCCAGCACATAGGGCCAGACCCGGATCATCCGGCCGTGGTCGAACAGCTGCTGGCGGGCATAGCGCTGCAGCAGCAACGAGGCGATCACCGCCAGCACGATGGCGGCCATGAAAGGCTCAAAGCCGGGATTGCCGACCGGCTTGGGAACCACGAAACCGCGATTGCTGAGGAAGAAGCTGCCGAACAGCGAAATGCTCTGGCGTGGATTGGGCAGCGCAGCCAGCACGGC
>NZ_JAUYQU010000052.1 GCF_030697065.1 Bradyrhizobium sp.
TTTCGCTACATCCTGTCCGGCATGAATGCCGAGCGCATCCTGATCGCGTCGGAATGCGTCGGCGACGCCAAATGGTTCATTGCCAAGGCCACCGCCTATGCCCGGGAGCGCGTCGTGTTCGGCCGACCGATCGGCCAGAACCAGGGCATCCAGTTTCCGATCGCCAAATCCTATGCGGCGATGCGCGCCGCCGAGCTGATGGTGAAGGAAGCCACCCGCAAATACGAGGCCGGGCTCGACTGCGGCGCCGAGGCCAACATGGCCAAGATGCTGGCGGCCGACGCCTCCTGGGAAGCGGCCAACGCCTGCGTGCAGACCTTTGGCGGCTTCGGCTTCGCCGAGGAATACGACGTCGAACGCAAGTTCCGCGAGACCCGGCTTTATCAAGTGGCGCCGATCTCCACCAATCTCATTCTGTCCTACGTCGCCGAACACGTGCTCGGCATGCCCCGCTCCTACTGAGAACGCCAACCATGCTGCCGCTCGAGGGACTGACCGTCATTGCCGTCGAACAGGCGGTCGCCGCCCCGTTCTGCAGTTCGCGGCTGGCGGATGCCGGCGCCCATGTCATCAAGGTCGAGCGACCCGAGGGCGACTTTGCCCGAGGGTACGATGCCGCGGCGAAAGGACAGAGCAGCTACTTCGTCTGGCTCAACCGCGGCAAGGATTCTGCGGTCATCGACCTCGCGACCGGGGAAGGCCGCGCCAGCCTCGAAGCGCTGATCGCCGGCGCCGACGTGCTCCTGCAAAACCTCAAGCCGGGCTCGATGGACAAGCTCGGCTTCGCGCTGGAGCGGCTGCGAAAAGACTATCCGAAGCTGATCTGCTGCACCATTTCCGGCTATGGCGACGACGGCCCCTACGCCGACCGGAAGGCCTATGATCTGCTGATCCAGGCCGAGAGCGGGCTGGCATCGATCACCGGCGGACCGGAGGGGCCGTCGCGGGTCGGCATTTCCGTGGTGGATATCGCCACCGGCGCCACGGCCCATGCCGCCATCCTCGAGGCCCTGATCGCGCGCGGACGCACCGGCAAAGGCGCCGACATCCGGATCTCGATGTTCGACGTGATGGCCGACTGGCTGGCGGTGCCGCTGCTCAATTCCGAAGCCGGCAATCCGCCCAAGCGGATGGCGCTGGCCCACCCCTCGATCGCACCCTACGGGGTTTTCCAGTCGAAGGATGGCAAGGGAATCCTGATCTCGATCCAGAGCGAGCGGGAGTGGAAGAAACTCTGCGCCGATGTGCTCGAAAAGCCTGAGCTTCCAGGCGACCCGCGCTTCGCCAACATGGTCGAGCGCGTCCGCAACCGGCAACTCACCGACCAGGCAGTCGGTGACAGTTTTGCCACGATGCAGCGCGTCGATCTGCTGAAGCGCCTGGCCGATGCCGATATCGCCTTTGCCGAGGTCAATACCATGGCCGATCTCGCCGTGCATCCGCATCTGCGACGCATCGAGGTCGATACCCCGAACGGCAAGGTGAGCTATGGCGCGCCCGCCGCGATCTTCGTCGGCGAGCCGCGTCACTACGGTGCCGTGCCCGGTATCGGCGACAGCCCCTCGACGGCCAAAATCTCTCACGTCCGGACCCAATCGACATGACCGAAAAACTCGACCTGGAGCATTTGCGTGGCTGGATCGGAAAAACCACTGAGGCTTCCGACATCGTCACCGCGCAGCTGGTCAAAGGCCTGCGCGCCACCCTGTTCCAGGAAATCGGCGAGCCGAAGACCGGCGATGCCGCGCCATGGACCGTGCATTGGTGCCTGGCGCAGCCGGTATTTCCGATGTCCGAACTGAGCCAGGATGGTCATCCCACCCGCGGCGGCTTCCTGCCCCCGGTGCCGCTGCCGCGCCGGATGTGGGCCGGCGGCGAGCTGGAGTTCTTCGAGCCGCTGCGCGTCGGCGATGAAGCCAGGCGGACCTCACGGATATCCGATGTGACCATGAAGACCGGCAGCACCGGCGTGCTGTGCTTTGTCTCGGTCGAGCATTTGATCACGACGCCGCGCGGCACCGCGATCCGCGAACGGCAGGATATCGTCTACCGGGACATGTCGACCACGCAGCCGGCGGCGCCCGCCAAGGCGCCCCCGCCGCCGCCCGTCGCCGGGCATCGCGAGAGCCACATGGCCGATCCCGTGCTGCTGTTCCGCTATTCGGCACTGACCTTCAATGGCCACCGCATTCACTACGACCGCGATTACGTCACCAAGGTCGAGGGTTATCCCGGCCTCGTGTTCCACGGACCGATGCAGGCGGCGTTCATCGTCGAACTGGCCGCCAAACTGCACGGCGGCACGGCGCCGAAGAAATTCAGCTACCGCGGCGTACAGCCACTGTTCGAAGGCAGCGAGTTCTCGGTCAACGCCAGCGAGGCCGGCGCCGGCATGGAATTATGGACCGCGAATTCGCAGGGCCAGCCGACCATGAAGGGCACGGCGAGTTGGTGAGGCTCGAGGACGTCATTCCGGGATGGTGCGCCAGCACCAGACCCGGAATCTCGAGATTCCGGGTTCGATGCTTCGCATCGCCCCGGAATGACGGATTGATCCTTTGAGGACTTAACCATTGTCCCGCAAGCCAGCCAAGACCACATCCGTCACCGTCAAGCAGGCCACGCTCGACCTGTTGCGATCGTTCGGCATCAGGAAAGTGTTCGGCAATCCCGGCTCGACTGAATTGCCGTTTCTCGCGGACTGGCCTGACGATATCGACTACGTGCTGGGCCTGCAGGAGGCCTCCGTGATCGGCATGGCGGATGGCTATGCGCAAGCCACCCGCAACGCCGGGTTTGTCAATCTGCATTCGGGCGCGGGCGTTGGCCATGCGCTCGGCAACATCTTCACTGCCCATCGCAACCAGACGCCGCTGGTGATCACGGCCGGCCAGCAGGCGCGCAGCATTCTGCCGTTGCAGCCCTTTCTCTATGCCGAGCGTGCCTCCGAATTTCCACGCCCCTATGTCAAATACTCGGTCGAGCCGGCGCGCGCCGAAGACGTGCCGGCGGCGATCGCGCGCGCCTATTACGTGGCGATGCAGCCCCCCTGCGGCCCGACCTTCGTGTCGGTACCGATCGACGACTGGACCCATCCAGCCCAGCCGATCGAGGCCCGCAGCGTCAGCCGGGAACTCGGCCCCGATGCCGGCGCGATGCGGGCGCTCGCCGACGCGCTCGCCGCCAGCAAGCGCCCTGCCCTCGTCGTCGGTCCCGGCGTCGATCGCGCGGAAGCCGTCGACCTGATGGTGCGGGTGGCGGAGAAGACGCGAGCGTCGGTCTGGATCAGCCCGTTTTCGGCGCGCTGCAGTTTTCCGGAACGCCATCCGCAACTCGCAGGCTTCCTGCATGCCTCACCGACGCAACTTTCCGACGCGCTGCGCGACCACGATCTCGTCGTCGTGATCGGCGCGCCGGTCTTCACCTTCCATGTCGAAGGCCATGCCTCGATCTTCGACGGCGCCACCACGATCTTCCAGATCACCGACGATGCGGCGGCTGCGGCCGTAACGCCCTTTGGCACCAGCATCATCGCGACCATGAAGCCGGCATTGACGAAGCTGCTGGAATTGCTGCCGGAAACGAAGCGGCCGATTCCGGCGGGCCGCGTGCTGCCTCCGGTGCCGCATGCCGGAGATCCGATTCCGGTCGAATACCTGCTGCACGCGCTGTCGTCGGCGATGCCCGACGATGCCGTGCTGGTGGAGGAAGCCCCGTCGCACCGTCCGGCGATGCAGAAATACATGCCGATGCGCGGCCAGGACAGTTTTTCCACCATGGCGAGCGGCGGCCTCGGCTTTGGCCTGCCCGCCGCGGTCGGCAAGGCGCTCGCCCGCCCCGGCATCCGAACCGTTTGCCTGATCGGCGACGGCTCGGCGATGTATTCGATCCAGGCGATGTGGACCGCCGCACAGCGCAAGCTGCCGCTGACGGTCGTGGTCATCAACAATCTGGGCTACGGCGCGATGCGCTCGTTCAGCCAGGTCATGCAGGTGCGCAATGTGCCCGGCCTCGATCTGCCCGGCCTCGACTTTGTGAAGATCGCCGAGGGCATGGGCTGCGACGCGGTGAGGGTCAGCACATCGGCCGAACTGGCACCCGCGCTAGCGCGCGGAATGGCGCATGACGGCGTCAGCCTGATTGAGGTGATGGTGGATTCCGCGGTGCCGCTGCTTTATGCGAAGAAGGGCTGACAACAATCGGCGCCGTCATTCCGGGATGGTGCGTTAGCACCAGACCCGGAATCTCGAGATTCCGGGTTCGATGCTTCGCATCGCCCCGGAATGACGAAGTAAGAACTCCGTCACTTCCCGTATGCTTCCCGCATCCTGGCCTGGATCTTGGCCATGCCCGAAATCCAGCGATCGTAATTCTCGGTCTTCTTGCGCATGTAGCCGAGCACCTGCGGGTGCGGCAGGATAACGAAGCTTTCCTGCTCAAGCCCCTTCAATACGTCTTCCGCCACCTGTTCCGGCGTGAGGTCCCCGTCGCCGGATTGCGGGCCCTTGGGAATGGACCGCAGCATGTTGGTGTCGACGCCCTGCGGGCACAGGATCGACACCTTGATGCCATCGGCCTTGTGCGAGATGGCGAGGTTTTCCGCAAAGCCCACCGCTGCATGTTTGGTCGTGGAATAGGCCGGGCTGCCGACCTGCGACAGCAGCCCCGCGGCGGAAATCGTATTGAGGAAATAGCCGCCGCCGCGCGCCTTCATGCGCGGGATCAGGTGCCGCGCGGCGTAGACATGCGCCATGACGTGAATGGCCCAGCTTCGCGCCCACGGCTCGTCGGAGGTACCGCCGGCATTGACCGACATCGGGTCAAAACCACCGCCTATGCCGGCATTGGAGCAGAACAGCGCGATCGGCCCAAACTTCTGCTCGGTCTCCTCGATGAGATGGCGGATGTCCTGCTCCTGCCCGACATCGCATTTGTACGCCGCACCATCGACCGAGGCGGCGACGGCCTGTGCATTGGCCAGATCGAGATCGGCGACCACCACCTTGGCGGCACCGGCGCGATGGAAGGCTTCACACAGCGCCCTGCCGATACCGTTGGCGCCTCCGGTGACAACCACCACCTTGCCCGCAACCTGCATTCCCCCACTCCGATTTTTTTAAAGGTTCTAGGCCAATACCAGATCGAGCACCGCGGTGTAATGGCAGGCGGCGCCAAGCAGCACGAAGCCATGCCAGATCGCATTCTGAAAGCGCAGCCGCTGCCAGGCATGAAAGATCACGCCGAAACTGTACAGCGCACCGCCCGCGAGCACGAACCACATGGCCATGGTGGGAAGCGATGTCGCAACCACGTCATAGAGCATGACGCCACTCCAGCCCATCACGAGATAAAGGCCGACCGCGACCCGATCGTAGCGGCCCGGCAATGCCAGCTTCAGCACGACCCCGACGATCGCCACACACCAGACGCCGATCAGGAGTGCCACGGCAAAGTTGCTGTCTTTCACCTGCATGATGACGGGTGTGTAGGTCGCCGCGATCAGCACATAGATCGCGGAATGATCGAAGCGGCGCAGGATCCACTTGGTCCGCGACACCGGCCACACATTGTAAATTGCCGAAAGCACCAGCATGGCCAGCAGGCCCGCGACATAGACCGACACCCCGACGACCTCGAACGCCGTGGCATAGACGGCCGTCAGCACCACCAGCACGGTGGCGGCGACCAGGCCGCAGAATACACCGATGCCATGTACGACGCCGTCGGCGATCAGTTCGGCCCGATCGTAATTCCAGCGGGTCGCCCCGGCGCCGGCATGGGCCGGGGTGGAGGCGATCGGCTTCATTCTAAAGAGGGTCATGTGGATCCGGGTGTTCTGCTCGGCGAATATGCGGCTTTGGAGAGGCCAACGAAGCGTGAGACACTCGGTTCCAATCGCGACGGAAGTATGAAACTTGATTTTGCCCCGCCAATCGCCACTTTGCGGTTAGCTTGTTTACCTTCCCTGAACCAAGTTGTCCCCTCCCGCATGGCCCCCAGCTTTCAAGATATCGTGGAGGAAGCGCGCCTGTCGGCGCGAGCCCTGAAGGACTATGGCGACCAGTTTTTCAATCCGACGGTCCGGCTCGGCGTCACCGGACTGTCGCGCGCCGGCAAGACCGTGTTCATCACGGCGCTGATCCACGGCCTCACCCGTGGCGGCCGTTTTCCGATCTTCGAGCCGTTCGCCACCGGGCGGATCGCCCGCGCCCGGCTGGAGCCGCAGCCGGACGACGCGGTACCGCGCTTTGCCTATGAGAACCATGTGCGCACCCTGATCGAGGCGCGGAACTGGCCGAATTCAACGGTCGATATCAGCGAACTCAGGCTGGTCATCGACTACCAGCGCCAGAACGGCGCGGACCGCAGCCTGACGCTCGATATCGTCGACTATCCCGGCGAATGGCTGCTCGACCTGCCGCTGCTCAACAAGAGCTTCGAGCAATGGTCGGCGGAAAGCCTTGCACTGTCGCGCGAGCCGTTGCGCGCGAAGCTGGCGGCGCCGTGGCACGGCCATCTCGGCACCCTGGTCGCGGAAGCCCCGGCAGACGAACAGTCGGCGCTCACGGCGGCCCGGCTGTTCACCGATTATTTGCGCGGCTGCCGCGACGAACGTTTTGCCATGAGCCTGCTGCCGCCCGGGCGCTTCCTGATGCCCGGCAATCTCGCGGACACCCCGGCGCTGACCTTCGCGCCGCTCGACGTGCCCATCGACGACACGGCGCCGGAGGGCTCGCTGTGGGCCATGATGGTGCGGCGCTACGAGGCCTACAAGGACGTGGTGGTCCGCCCGTTTTTCCGCGACCATTTCTCGCGGCTCGACCGCCAGATCGTGCTGGTCGATGCGCTATCGGCATTCAATGCCGGACCTGAAGCGCTGGTCGATCTCGAAGCCGCGCTGGCGGGAATCCTGGATTGCTTCAGGATCGGCCGCAGCACGTTCCTGAGCAGCCTGTTCCGGCCGCGGATCGACCGCATCCTGTTTGCGGCGACCAAGGCCGATCATCTGCATCATTCCAGCCATGATCGCCTCGAGGCCGTGCTGCGCCGTATCGTCGGCAGGGCGGTCGCACGGGCCGAGGACACCGGCGCCATCATCGACGTCGTGGCGCTGGCCGCCGTGCGCGCCACCCGCGAGGCGCAGGTGGCGCGCGGCCGCGACAAGCTGCCCTCGATCCTGGGGACGCCTGCATCGGGCGAGATGGCCAATGGCGAGGCCTTCGACGGCAATACGGAGGTCGCGACCTTTCCGGGCGACCTGCCGGCGGATCCCGAAGACCTGTTCAAGGGCGAAACCGGGTTTCGCGGCCTATCCAGCGCATCGGCCGAAAAAAGCGATTTCCGCTTCCTGCGGTTCCGCCCGCCCCCGCTCGAACGCGACGGCACCGACACGCCCGTACTGCCTCACATCCGCCTCGACCGCGCCCTCCAGTTCCTGATCGGAGACAGACTGCAATGAGCGAGCGCTCTCCTCACCGGCGGCCGGCGACCTTCAAGCTCGACGACCCCGGCGTCATCGTGATGGATCCGGACGATGCGAGCCGCCCCTCCAGGGGCACCATTCACGTCAGGCCGGAAGCCGATCCCGCGCTGCTGCCGGTCCTGGTCGAGGCCCCGCTCGTCCCCTTACAACGCGGCTTCCGCTGGGGCGCGATGTTCTGGAGCGCGCTCGGTGGGTTGGTCACGCTCGGCCTTGGGCTCGGCGTCACCCGTCTGATCGAGGACCTGTTCGCGCGCAGCGAGAGCCTGGGTTACATCGGGCTGGCCTTCGCCCTCGCCGCCGCGCTGGCGCTTGTCATCGTCATTACGCGCGAAGCGCTGGGGCTGGCGCGCCTTGCGACCATCGAGAAGCTGCACCTGCGCGCCAACGCCGTGCTCGCGAGCGACGATCGCACCGAGAGCCGCGCCATCGTCCGGGATCTCCTCGGGCTTGCGCGGGAGAACCCGCATCTGGCGCGGGCGCGCGCCGCATTGCAGGGCCATGCCGACGACATCATCGACGGCGCCGACATGATCCGCCTCGCGGAGCGCGAATTGATGACACCGCTCGACCAGGAGGCGCGCCGGCTGGTCTCGCAGGCGGCGCAGCGCGTTTCGGTGGTCACCGCCGTCAGCCCGCGCGCCGTGATCGACGTTCTGTTCGTGTTCGTGGCGGCGCTGCGGCTGATACGGCAACTGGCGCGGCTCTATGGCGCCCGGCCGGGCGCGCTCGGCATGATCCGGCTGATGCGCCACGTGATCGCCCATCTCGCCATCACCGGCGGCATGGCCGCGGGCGACAGTCTGATCCAGCAGATGCTCGGCCATGGCATCGCGGCAAAGCTGTCGCAACGCCTCGGCGAAGGCGTCCTGAACGGGCTGCTCACCGCGCGGCTCGGGCTCGCCGCGATCGACGTCACCCGCCCGCTGCCGTTCACCGCTTTGCCGCGCCCCGCGCTTGGCGACCTGGCAAAAGACCTGATGCGCAAGCGTGACGGCGACGAGTGACTACCGACCCGAGGCTGCGAGGACCACGCCCCGGTTACCCCGCAGCATTTCCGGCCCACCCGCCAGCGTGCGCGGGCGATAGAGCGGCGAATCCTTCCCGGGCGAAAGCTCCGGTGTCCAGCCGGTGAGCTTTTCCAGCGCATAGGTGTCCATCACCACCCCGCGCCAGCTGCGCTCGACCCGCTCCAGCGGCTCCCTGATCGCGGTCGTCGACATCCACACCGGGCTGCCATGGTCGGGCTCGCGCCCGACATAGAGCCCGGTACGGCCGCTGATCGCATTCATGCCGGGATCGCGAAACCCCTCGAACCTGCCGCGCTCGTTGATCTGAATGACAGGCAAGCGGTCGTTGAAGAACCAGCGCAGCATCGCGTAAGTGCGGTAGTCCGTGGTGGCGATCCAGCTCGCGCCGGTCGCCTGCAGTTGCGCCTGCGCTCTCTCCACCACCTGCCGATAGCCGGCCTCGCCGCCGATCGGATCGGCCCGGCCGATGAAATTCCAAGGAGCGACGACATAGTAGAGAAACACCGCAAAGACGAAGGGGATCCCGGAAGCGATCGCGATCCTGGCCCATCGGACCGTCGATTGCACCATCCAGGCCGGCCAGCCTTCGCGCGGCAGCATCGCGATGTTGATGGAAGCCGCGGCAAATCCGGCCGGCCAGATGAACATCGGCCAGGTATCGCCGATCCTCAGGGACAGCGATTTCCAGAAGAAATAACCGAGCGGGACGATCACGGCGGTCGACAGCAGGATGGCCACCGCATCGCCGCGGCGGTATCCCCGCCACGCCGTCAGCGCCACGCCCGACAGGACCACCGGTAGCAGGACGAAGCCGACCAGCCCGAATTGCAGCCCGATATAGTCGCCGACGGTGCGAAACGAAAATTCATGCGTTGCGGTGGCGCGTACCAGCTGGAATCGGAACGACGCCCAGTCGTGCTGCGAATTCCAGATCAGGACCGGCGAGAACACGATCATCGCGATCAGCGCCGCCACCCACGGATACGGGCTCACCAGCCAGCGCCGGCGCCACGCCGGCACCAGCATGAAGGCCGCGACAGCCGGAAGCAGCATCACCGCGGTGAGTTTCGACAGCAGCGCCAGCCCGGCGAAGGCGCCGGCCGCCAGCCACCAGCGCGCGTCGCTGCTCTCGTGCAGCCGCACCAGTGACCACACCATCGCGGCCGCAAACGGGATCAGCGCCACATCGGGCGACACTTTTGCCATCAGCAACCCGTAGTAAAGCGCGGCCTCGGGCATCAACACGGCAATCACGATCGCGCGCAGATCGTGTGTGACGCGTCGCACGATATCGGCGAGCAGAAGCTGGGTGATCAGCATCGCGACGATGCCGGCAAATCGCACGCCCAGATTGGTGTCACCGAAGATCGCGGTACCGAAGCGGATGAACCAGGCAATCATGGGCGGATGGTCGAGAAACGACAGCGCGCTCTCCTTCGACCAGGTCCAGTAGTAGGCCTCGTCGGTGCGCAGATCAATCACGCCGGCGTAAATCAACCGCATGACTGTCAACGCCGCGATCACGGCGACAACCGCGAGCAACTGCCGCTGGGATACGCGGTCCGGCGTTGCGCGGGCTTGATGGGGCGGGGGTATCGTCACGGCGCTTTCTCCCCGACTGCGACGGGGGTGTCAACTTGCAACGGACCCGGGCTCAATTCCCATGGCGTCCGGGCCGTTCCCAAACTACCATCGGCGGAATCGAAGAGCATTTTTGACCGGACCGCATGGCCTCACTCTCGCAACAGCTCCCGAAGCTCATCCGTGGCATCAGCGCCCGGCAGGTCCGGCTCGGCTGCGGGCTGGTGCTGTTTGCCTATCTGGTCAGCCATTTCCTCAACCACGCGCTCGGCAACGTCTCGATGGAGGCGCTGGCCGAAGGGGTCTATTACCATACGCTGTTCTGGCAATTTCTCCCGGTCGCGATCGTGTTTTACGCCGCCGCGCTGATCCATACCGGCCTCGGCCTCTGGGCGCTGTACGACCGCCGGCAATTTCGCTGGAGGGCGATCGAGCCGCTCCAGCTCGTGCTCGGCCTGAGCATTCCCGCGCTCATCATCGCCCACATTGTCGGTGTGCGACTGGGGCAGACGTTATTCGGCCACGAGAAGCTCTATCCGCAGGTGTTCTTCGCCTTCTGGATCGTGTGGCCGTACAAGATGTGGCTGATGTTCGCCGTCCTGATCATCTCCTGGGTCCATGGCTGCATCGGTCTCTATTTCTGGCTGCGGATGAAGGCGTTCTACAGGACCGCCGCGCCGTCTCTACTCGCGGCGGCGGTCCTGATTCCGGCGCTGGCCATGCTCGGGCTCTATCAGGGCGGACGAATTGTCGTCGACAGCGACAGCAAGGAGTGGCGGGCGGAAAATCTCTCGCGACAGCAGGTCGGTACCCAGGCCGAACAGGCCGTCCTCAAGTCCATCGAGGAGTACTTCCTGATCGGCTATCTCGGCCTGCTCGGATTCGTGCTGCTGGCAAGGGGCGTGCGCGCCCTCAACGAGCGCCGGGCCGGCATGGTCAGCCTGTCCTATGGCAACGGCAAGACGGTTCGCGTGCCGAAGGGCCTCAGCGTGCTGGAGGCGAGCCTGCGCAACAATGTCCCGCATGCCAGCGTGTGTGGCGGCCGCGCCCGCTGCTCGACCTGTCGCATTCGCGTGATCGGCGACTGCGCATCGCTGCCGGAGCCCTCGATGCGCGAGGCATTCGTGCTCGATCGCGTCGGCGCCGGCGCCGATCCGGCGATCCGGCTCGCCTGCCAGCTCCGACCGGAAGCCGATCTGTCGTTCTTCCAGATATTCCTGCCGCAGACCACGGCGGCGACCTTGCGGACTTCGAGCCCTTCGCGCATCGGCGAGGAACGCTATCTCGTCAGCCTGTTCGTCGACATGCGCGGCTCGACCAAGCTCGCGGAAAAGCGGCTGCCGTTCGACACCGTCTTCATCGTTAACCGTTTCCTCGGCGCGGTGTCGCAGGCCGTGATCGAATGCGGCGGCCAGCCCAACCAGTTCATC
>NZ_JAUYQU010000118.1 GCF_030697065.1 Bradyrhizobium sp.
GTTCAACGGCGGCACCGCGGTCGACGTCACCTTCGGCGACGGCAACGGCGGCACGGTCAAGACGCTGGATCAGCTCAACACCAAGCTGCAGGCCAACAACCAGACCGCGACCATCGACTCCACGGGCAAGCTGACGATCTCGGCAACCAACGACTACGCCTCTTCGACCCTCGGGTCGGCGTCGGCAGGTGGCGTGATCGGCGGCACCGTGACTTCGGCGCTGGCGTTCTCCACGGCATCGGCACCGGTCGTCGACGCATCGGCGCAGTCGGTTCGCAGCAACCTGGTGAAGCAGTACAATGACATCCTGGCCCAGATCACCACCACGGCCCAGGACGCTTCGTTCAACGGCGTCAACCTGCTCGGAGGCGATCAGCTCAAGCTGACCTTCAACGAAACAGGCAAGTCGTCGCTGAACATCACCGGCGTCAACTTCAATGCGGCCGGTCTCGGTCTCGCCACTCTCTCCAGCGGCACCGACTTCATCGACAACGCCGCCACCAACAAGGTCGTCGCCAACCTGAGCGCAGCTTCCACCAACCTGCGTACCCAGGGTTCGGCCTTGGGTTCGAACCTCTCGATCGTGCAGATCCGTCAGGACTTCTCCAAGAACCTGATCAACGTGCTGCAGACCGGCTCGTCCAACCTGACGCTGGCCGACACCAACGAGGAAGCGGCCAACAGCCAGGCGCTGTCGACCCGCCAGTCGATCGCGGTGTCCGCGCTGTCGCTCGCCAACCAGTCGCAGCAGAGCGTGCTGCAGCTGCTCCGCTAAATCCGGCGCAAGATCAAACATCGAAGCGGCGGGGGAAACCCCGCCGCTTTTTTTGTCCGTCATCCATTGAAGCGAGGTTGGTTCGCCGTGCTTTTCGATGCAGCACGCAAACGCGTGGTGATACGCAACTCATGGGCGCGACTTCACTTCTGCGTATTTGTACGGAGAGCGAATTTAACTCCTGGGTAGCCATAACGGAAGAATGTGACAGCGTCGCCGACCGGAACATACGGCGCCTTATTCATTCTTCAATCCCAAGAGGGTCCTTCAGATGTCCGGCATTGTTCTTTCGTCCTCGGTTCGCCAGAACCTGCTTTCACTGCAGTCGACCGCCGATCTGCTCGCCACCACGCAGAGCCGCCTTTCGACCGGCAAGAAGGTCAATACCGCGCTCGACAATCCCACCAACTACTTCACCGCCCAGTCGCTCGATGGCCGCGCCAGCGACATCAGCAACCTGCTGGACGGTATCGGCAACGGCGTGCAGGTGCTGCAGGCCGCCAACACCGGCATCACCTCGCTCTCCAAGCTGGTCGATACCGCCAAGTCGATCGCCAACCAGGCGCTGCAGACCACGGTCGGCTATTCGACCAAGTCCAACGTCTCCGCCACGATCGCCGGCGCCACCGCGCTCGACCTGCGCGGCACCACCACCTTCACCAGCGCAACGGCCTTCAGCAACGTGCTCTACTCCGGCGCTGCCGGCGGCGTCACCGCGGCGGGCGGTGCTCTGACCCTCGGCGGTCTCTCCGGCATACTGACGGGAACGGCGGTCAACGACAACGCGACCGTGCCTGCCGCAATCACTGCGGGCACCCTGCTCAACAACACCGGCGGTGCCGCTGCCGGTCTCGGAACCGCGACGGTTGCCGACGGCGACTCCTTCAATGTCAACGGCAAGTCGATCACCTTCAAGGCCGGTGCGGCTCCCTTGGCTGCCTCTGCTCCGACCGGCTTCGGCATTGACGCCGGCGCCGCCAACGTCGCGACCGACGGATCCGGTAACTCGATCATCTATATCGGCGCCAGCTCCACCACCTCGACCGCGACTGTCGGTGACGTGCTGCGGGCGATCGATCTCGCCAGCGGTGTCCGCTCGTCGACCGTTGCCTCCGGCGTCGCGACCACCGCGACCAACGCCGGCCAGACCGTCTCCTCGATCACTGCCGGCGCCGTCAGCCTGCGGACCTCGACCGGTGGCGATCTCGACGTCAGCGGCAAGGCCGACTTCCTCAAGGCCTTCGGTCTCACCACCGCGCTCGGTTCGGGCACCACCACCCTGACTGCGGTTCGCACCACCAGCGCGGCGACTGCCGGCAATCTGATTGCCGACGGTTCGACGCTGAACGTCAACGGCAAGACCATTACGTTCCGTAACGCCCCGACACCGCTTGCTGCCAACGTTGCGACCGGCTCGGGCGTCAGCGGCAACGTGGTTACGGATGGCGCCGGAAACTCGACCGTGTTCCTGCAGGCTGCGACGGTCACCGACACGCTGAAGGCGATCGATATTGCCACCGGTGTTCAGACTGCAGTCATCGTCGGCGGTGCCGCGACTGTCACCGCAGCCGCCGGTCAGACCGCCTCGTCGGTAAATGTCAGCGGCGTCATCAACCTCAGCACCGGAACGGCGGCTGACCTGGCCATCACCGGCACGGGTAACGCACTCTCCGTGCTCGGTCTCACCGGCGCCACCGGCACCGACACCAGCTTCTCGGCAGCTCGCGCCGCCGGCGCTGGCGGCATCAACGGGAAGACGCTCACCTTTACGTCTTTCAACGGCGGCACCGCGGTCGACGTCACCTTCGGCGACGGCACCGGCGCGACGGTCAAGACCCTCGATCAGCTCAATGCCAAGCTGCTGGCCAACAACCAGACCGCGACCATCGATTCTGGCGGCAAGCTGACGATCTCGGCGACCAACGACTACGCCTCCTCGACGCTCGGTACCGTCGCCTCCGGCGGCGTCATCGGCGGCAGCATCACATCGGCGCTGAGCTTCTCGACCCCCTCGGCGCCCGTCGTCGACGGCGCGGCGCAGGCCGTTCGCAGCAACCTGGTGAAGCAGTACAACGACATCCTGGCCCAGATCACCACCACGGCCCAGGACGCTTCGTTCAACGGCGTCAACCTGCTGGCGGGCGATCAACTCAAGCTGACGTTCAACGAGACCGGCAAGTCGACGTTGAACATCACCGGCGTCACCTTCAATGCGGCCGGTCTCGGTCTCGCCAATCTCTCCAGCGGCACCGACTTCATCGACAACGCCGCCACCAACAAGGTTGTTGCCAGCCTGAGTGCCGCTTCCACCAACCTGCGCACCCAGGGTTCGGCATTGGGTTCGAACCTCTCGATCGTGCAGATCCGTCAGGACTTCTCCAAGAACCTGATCAACGTGCTGCAGACCGGCTCGTCCAACCTGACGCTGGCCGATACCAACGAGGAAGCGGCCAACAGCCAGGCGCTGTCGACCCGGCAGTCGATCGCGGTGTCCGCGCTGGCGCTGGCCAACACGTCGCAGCAGAGCGTGCTCCAGCTGCTCCGCTAGGTTCGGCTGCGATATTTCGGATCAAGACGGCGGGGGAAACCCCGCCGTTTTCCGTTCAGGCCGTGGTCAAGGCGAGACGTGTTCACGGCCAATGCAATTGGCGTTCTCGATTCAATTCCGGGTATTTGTACTGAGGACCAATTTAACGCCCGGGTAGTCCTAACGGAACAGGGTGATCCCGTCGCCGAAGGAAATCCACGGCGTTTGTATCAGCGTCTACCCAGAAGGGTCTCAACATGTCCGGTATCGTTCTATCCTCCTCCGTTCGCCAGAATTTGCTTTCACTGCAGTCGACCGCCGATCTGCTCGCCACCACGCAGAGCCGCCTTTCGACCGGCAAGAAGGTGAATACCGCGCTCGACAATCCCACCAACTTCTTCACCGCCCAGTCGCTCGATGGCCGCGCCAGC
>NZ_JAUYQU010000135.1 GCF_030697065.1 Bradyrhizobium sp.
CAAGCAGATCGCGTTTCGGGTCGAGCCGAAACTGGTCCTGACCACCGAAGGCCAGGGCCGCGCCGCCGACCCGGTCGGGCTCGGAATCCCCGTGATGATCGACGGACCGTGGGCCGAGCCGCGCATCTATCCCGATATGGCGGGCATGCTGGACAATCCGGATGCGGCCTATGCCAAGCTGAAGGAGATGGGCCAGGGCCTGTTCGGCAAGGACGGCGCCGGGCTCGGCGGCCTCTTGGGCGGGCTGACCGGAAGCGGCCAGGCCGGCAGCGGCGCCGCCGGCAGCGGGGCTGCGCCCGGCGGCGGATTGAACGACATGCTCGGCGGCAGGCTCGGCGAAACCCTGGGGAATCTGATCCAGCAGGGACTTGGTCAGGGTGGGCTTGGTCAGGGCGGAGCTGGACAGGGTGGAGCCGGACAGGGCGGATCGGAGCAACCGCCGGCGCCACGGCCGCGGGTGGGCCGCAGCCTCGCGGCGCCGGCCACACCGGTGCCGTCGATCCCGGCGGCGCCGGCACCCTCCAGCGAGACCGTGCCGGGAGAGAGCCAGGACAGTCCGGCGATGAACGACGTGCTGCGGCAGTTGTTCAACCGGTGAGGAGCCGCGATCGCGCCTCGACACCGCCGCAGGTCGGCCCCCTCCCCGGCCCTCCCCCGCAAGCGGGAGAGGGAGAAGAAGACTCCCCCTCCAGGGGAGGGTAAGACCGAAATCGCGGCTAACCATGCGGGCGGTGGCGCCGAACGGGGCGCCCGAATTGTGCTAAAGACAGCCTGTTGAGCGCGGACCTCGCAGGCAGGGGCGGCGCACGAGGGGCTGCGAGGGGCTGGATGAGCGCGGTCAAGGAAAAAGCCCGGTTTCTGCGCGAAGGGCTGTTCGCCAAATACGTCGTCTCGCTGGTCGGGCTGGTGGTGTTCGTGCTGGCGGTCAACGGCGCGATGGAGACCTGGATCAGCTATCGCGGCACCCGGGTCGCGCTGATCGACGCCATGGGCGAGAAGGCGGAAGCCACCGCGCGGCGGATCGAGCAGTCGATCTTCGAGCTGGAGCGGCAGATCAGCTGGGTGACGCGCGCCAGCGCGACCCGGCTGCAGGACCGCCGCACCGATTATGCGCAGCTGCTGAACCAGGTGCCGGCGGTGAGCCAGCTGTCGTTTATCAGCGGCACCGGCCGCGAATTGCTGCAGATGTCGCGCACCCAGGTGTTCGTCGACGGCGACACCGACTTTTCCCGCGACGTCCGCTTCACCGAGACCGCCGCCAAAGGCGTCACCTTCGCGCCGGTCTATTTCGTCGGCTCCCGCCCCTTGATGTCGATCGCGGTGGCGCATTCCGGCGCCAATGCAGGCGTCACGCTGGCCGAGATCGATCTGCGCTTTCTCAACGATTTTCTCGGCGAGGCCCAGCTCGGCAAGACCGGCTACGCCTATGTGGTCGACGCGCGCGGCCAGGTGCTGGCGGGCTCGAAGGGGCCGGAGGTGGGCCGTGAACTCGCCCGGCTGCCGCAGGTCGCCGCGCTCTTGAAGCCGGACGGCGCGGCGCTGGCGGCGGGCACCGGCTATGACGGCGAGCCCGTGCTGAGCGCATCGCGCGCGGTGCCGAAGCTCGGCTGGCATGTGCTGTTCGAGCAGCCGACGGCGCAGGCGCTGGCGCCGATCCGCGACCAGCTGATGCGGATCGCGCTGCTGATCGGGCTCGGCCTCGTGGTCGCGATCATCGCCGGCACCGTGCTGGCGCGGCGCATGCTGATCCCGATCACCGCTTTGCGGACCGGGGCGCGGCGGCTCGGCGCCGGCGATTTCAGCCATCGCATCGAGGTGCGCACCCGGGACGAGCTGGAGGAACTGTCCGACCAGTTCAACAGCATGGCCGGGCAGTTGCAGGAGACCTATGCCGGCCTCGAATCCAAGGTCGAGGCGCGCACCCGGGATCTGGCGCAATCGATCAACGAACTGAAGGTGCTCGAGGAAGTCGGCCGCGCGGTGGCCTCCTCGCTCGATCTCAACGCTGTGCTGCCGACGGTGGCGGCGCGCGCGCTGGAAATCACCCATGCTGATGCGGTGCTGATCTACGGCCACGACGCATCGAAACACCAGTTCAACCTCACCGAGGCGATCGGCATCGACAAGGCGGCCGAGGGCCGGCATCTCGTGATCGACGAACGCGGCAGCGTGCTCGGCGAAGCCGCGGCGTCCGGCGAGCCGGTCGCGATCCCCGACCTGGCGGGCGCCGCCGAAGACCGGCTGCGCGACCTCGCGACCGAGGCCGGATTCCATTCGGTGCTGGTGGTGCCGCTGGTCGACCAGAAGGGCATTCTGGGATCGCTGGTGGTGTTGCGCAAGAATGCCGGGGAGTTCTCGCCCAACCTGATCGGGCTGATGAAGACGTTCGCGCATCAATCGGTGCTGGCGATGCGCAATGCGCGGCTGTTTTCGGAAGTCGACGCCAAGGGCCGCGAACTCGCCTCGGCGCATTCCACCGTGCAGCAGCAGGCCGCCAAGCTGCAGGAGCAGACCGACGAATTGAAGAACTGGAACAGGTCGCTGGAGGAGCGGGTCGAGAAGCAGCTCGGCGAGATCGAGCGCATCCGGCGGCTGGAGCGCTTCCTGCCGCCGCAGGTGGCGCAGCTGATCGCCTCCTCCGACGGCCATGATTCGCTGCTCGACAGCCACCGCCGCGAGGTCACCGTGGTGTTCTGCGACCTCAGGGGCTTCACCGCCTTCACCGAGACCACCGAGCCGGAAGAGGCGATGAACGTGCTGCGCGAATATCACGCCGCGCTCGGCGAACTGATCTTCCGCTACGAGGGCACGCTCGACCGCTATGCCGGCGACGGCGTGATGATCCTGTTCAACGCGCCGATCCAGTTTCCCGACCACGTGCAGCGCGCGGTGAAGATGGCGGTGGAGATGCGCGACGCCATCGGCGCGCTGACCCAGAAATGGCGCAACCGCGGGCACAGCCTGGGGTTCGGCGTCGGCGTCGCGCTGGGCTATGCGACGCTCGGCCAGATCGGCTACGAGCAGCGGCTGGAATACGCCGCGATCGGCAGCGTCACCAACCTCGCCTCGCGGCTGTGCGACGAGGCCAAGGCCGGCCAGGTCGTGGTCAGCCAGCGCGTGTTCGGCATGGTCGAGGCTTACGTCGAGGGCCGGCAGCTGGAAGACCTGACGCTGAAGGGATTCAATCACCCGATCCTGGCGGTGGAGATCTTGCGCTGGCGCGACGAGGGCGAGGTGGCGGCGGCGCAGGTTGCGCCGGCCGCCGAGGCACCGCGGCGGCGGCAGCAGCCGTCGTAGGGGGTGGCGCGGCGGTCGCCGGGGGGCGAGCCTCAGCACAAAATGTCGAAAACAACCCCATGCACAGAATGGCTAGACTGGCGGCATTCGTCCCGGCACAAGATATAGTAGATCCGGCCGCGTCGCAGCCTTCGTGCTCACTGCCAAAGGCCTGCAATCGATCCCCGCTAACAGGCGATGGCGGCTGACTCCGGTGGGATAGTGGTCGCGGGCCCGACAACCCCGCCTTCCGCGAGCCCTTTGATTGCTGACCTCACTTGGGACGGATTAAAGACGCGATATTCGATACTGGTTGATGTCTCGCCATTTCCAACGTGGATCGCGCCGTCGTAACCCTTCTTCTGCAGCAGCGCGACCTCGTTTGGATCGTCCAGGTACCTGAACGCATCGAAGTAGAGCTTCTTCAGGTCTTGCGGGGACCGCTTCAGCAGATCCGCGACGGATGCGTACTTGTCGGCGTAGTTCTCTTCCCAATTGCCAGTGTATTCGATGCCGCTGGCGAATTTTCTCGCGATGCGCATAGCTTCCGCTAAGCCCAGTTCCTTCTCGATAAGAGCTAAATCGATGAATGGGTCTTGGCGATTATGGATGATCGGCTTCTCAATCCTGAGATGAACCGGGCTAACGCGCGGAGCCTGCGCTACATCCTTGTGGACGTTTGGACGCATTGCGTAGGTGCTGGCCGCAGCAGCATCGTCACAGAACGAAAGACTGTTCAGCCGGGCGTGAAATTGCTTATCGTCGGGGGGTGTGCCGTGCTCGCCGCGATAGAGGACGGCAGGGGTACCGTCAGGATTGATGGCATGGCTGTTGCCAAACCAGTCATGGAATTTCTTTTGTCTGGTCAAGGGATTGATCGAAATGGCCAGGGGCAATATCCGTGAACGGGGTGAGGCGCGTTCTTGAGCCAGCAAATTCTTGAACCCAAGGTGATCGCATTGTTGTGACGAGCGGCGATGGCATCTTGTCGAATTCCATGAGGAATAATGAACTGCCCATTTTGTTCGGTTGACGAAAGTCGCATCGCCTTCTCGAACGACTTCGTAGTCGCTATTTGGGACGGTGTTCCCGTAAGTCCTGGTCACCTTCTTATCATTCCTCGGCGTCACGTGCCGGTCTGGGCAAACTTAAGTTCCTCTGAGAGGGACGCAATCTGGTCAACGATCGATCAAGCCCAGAAATTGATATCGGAACGTTTCCATCCAGACGGGTTCAACGTCGGTTTCGATGAAAGCTCTGCAGCGGTTCAAGCCGCTTCCCATTTCCATCTTCACATTATCCCACGTTACGAAGGCGACGATGCCTATCCCCGAGGCAAGGTTCGGGATGTGATTCCATACAAAACTGTGATGGCCAGCGGAGGTCCGCTCGGCCCCGGCATTCACCAAAAGCTCGTCACTGGAGGTGACGATCCACTTCTCCCGCACTTGCTGCTACACCTCGACGGATCAACGACCTTTGACATCGCGGTTGCCTTCCTGCTCGATAGCGGCGCTCGCATGATCGTCGCGCACCTTCGAGATTTTCTTGCTCGTGGTGGGCAGGCCCGGATCCTCGTCGGAGACTATCTGGACGTTACGGAGCCAGCCGCGTTGCGCCGCCTCAATGACCTTTCTGGCAATTTGCTGGTCAGGGTGTTTGAAGCTCGTGATCGCGGATTCCACCTGAAGACCTATATCTTTCAAACCGACCGCGAGGGCATTGCTTTTGTCGGGAGTTCAAACCTCTCGGCGCCGGCGCTTACCACTTCCGTGGAATGGAACTATAAGGTGATTTCCCGCGATGAGGGCGCCGGGTTTGCAGAAATCACATCCAAGTTCGAGAATATTTTCAACGCCTACTCAGCCGTCCGTGCCGACGAGGCGTGGATAAGCCGCTACGAAGCGAGGCGAGTCC
>NZ_JAUYQU010000207.1 GCF_030697065.1 Bradyrhizobium sp.
AGCCAGGCAGGACCACGCGTTGAACAGAAATCCGAAATTTCGAATGACCAGACCACCCGTAACCCGCTATGCGCGCGCCACTTTGGCGCTGCTGATCGCGGCAGCCGTAACCGGCGCGGCGATGCCGTCGCAGGCGCAGACCGTTCCCGTTCCGAAGCCGGCGCCGAAGGGCCGCGACGTGCAGCTCAGCGCATCCGAGCCGCGCGCGCCCATGACCACAGGGGCCACCCAGACCGCTCCGCCGAATCCGGTGATTCCCGACCCGCGCCGCAATGTTCCCGCCAATATTTTCGGGACTTTCGATGCCGATCAAAAGGCGCAGGCCGCCAGGGTGAGTTCCTATCTGTCGTCGCTGCAGACGCTGGTCGGAAATTTCGTCCAGGTCGGACCCGACGGCACCAAGATCAAGGGTGACTTCTACATCCAGAAACCCGGCAAGGTGCGTTTCGAATATGAGGCGCCGAGCCCGATCGCGATCATCGCCGATGGCTCCTCGCTGGCCGTGCGCGACAGCAAGCTTGCGACCCAGGACATCTATCCGCTGTCGCAGACGCCGCTGCGCTTCCTGCTGTCGGACCGCATCGACCTGTTGAAGGATACCAACGTCGTGAGCGTCACCGCGGACGACCTGTATATCAGCGTCACCATCGAGGAGAAGCAGGCGCTGATCGGCACCAGCCGCCTGATGCTGATGATCGGCGCCAAGGACGGCCAGCTCAAGCAGTGGACCGTGACCGACCCGCAAGGCTACGACACCACGGTCGCGGTCTACAATGTGGATACCTCCAGGAAGCTCGATCCCGGCATGTTCAAGATCGACTTCACCAATTATTCCACCCCGCCGGGCTAGTACCGACTATGTGAGATCGGTGAGTCGCTTGCTGCCCATGCTTCGAGCGAGCTGCAAGCTCATGACCTCATGCGTCTTGGCGCGGCGTCTCGCAGGAGACGTGCTCCCACCGTGAGAGAGAGGCTCCTGCCGCTCGACAGCGAAGGGACGCGGATGCAGGGTGTGTTTTTCGTCCGGCCCTGATACATCCTGCCCATGCGCTTTTCCCTGACGACCTGGAATATCAATTCGGTGCGGCTGCGCATCGAGATCGTCGCCAAATTCCTCAAATCGGTCCGGCCGGACGTGCTCTGCCTGCAGGAGACGAAGTGCATCGACGACGCCTTCCCGCTGAAGCGCTTCAAGCGTCTGGGCTACGAGCATGTCGCGCTGAACGGGCAGAAGGGCTATCACGGCGTCGCCGTGATCTCGAAGCTGCCGTTCGAGAGCACGGATATCCGCAGCTTCTGCGACAAGCTCGACTCGCGCCACATCTCGGTCTCCTTCGGCGAGAAGGCGCAGCTCGCCAAGCCGCTGGTGCTGCATAACTTCTACGTGCCGGCGGGCGGCGACATTCCCGATCCCGCGCTCAACCCGAAATTCGAGCACAAGCTGCGATTCCTCGACGAGATGAAGGCATGCGAGCCGCTGCATCCGCGCGGCGAGGACTGGCACATCCTGGTCGGCGATCTCAACGTGGCGCCGCATGAGAACGACGTGTGGTCGCACAGGCAGCTCCTGAAGGTGGTGTCGCACACCCCGATCGAGACCGAGAAGCTGCTCGCCGCCCAGGCTCACGGCGAATGGTTCGACGTCGCGCGCGAGCGCATCCCGCTGTCGGAAAAGGTCTACACTTGGTGGAGCTATCGCGCCGCCGACTGGACGCTGGCCGATCGCGGTCGCCGGCTTGACCACATCTGGGTATCGCGTGCGCTGAAGGACCGCGTCAGCGACTTCCGGATTACCCGCGATGCGCGCGGCTGGGAGCGGCCGTCCGACCATGTCCCGGTGACGGTGACGCTGGAGGTGTGAGAAAATTTACGCCCGTCATTCCGGGGCGCGAGTGAAACGAGCGAACCCGGAATCTCGGCCGGCAACCTCTGGATTCCAGGTTCGCGCTGTCGCGCGCCCCGGAATGACAACCCTAAATGCTCAGCTTGGCGCCCGCCATCAGGATGTCGCTGGCAAGCTGGCTGGTGCGGGTGGCGAATTCGTCGCGCAGCCGGCGCGCCGCGGCGGGATCGCTTTCCAGCACGCGCTGAAACAGGCTGCGCGCGATCCGGATCACAGAGGAGTTTTCCAGCGCGATCGCGGTCGACGGCCGCCGCATCGCCACCACCAGCGCGAGTTCGCCGAGCAGGGCGCCCGGACCCGCGATCACTTCCGCGCCGCCGCCGTCCTCGACCCGGAACGCGCCGCGTTGAACGATGAAACCGGCATCGGCGTCGTCGCCCTCATTGAAGAGGACTTCGCCGCGCGCGAAATTGCGCTGCTCCGAGCCGATCGCGAGCATGCGCAGCGCGGTCGCCCCCAGCAGGCGAAGGGTGGGGACGCGCTCAAGTAGCGCTACATCATCTTCGATCGACATGCAGAACCGGTGATCGGGATGCGCTGATGAATACGAATCGATGGCCGAATCGTATCACGGCACCAGCTTGTAGCCACCGGCTTCCGTCACCAGTATCTCGGGATTGGCCGCATCTTTCTCGATCTTCTGGCGCAGCCGGTAGATGTGGGTTTCCAGGGTATGGGTGGTGACGCCCGAATTATAGCCCCAGACCTCCTGCAGCAGCGTCTCGCGCGATACCGGCAGCTGGCCGGCGCGGTACAGGAACCGGAGGATGGCGGTTTCCTTCTCGGTCAGGCGTACTTTCCGGGCGTTGGCGCCGGTCAGCATCTTGGAGCCGGGCCGGAAAGAGTAGGGGCCCACCGTAAACACCGCGTCTTCGCTGGCCTCATGCTGGCGCAGCTGCGCCCGGATTCGCGCCAGCAGCACCGCAAACCGAAACGGCTTGGCCACGTAATCATTGGCGCCGGACTCCAGCCCCAGGATGGTATCCGAATCGGTATCGTGCCCGGTGAGCATGATGATGGGGGCCTTGAAACCGCCCTTGCGCAGACTGCGCACCACCTCGCGGCCATCGGTGTCCGGCAGCCCGACATCCATCAGCACGAGATCGGGAGAATTGGCCTTGGCGGCGCTGGCGCCCTTGGCGCCGGTATCGACGGCAGAGGCCTCGAACTCGTCGTGCAGCGACAATTGCTCCACCAGCGTATCGCGCAGATCGGTATCGTCATCCACGATCAGGATCTTGCGGGCAGTGGCCATTGGTACAATCCTCTTGGGACGCGGGACGGAGCAAGGGGTAGCGCCGTCAGCCGCGTCTGGTTTCGCCGTTCCAGTTCGTATTGAGGTAAGGGGCTGTTACAGATTCACAAGCCGAAACCCATTCTACTCCAGATTTGGATGGCTTTAGGATGAATGTCTGGGGTCGGTGAAATAGAACATTTGACGTCATGGTGGCAATCGGGATTCGGCATTTCGTATGGGAAGCTCCAATATTTCAATCACTTATAAGACAAGTCCGCGTGATCGGCCGGTTTCCGCGATCCTTGTTCGCGCCGCCGCAGGCGATCCGCGCCGGGGCTGGCTGACGGCCGGCGGACAGGCCATACCGGTCGCGCTGGGGCGCGGCGGCATCCTGGCCAACAAGCGCGAGGGCGATGGCGGCACCCCCCGGGGCACGTTTCGGCCGCGGCAATTGTGGTGGCGGGCCGACCGCCACGCCCGGCCGCGCACATTCCTGCCGGTTCGCGCCATCCGGCCCGAAGACGCCTGGTGCGAAGACCCCGGCGACCGCCATTACAACCAGCCGATCCGGCTGCAGCAGGGACGCGCCGGCGACCGGCTCCGACGCGACGATCACCTGTATGATTTCATTGTCGAGATCGATCACAACACCGAGCCCCGGATTGCCGGCCGCGGCAGCGCCGTCTTTCTGCATCTGGCGCGCGGGAATTTCGGACCGACCGCCGGATGCGTCTCGATGACGAAATCGGCGATGCTGCGGCTGCTGCAGCGGATCGGACCCGAGACCAGAATCGTGATCGGGTGAGTCCAACCACTTCCGGGAAATACAACCATGCTCGACAAGGATCAGATAGCGGCGGCGTCACGGACCCTGCACGGACACTGGCGCGCCGGCACCAAGCTCGGCGCTCTCGAAACCCCGTTGCGCCCGCGCGATCGGTCGGAGGCCTATGCGATCCAGGCTGCCCTCGAAAATCATTCGACCGGGGGCCTGTTCGGCTGGAAGATCGCAGCCACCAGCGAGGCCGGGCAGAAGCACATCAATGTCGCCGGCCCGATGGCCGGACGCATCCTGCCCGAGACCGTGTTAGCAGATGGCGGCACGGCACCGATGGCGGGCAATGAAATGCGGGTCGCCGAACCGGAATTCGCCTTTCGCATGCACGCCGATTTACCGCCGCGCGACGCGCTATATTCCGTGCAGGAGGTGCTGGATGCCGTCGATTCGCTGCATCCGGCGATCGAAATTCCGGATTCGCGGTTCGCGGATTTTGTCGGCGCCGGCACCGAGCAGATCATCGCGGACAATGCCTGCGCGCATCTGTTCGTGCTCGGCGCGCCGGCGCAAGCGAACTGGCGAGCGCTCGATCTGGTCGAGCACAGGCCGGTCATCACGTTGCGCGGCAAGCAGTATATCGGCCACGGCAAGAACGTGCTCGGCGATCCCAGGGTGGCGCTCGCATGGCTCGCCAACGAACTGCGTGAGCTCGGCGTGACGCTGAAAGCCGGCGAGGTCGTGACCACCGGCACCTGTCACCCGCCATTGCCGATTCAAACAGGCGATTTGCTCGAGGCGGATTTTGGCGTGATCGGAAAAGTGTCAGTCAGGTTCGGGTAGGCGGCATTCGCCTTAGAGGGTGGACGCGATGCGCAGCATCGCGGACGGGTGAGGGGCTCTCTCATCGGGCAGTTTGCCAGAGGATAGAAACCCCTCATCCGGCGCGCTTCGCACGCCACCTTCTCCCACAAGGGGAGAAGGGAGAAAACTGCCTTACCGCGTCCCGAAAATCGCCGAGCCGATCCGTACATGGGTGGCGCCGAACTGGATCGCGATGGCGAAATCGGCGCTCATGCCCATCGACAGCTTCGTCAGCCGGTTGCGCGCGGCGATCTTCGCGGTCAGCGCGAAATGCGGCGCCGGGGCCTCGTCGACCGGCGGAATGCACATCAGACCGGCAATCGACAGGTGATATTTTCCCCGGCAGGCGGCAATGAAGGCGTCGGCGTCGCCGGGGGCGACGCCCGCCTTCTGCGGCTCCTCGCCGGTATTGAGCTGGACGAACAGTTCCGGCCGGCGTTTCTGGGAATCGATTTCCTTGGCTAACGCTTCGCAAATGCTCGGACGATCGACCGAATGGATCGCGTCGAACAGCGCCACAGCCTCCCTGGCCTTGTTCGATTGCAACGGCCCGATCAGATGCAGCGCGATGCCGGGGTAAGCCGATATCAACCCCGGCCACTTCGCCTTGGCCTCCTGCACGCGATTCTCGCCGAAAACCCGCGCTCCGGCCTCGATCACCGGCGTGATCGCATCGGCATCGAACGTCTTGGACACCGCGATCAGCGTCACCGACTTTCGGTCGCGGCGCGCCTCCACGCAGGCGCGCGCAATGTCGTGCTCCACGGCAGCGAGGCCGTTTGGTAAAGGCGGGGTTATCGGCTGGGGATTTTGCGGCGCCATGTGATCCGTGGGTGGTAGATTTACGGGGTGGTTCGAATTTTACCGAGTTCCGGAAAGGCTTCTTGAAGCCTTCCCTATACCCTGCATCCGGGGTCAGGGGACCAGGATGTCACGCGTCAGTTTCAACCGCAAAAGAGTGAAACTCAAGAAGGTTCTGGGAATCCGCGCGCGGCTGGCGCTGCTGGCGCTGATTCTGGTGACACCGCTGATGCTGGAACGCGTCCGTTCGCTGGAGAACACCAGAGCCAAGCAGATCGCGCTTGCCTCGGCTGAATTCGCCAGCCTCGCCAGGCACAGCGCCGATATGCAGCGCGAGGTGATTTCGTCGGTCGAGACGGTGCTGAAATCCGCGGCCTATATCCGCGGTTCCGTTGATGGCGTCGACCGCAGCTGCGACATCATGCGCGCCAGCCTGCCCTCCAGTCTGCCCTGGATCCGCAGCCTGATGATCGTCGGCGGCGATGGACGCATCCAGTGCGCGACCAACAGCCTGTTTGTCGGACTCGATCTCAGCGACCGGCCCTATTTCATCAAGGCGCGCGAGAGCCGCGACTTTGTTTTCAGCGACTACATCCTGGCCAGGCCAACCAACACGCCCATCGTGATGGCGGCCTATCCGGTATCCGCTATTCATCCTGGCGTCGACGCCGTCGTGCTGGCCGGCGTCAATCTCGACTGGATGTCGAAGATCATGAGCAACCTCGGCAACCGGCCCGGCATCACCGCTGCGCTGGTCGACAGTGCCGGAACCGTGCTGGCGGCGCCGGCGGACCGGGCCGGCATGATCGGCCGTCCCCTGGATAATGTGCCGCTGCTGTCGTTGATCGCCGACAAGGCGCTCAATTCGAACCTGCCGGCAGGATCGCTTTCCTTCGTGGCCGCGGATGGCTCGAAGCGGATGGTCACCTTTGCGCGCATTGCCGGCACGCAATCGCGACTCGTCATCAGCATCGACGAGGCCAGGGTATCCGCTGTTATCAATGGCGAGATTCGCACCGCCTATCTGCAACTCGCCTTCGTCTGCCTGTTCGTGCTGCTCGGCGCGCTGGCCGCCGCCCGGAAACTGATCATCCAGCCGATCGAGACGATGGCGGCGATGGCGAAGCGGTTCGGCCAGGGCGAATGGTCGGTGCGCGCCACGCGCAAATCGCTGCCGGCCGAATTCGTGCCGCTGGCCCGCGCCTTCAATGCCATGGCCGCACAGCTCGGCACGCGCGAGCGCGAACTGGTCGCCACCAACGACCGGCTCACCGTGATGGCGTCGATCGACATGCTGTCGGGCCTTGCCAACCGGCGCGGCTTCCAGAGCCGGCTCGATTTCGAATGGATGAAGGCCCAGCAATACGAGTGCGAGCTGTCGCTGCTGATGATCGACGTCGATCACTTCAAGCTGTTCAACGATACCTATGGCCACCCCGAGGGCGACGCCTGCCTGACCCGGATCGGCGCGACGCTGGCAGCCGCCGCCGCCGAGACCATGGGCTTTGCCGCCCGTTACGGCGGCGAGGAATTCTGCCTGCTGCTGCCCAACACCGACGCCAGCCGCGCGCTCGAAATCGGCGAGATGGTGCGCCGGGCGGTTCAGGACCTCGCGGTGCCGCATTCCACCTCGAACTTCCTGACCGTCACCGCCAGCGTCGGCGTGGCCTGCACAAGGCCGAGCGACAAGCAGCAGCCCGGCGACCTGATCGAAGCCGCCGACGCTGCCCTCTACGCCGCCAAGCACCGCGGCCGCAATGCGGTGGTCGAGCATGGATTCGTAAGGCTGAGCGACGGCCGCATGGCGCTGGCGAGCTGAGGGCTGCCGTCACCGCTTTGGGGTGCGGGGGGCGTTGACCCCCAAGCCGCTTTTGTGGCCTAGTCCGCCGTCCGCTTCAGACGGCCCGAATCCACGAAAAGCCCAGCGATTACATGACCTCCGAACGCTACAACGCACGCGAATCCGAGCCGCGCTGGCAACGCCAGTGGGACGAAAAGGCGATCTTCGCCTCCAAAAACGAGGATCCCAGACCGAAATACTACGTGCTGGAGATGTTCCCCTACCCCTCCGGGCGGATCCATATCGGGCATGTCCGCAACTACACGCTGGGCGACGTCATCGCGCGCTACATGCGGGCCAAAGGCCACAACGTGCTGCACCCGATGGGCTGGGACGCCTTCGGGCTGCCGGCGGAAAATGCCGCGATCGAGCGCAAGGTGGCGCCGAAGGCGTGGACCTACGAGAACATCGCGGCGATGAAGAAGCAGCTGCGGTCGATCGGGCTGTCGCTGGACTGGTCCCGCGAATTCGCGACCTGCGATCCGTCCTACTACAAGCACCAGCAGAAGATGTTCAACGACTTCCTGCGCGCCGGCCTTGCCGAGCGCGAGAAGCGCAAAATCAACTGGGATCCGGTCGACATGACCGTGCTCGCCAACGAGCAGGTGATCGACGGCCGCGGCTGGCGCTCCGGTGCCGTGGTCGAGCAGCGCGAGATGAACCAGTGGGTCTTCAAGATCACGAAGTACTCTCAGGAACTGCTGGACGCGCTGGACGGGCTGGACCGCTGGCCCGACAAGGTGCGGCTGATGCAGCGCAACTGGATCGGCCGCAGCGAAGGCATGCTGGTGCGCTTCGCGCTCGACCCGGCGACGACGCCGGCGGGCGAGACCGAGCTGAAGATTTTCACCACCCGGCACGACACGCTGTTCGGCGCCAAATTCATGGCGATCGCGCCGGATCATCCGCTGGCGCAGGCCGCGGCGGCGAAGAATCCCAAGCTCGCGGAATTCATCGCGGAAGCCAAGCGTCACGGCACCGCGCAGGAGATCATCGATACCCAGGAGAAGCAGGGTTTTGACACCGGCATCCGGGCGGTCCATCCGTTCGACCCGGACTGGAAGCTGCCGGTCTACGTGGCAAACTTCGTGCTGATGGAATACGGCACCGGCGCGATCTTCGGCTGCCCGGCGCACGACCAGCGCGACCTCGATTTCGTCAACAAATACGGGCTCGGCAACACCCCCGTGGTGTGCCCCGAAGGCCAGGATCCCAAGGCGTTCGTCATCACCGACACGGCCTTTGACGGCGAGGGCCGCATGATCAATTCGCGCTTCCTCGACGGCATGACCATCGAGCAGGCCAAGCAGGACGTTGCAAAACGCCTCGAAGGAGAGGTTCGCGGCAACATGCCGGTCGGCGAGCGGCAGGTGAATTTCCGGCTGCGCGACTGGGGCATTTCGCGGCAGCGTTATTGGGGCTGCCCGATCCCGGTGATCCATTGCCCGACATGCGATGTGGTGCCGGTGCCCGATGCGGACCTGCCGGTGGTGCTGCCGGAGGATGTCTCCTTCGACAAGCCCGGCAACGCTCTCGACCATCATCCGACCTGGAAGCACGTCGCCTGCCCGAAATGCGGGGCTAAGGCCACGCGCGAAACCGACACCATGGACACCTTCGTGGATTCGTCGTGGTATTTCGCGCGCTTCACCGATCCGTGGAACGAGAAGGCGCCGACCTCGCCTGACGTCGCCAACCGGATGATGCCGGTCGACCAGTATATCGGCGGCGTCGAGCATGCGATCCTGCATCTGCTCTACAGCCGCTTCTTCACCCGCGCCATGAAGGCCACCGGTCATATCGGCATGGACGAGCCGTTCGCCGGCATGTTCACCCAGGGCATGGTGGTGCACGAAACCTATCAGAAGGCCGATGGCGGCTACGTCACGCCGGCCGAGGTCAAGATCGAGACGGTCGGCAGCGACCGTCGCGCCACGATGATCTCCGGCGGGGAAGAAATCTCGATCGGCCCGATCGAGAAGATGTCGAAGTCAAAGCGCAACACCGTCGACCCTGACGACATCATCGCGACCTACGGCGCCGACGTTGCGCGCTGGTTCATGCTGTCGGATTCGCCGCCGGATCGCGACGTGATCTGGAGCGACGAGCGGGTGCAGGGCGCTTCGCGCTTCGTGCAGCGGCTGTGGCGGCTGATCAACGAGTCCGCCGGGATCGCCCGGTCGGCCCCGGCGGAACGGCCGGAAGCGTTCGGCGCGGATGCGCTGGTGCTGCGCAAGGCCGCCCACGGCGCGCTGGACAAGGTTTCCGCCGGCATCGAAAAGCTGCATTTCAACGTCTGCCTTGCCCATATCCGCGAATTCACCAACGCGCTGGCCGAGGTTCTGGGCCGCGAGGGGGAGCCGTCGCCCGATCTGGCCTGGTCGGTCCAGGAAGCCGCGGTCATTCTTGTTCAACTGTTTGCGCCCATGATGCCGCATCTGGCCGAGGAATGCTGGACGGTTTTGGGCCAGAAGGGGCTGATTTCAGAGGCGAATTGGCCCCAAATCGAACGCGATTTGCTGATCGAAGACAGTGTGACGCTGGTGGTCCAGGTCAACGGCAAGAAGCGGGGTGATGTAACCGTGCCACGGGGCGCCCAAAATCCGGAAATTGAGACTGCCGTTTTGGCCCTCGATGCGGTAAAACAGGCGCTCGGCGGCAAGGCCGTCCGCAAGGTGATTGTTGTTCCCATGAGGATCGTGAATGTCGTTGGCTAAGACCCGCATTGCCGCTCGGCTCCTGGTCGTGGCCGCCCTGGCGGCGCTGACGGCCGGCTGCTTTCAGCCGATGTATGCCGAACGCACCGACGGCACCCCCGGCCTGCGCGAAAAGCTGATGGGGGTGGACGTCCCGCCGGTCGACAAGGCCAACGCCTCGCGTGAGGCGCGGGTCCAGGTGGAGATCCGCAACGCGCTGAAGTTCAAGCTCTACGGCAACGCCACCGGGATGCCCCCGACGCACAAACTGGTGCTGCGGTTCGGTTCCAGCCGCTCGTCGCTGATGCTCGATCCCGCCACCGCGCTGCCATCCAGCGAGAATTACGGCATCGACGCCCAGTACAATCTGATCGATCTCGCCACCAATAAATCGGTGATGACCGGAACCACCTTCGCGCGGGTGTCCTACGACATTCCCGGCCAGTTGCAGCGCTTCGCCCGCGCCCGCGCCTTCCGCGACGCCGAGGATCGTGCCGCTCACGAGATAGCTGAAAACATCCAGACCCGGCTGGCGTCGTTCTTCGTCGCCGGTACCTGATTCAACCGTCATTCCGGGGCGCGCAAAGCGCAAACCCGGAATCCGGAGATAATTTAGTTCGCTCGAGATTCCGGGTCCATGCGAAGACGCATGTCCCGGAATGACGGCAGGGATCTCGCAGTGGTCGCGCTTCGCGGAAAAGAGATCGACGCCTTTCTGGCCCGGCCCGATCCGGCGCGCCCCATCATCCTGCTTTACGGTCCCGATGCCGGCCTCGTGCGCGAACGGGCCGATGCGCTGCTGGCGTCCGCGGTCGACGACCCCAACGATCCGTTCTCGCTGGTGCGGCTCGACGGCGATGAACTTTCCGCCGAGCCGTCGCGGCTGGTGGATGAAGCGATGACCGTGCCGCTGTTCGGCGGTCGGCGCGCCATTCGCATCCGCGCCGGCTCGCGCAGCTTCGCTGGCGGAGTCGACACGCTGGCCGATATGCCCCTGAAGAACTGCCGCATCGTGATCGAGGCCGGCGAGTTGCGGCCGGAATCGCCGCTGCGCAAGGCCTGCGAGCGCGCCAGAACCGCCGTCGCGATCGCCTGCTACGCCGACGACGCCGGCGCGCTGGCGCGATTGATCGACAGCGAGCTGCGGGTTTCGAACCTCAGCATCGCCGCCGACGCCCGCGCGGTCCTGATGTCGCTGCTCGGCGGCGACCGCCAGGCCTCGCGCAACGAATTGAGGAAGCTCGCGCTCTACGCCCCTGGCGGGCGCGTGGTTACTTTGGACGACGTGATGGCGGTGGTCGCCGACGCCTCCGAGCTCAAGATCGACCCGATCGTCGATGGCGCCTTTGCGGGAAAGCCGGAGTTGGTGGAAACCGAATTCGCCAAGGCCATGGTGGCCGGCACCTATCCGGGCATGATCATATCCGCCGCGCAGCGCCATGCCGCCTGGCTGCACTAGACCAGCCTTGCAGCCGCCGAGGGCACGCCGGTATCGACGCTGCTCGACAGCGGATTCCCGCGGCTGCACTTTTCAAGGAAGCCGAGCGCCGAGCTC